>NZ_JBHZCI010000055.1:0-39005 GCF_042755185.1 Streptomyces sp. NPDC059166 | reverse complement strand
AGGCTGCCCACCATGCGGACCGGCCGACCGTGCCACCGAGATGATCTTCGCCTACGAAAATCTTGCCAGAGCCAGGAAAGTCCGTACGCCGACACCGCCCAACTCGCTTTGGCACAACTGCCGAAGCACTACCGGCGAGGGCGACAGACTCTGATCCGCACCGACTCCGCGGGCGGCACCCACGACTTCGTGTCCTGGCTCGCCAGGCGAGGCCGATGGCTGTCCTACTCGGTCGGCATGGTGATCACCGAAGCAATCCACGAACACGTGCTGAAGGTCCCCGCCTCAGCCTGGACCCCGGCGGTCGAGAGCGACGGTGAGGCCCGTGACGGGGCCTGGGTCGCCGAGCTCACCGGCAAACTCCTCAACGGCTGGCCCAAGGGCATGCGACTGATTGTCCGAAAGGAACGGCCCCATCCTGGCGCCCAGTTGAGGATCACGGACGCGGACGGCATGCGAATCACGTGCTTCGCGACCAATACTCCTGACCGGCCGATCGCCGAGCTCGAGCTCCGTCACCGGCTGCGAGCCCGGGCCGAGGACCGGATTCGGGCCGCCCGGGCCACCGGCCTGCGCAACATGCCCCTCCACACCACCGCCCAGGACAAGGTCTGGCTCGAGATCGTCCAGATCGCCCTCGACCTGCTGGCCTGGATGCCCATGCTCTCCCTCACCGGCAAGGCCCGACTCTGGGAACCCCGCCGACTGCGATTCCGCCTGTTCTCCACGGCCGCCCAGCTCATCACCACCGGCCGACGCAGGATCCTCCGCCTCACCCAGCACTCGCCCTGGACCGCCGAGATCACCACCGCCCTCGGACGGCTCGCGCTCCTGCCCACCCCCGGCTGACCAGCACCTTTCGCCCGTCCCGACGACAACATCACCCGCCCCCGGGCAGTGGAACCCGGCGCCCACCCGACGCGACAGCCGGGCCGCCGGCCTGCCCACCATCAGCTCCGCAAAGCAAAAGGGTCCACCGACTCGTCGGCGGACCCTCGCGAAAGATCGAGGTTAGGGTCTACGCGATCTACACAGGCCCCCGCCACGTTCCCGGGTCACTTGACGCACGCACCCACAGTGGGTTGCATACGTTCTGTGATCCCGCCCCGAACGACCCCCGCCGCTCCCCTCTCCCTTCCCTGGACCTCGACGACCGGCGCCGGAGGGATCACCCCGTGGACCCGGTGATCGTCGTCGGGCAAGGGCCGGTAGGACTGGCCCTGTCCCTCGCTCTGGCGGCCCAGGACGTTCCCTCCGTGCTCCTCGACGAAGGCCCGGGCAAGGACGAGCCGCGTCCCGCGCGGACCGTCGTGCTGCGCGAGGACACGGCGGAACTGGTGGCACGGCTCGGCTTCCCGGCGGTCCACGACGTGGGTCTGCGCTGGAACGGCTGGCGGTCGGTGCGGCGCAAGCAGTTGGTGCGGGCGGTCCCGCTGGGCGAGCTGGAGGGGGCCGTACAGCTTCCCTCACCCGTACATCTGCCCCAGCACACGCTGACAGCCGGGCTCCGGGCCGCGGCCGGCGCGCACGATCTCGTCACCATCGTGCCGTTCAGCAGGATCGACACCCTCGAGCAGGATCCGCACGGGGTCACCGTGCACACCAGGGGCCCCGGATCGACCTGGTGGCGCGGGAGTTTTCTGGTGGGCTGCGACGGCGCGCGCTCGACCGTCCGCAAGCTCCTGGACATCCGGTTTCCCGGCCGTACGGCGGTGGAGCGCCACGCCGTCGCCGCACTCCGTGCCGAACTGCCCTGGCCGGGCGAGGCCGTGCTGCACCGCTCCCCGCCGTGGCGTTCCGGAGGCGCCGAAGTCACCGCGCGCCCGCTGCCGGACGGCGTCTGGCGGCTGGACTGGCTCCTCCCGCCGCGCGGCGAACTCGTCACCCCTGACGCCCTGATCACCCGGATCCGGGACACCCTCGAGGGCTGGTGCGGCGAGACCCCGGCCTACGACCTGCTGGACACGGGCGTGTACACACTGCACCACCGCCTGGCCAGGAGCTGGCGTTCGGAACGTGCCTTCCTCGCGGGTGACGCCGCCCATCTGCTGGGCGCGCTCGGCACCCAGGGGCTGGACGAGGGCCTGCGGGACGCCGGGAACCTGGCCTGGAAGCTGGCCCATGCCTGGCATCACGGCGCCGCCGAAACGCTGCTGGACAGCTACCAGGCCGAGCGCAGGGCGGCGGTGGCGTCCCGTCTCCGTGCCGCGGACCAGTCGCTGCCGATACTGCGGGGCGGGGCGGGCCTGCGGGCCCTCGTGCCAGGCAGCTCGCGCGGGCACGACACGCTGCTCGCCGACGGCCATCTGGGCTGCGGTCCGCTGGGCGCACCGCCGTCCTACGCGCACTCCCCCCTCTCGCCCCGGTCCACCGAGGCGCACGCCACCGTGGGCACGCTTCCCGGTGCGCCGGTCGCCGATGTGCGGGTGACCGCGACGGACGGGGAGACGTCCCGGCTGCGCGACAGGCTGGACCGTGGGCACATGCTGGTGGTCCTCGTCGCACCGGGCACGGGGGTGTGGGACAGGCGGCACTGGCTGACGGCTGGAGTCATGCCGCGTCTCGTCGACGCGGTCGAGGCCCTCCCCGCCCGCGCGGAGCTGCTGGTGACCGAGAGCTATCCGGGAGCGACCGCCCACACGGTGCTGCTGGTCAGGCCGGACGGGCACCTCGTCGCCGCCTTCGGCGGAGTGCGTCCCGGCGAACTGTTCGCGGCGGCGGACACGGCGCGCGGCGGCGCTGAGACCGCGGACGGTGACGACTCACGCGCCCCCGCGGGCTCCGACAGGACCGCGGACGTCAATTGACCCTCCCAGGCGTGCGTGGTGTACTCCAGGTCATGACCGACACCGATGTGCGCCTGTGGCGGAGGGTCCATATGGACCTCGTCCGCTATGCGGGCTGCGTGTGTCGCCCGTCCAGCTGACTCGCCTTCCCCGGCACGCCGCGCCCTTCCGCGGGCAGCCGTGCCTCCACGCGAACTTCTCTGGACGGTCCCGGTGTCTTCTGTGTTCTCTCCCTCCACAGCCATGTCTGTGTCCTCTCCCTCCACTCCCGCGTCCGCACCCGTCGCACCCGCTCCGGCGGCGTCCCGTTTCTCCGGTGCCCCCGCTGCCGCGGTCGATGTCGCCCGGCCCTCGTCGCGCCCTCCGGCCGGCGCGGCCGGTGCGGCCGGTTCGGCTGTCGGCACCACGCCCCCTACAGAGGCTGAACTTCTGGACTTCGTCCGCAGGACGGCACAGGACAGTGCCCTGGTCGCCTCGCTCCCCCTCGATCCCGGGGAACGTACCTGGATCCGGCTCGAAGGCCCGGGCGGCAGTGAGGCGTGGCTGATCAGCTGGCCGCCCGGTACCGGCACCGGCTGGCACGACCATGCCGAGTCGACGGGGGCGTTCACCGTCGCCGCGGGCGCGCTGAGGGAGCACTCCCTGGCCGCCCGGCTCCCGAGCGACGGCTGGAAGACCCTCGAACTCGACGAGGGCATCGACAGGACCCGGCGCCTGGAAACCGGTCAGGGCAGGGCCTTCGGGCGTCACCACGTCCACGAGGTGCTGAACGAGTCGCCGGACGAGCACGCCGTATCGGTGCACGCCTACTACCCGCCCCTGCCTCAGATCCGGCGCTACAGCCGCACCGGCGCCGTACTCCGCCTGGAGCAGACCGAGCGACCGGAGGACTGGCAGTGAGTGACGGCACCAGGAACACCGCGCAGCCCACGGGTATCGACGAACTCCTCGAACGGGTGCGTGCCCGGTACGAACGGGTAGGCCCCCAGGAGGCGGCAGCCGCCGCGGCCGAAGGCGCGCTGCTGGTCGACATCCGGTACGCGGCGCTGCGGGAGGCGGACGGCCTGATCCCGGGTGCACTGGTCGTCGAGCGCAACGAGCTGGAGTGGCGGCTCGATCCCTTGGGCAGCCATCGCGCTCCCGAGGCCACGGGTCACGATCTGCGCATCGTGGTGATCTGCAACGAGGGGTACGCCTCCAGCCTCGCCGTCGCCTCCCTGCGTCAGCTGGGGCTCCACCGGGCCACGGACCTGGCCGGCGGCTTCCAGGCCTGGCGCGACGCGGGGCTCCCCGTCGTCACCTGATCAGGCCCCGCCTCCTGGGTCCCGTGTACGTCCCGGGGCACCCGCCACCACCTACCGGGCAAGGCCCGGCCGCTGACCTACCCCGTCGCCGGCCGGGCTGCGGCTCAACGGCCCGAATGGCAGATCCCCACACCCGAACGCTGCTCCCAGGTGGAGCAATCCCCACGCGCGACGGACATTCGCCTCATCACCGAGGACCGGAATGTACGGAGATGTCGCGCCGATGGAAACACCCCCGCTCACCCCGGACGAGCTCGACGCACAGGCCGCCCGGCTGCACGACACGGATGCCTGGCAGCGCATCGTCGCGGGCTGGCCGCGAACCGCGCAGGAGCCCGCTCCCCTTGGAGCGGCACGGACAGAGGCACGGACAGAGGCACAGGCATCCGTCCAAGCACAGGCATCCGTCCAGACACAGAAATGCGCGGAGGCACCGGCATCCGCGCCTCGCGCCCTCGTGTCTCCGAAGCGCCCTGGCGGGGAACGGCGCCGGGACGCAGAGCATCCGAACGGCCCGGAGCCGGGCGCGGCGGTGGCCAAGCACCCGGGCGACTGGCGTGAGCTGCTGTCCGTACCCGTGGAGCAGCTCATCTCGGACTCGCTGGGGAACACGCCTGCGCGCCGTCCGCGTGAGCGCCCTCTGCCGGGACGGCTGGGAGCCGTCCTCCCGGAACGCCTGCACATGTGGCGACGCATCGGGCAGCCCGACGTACGGCCGTCCGTCCACCTCGGATACGCGCGCCGGATCCTGACCGAGTGGGGCTGGCAGAACACGCCTTACCGACTGCGCAACGCCCGTGGTGCGCGCTGTGTCTGCGGGGCCATGCTGACCGCCCACCGGCTCGGCTACGGGTCTCTGGAAACCGTGGACCGTGCCGGCGCCTGGATCATCACCGAACTGCGCTCCCAGGGCTGGACCGACCTCATCGGCCCGTGGAACCGGCACCCCGGACGCAGCGCCGACGACGCCGTCGCCCTGCTGGACTCGACGATCCGGCGAGCGTCCCTGGCTGGACACTGATCCCACACGGAGCGCGCGCACCGGCAATCCCGGACGGACGGTGCCGGGCTCCGCCTCTGGCCCCACGCGGCCTGTCGCGGTGTCCCCCTCCGTCGCCGCGGCAGGCCCGCCCTTCGGGCCTCGTCCTCTCTCCCGTCCCCCTCCACCCTTTCGCTCCTGGCTCGTCGGCCGGCGATTCCCCGCGCCTCCAGCTCCTCGTAGGGCCCTCGCCGAGCACCGGCATCCGGGCGGCCTTCCCTGACGTCGCCCACGGCAGCGGCACAGCACCGGCACAGCCCAGCCTCACGCGCCGTCCCGCGAAGCACACGCCCCGCCCCGCGCACCTCTCAGCCATCGGCCCCTGATGCGGAACCAAACAGGCGCACCGCCCGGGCAGGCGCGCTCAGAAGGGCTCGTCCAGCCCTTCCGGGTCCTCCCCCTCCGCCTCGATCGCCTGGCGCACCACCCTCAGTGCCATCCCTTCGCCGTAGCCCTTGCGCGCGAGCATGCCCGCCAGTCGGCGCAGGCGCTTGTCGCGGTCCAGGCCACGGGTGGAGCGGAGCTTCCGTGCGACGAGCTCCCTGGCCGTCTCCTCCTCCTGCTCCGAGTCGAGCTGACCCACCGCCTCGTCGATCAACGCCGGATCGACCCCCTTGGTACGGAGCTCTCGTACCAGGGCGCGCCGGGCCAGCCCTCGGCCGTGGTGGCGGGACTCCACCCAGGCGTCGGCGAACGCCGCATCGTTGATCAACCCGACGTCCTCGAAGCGCGACAGCACTTCCTCCGCCGCTTCATCGGGGATCTCCCGCTTGCGCAATGCGTCGGCCAGCTGCTTCCGGGTCCGCGGGGTGCCGGTCAGCAGTCTCAGGCAGATGTTGCGCGCCTGTTCGACCGGATCTCGCGGTTCCCCCCTCTCGGCCCTCGACGAGGAGGGGGAACCGCTGCTTCTGGAGCGGGAACGCCGACCGGTCGCCTCGCCGAACCCGGCCCCCCGACCTGGTTCCACGGGGTCACCGAAGGGCTCCGCCGCGTACTCGGGGCCGGGATCCGCACCGGTGTCGGCGCCCGGCCACTCCGTGCGACGTGTCACGGCCTAGCTCTTCGCCGCCGCCGTCGCCTTGGTCGCCTTCGCCTTGGTGGCGGGCGCGGGCACGGACTTCGCAGCCCCCTCCGCCGGAGCCGCACCGGCGACGGCGTCGGCCACGGGCTCCGCAGCGGCGTCCTCCGGACGGACCCCCACACCGAGCTTGGTGAGGATCTTCTTCTCGATCTCGTTGGCGAGGTCGGGGTTGTCCTTCAGGAAGTTGCGGGCGTTCTCCTTGCCCTGCCCGAGCTGGTCACCCTCGTACGTGTACCAGGCGCCGGCCTTACGGACGAAGCCGTGCTCCACGCCCATGTCGATCAGGCCGCCCTCGCGGCTGATGCCCTGGCCGTAGAGGATGTCGAATTCGGCCTGCTTGAAGGGCGGGGCGACCTTGTTCTTGACGACCTTGACGCGGGTGCGGTTGCCCACCGCGTCCGTGCCGTCCTTGAGGGTCTCGATCCGGCGGATGTCCAGACGCACCGAGGCGTAGAACTTCAGGGCCCGGCCACCGGTCGTGGTCTCCGGGGAGCCGAACATCACTCCGATCTTCTCCCGGAGCTGGTTGATGAAGATCGCGGTGGTCTTCGACTGGTTGAGGGCACTGGTGATCTTACGGAGCGCCTGGCTCATCAGGCGGGCCTGCAGACCCACGTGCGAGTCACCCATCTCGCCCTCGATCTCCGCACGGGGCACCAGTGCCGCCACGGAGTCGATGACGATCAGGTCCAGCGCGCCGGAGCGGACGAGCATGTCCACGATCTCCAGAGCCTGCTCGCCATTGTCCGGCTGCGAGAGGATCAGGTTGTCGATGTCGACACCGAGCTTCTTCGCGTACTCCGGGTCGAGGGCGTGCTCCGCGTCGATGAACGCGACCGAGCCACCGAGTTTCTGGGCGTTGGCCACCGCGTGCAGGGTCAGCGTCGTCTTACCGGAGGACTCCGGGCCGTACACCTCCACCACACGGCCGCGGGGCAGACCACCGACGCCGAGCGCGACGTCGAGCGCCGTGGACCCGGTCGGGATCACCTCGACCGGTTCGTTCGGCCGCTCACCGAGGCGCATCACGGCGCCCTTGCCGAATTGCCGTTCAATCTGTGCGAGCGCGGCGTCGAGCGCCTTCTCGCGGTCGGTTCCTGCCATGGGTTCCACCCGATTTGCTTGAGTCGATCGCTTCACGTCACAGACGCTAACCCCTGCCACTGACAATGGGCCTCGACGTCCTCCCGGCCTGTGGACAACTCCACGGCCGGGACCGGAAAAACCCGGCCGGAATTCCATGAGAATGGATGTTCGATTTTGGTGTCAAGTGAACCACGCCGGGTCGACACCACCGAGCCGCAAGGGCTCTCCCCCGGTGCCCGGCGGGCGCGCGGCGCCGACCGCGGCGCCTCGCCACGTGCCGGAACGCCCTCACACATCCAGTATGCGGACGTCCCTCCGCCGTGCGGTGTACCGTCCGCAGCCACACGCTGATCCACCGGACACAGCCGGGACAGCCCCTCGGCCGCCTCACCCCCTGCGGTACCTCCGCCTGACCGCCCGGAGGACCCTCGGCAGCACCGGTTCGCCGCGGCGCCCTCGGTGGCCGCCGTGCACCCTCGGGTCGTCCGTCACGTCGTAGCGCTTCACGTACGCGCCCAGGAAGGCCTGCAGCGTCGCCACCGCGGGAATGGCGATCAGCGCCCCGACGGCACCCATCAGCGCGGTGCCGGCGACGACCGAACCGAAGGCGACCGCGGGGTGGATGTCCACCGTCCTGGACGTCAGCTTGGGCTGCAGCACGTAGTTCTCGAACTGCTGGTAGACCACGACGAAACCGAGTACCCACAGCGCGTACCAGGGGTTGACGGTGAAGGCGATCAGCATCGGCAGCGCCCCGGCGAGATACGTCCCGATCGTGGGGATGAACTGCGAGACGAGACCGACCCAGACCGCCAGTGCCGGGGCGTAGGGGACCCCGAGTACCACCAGCAGGACGTAGTGGGCGACGCCGGAGATCAGCGCCATCAGCCCGCGTGAGTAGATGTATCCGCCGGTCTTGTCCACCGCGATCTCCCAGGCGCGCAGCACCTCGGCCTGCCGCGAGGGGGGCAGGACGGAGCACAGCGCCCTGCGCAGGCGGGGGCCGTCGGCCGCGAAGTAGAACGAGAACAGGAAGATCGTCAGCAGCCGGAAGAGTCCGCCGAGCACGGTCGTGGACACATCGAGTACGCCGGTCGCACTGTTCTGCACGTACTTCTGGAGCCAGTCGGAGTGCAGCACGCTGTCCTGCACCTCGACGCGGGAGAGGTCCGTGCGGAAGGTGTCGTTGACCCAGTTGATCACCGAGTCGAGGTATTTGGGGAACTCCTCGACCATGTCGACGATCTGCCCGGCGAGCATCGAGCCGAGCAGGACGACGAATCCGGCGCCGACGACCAGCACCGCCAGGAAGACAAGGAATGTGGCGAGCCCCCGCCGCATGCCGCGCCCGGCCATGCGGCTGACGGCGGGCTCGATGGCCAGGGCCAGGAAGAAGGCGATGAGGACGTTGGTCAGCAGCCCGACGAGCTGGTAGAAGGCCCAGCTTCCCAGGTGGAAGCACCCGTAGAGCGCCAGCGCCAGGACCATCGCGCGCGGCAGCCACCCGGGCATCCGGGCGGGTCCGGTGCCCGGCGGTGGATTCGGTGGTGCGGCCGGCGGGACGGGCGGCGAGGAGGGCGGCTGGGTCTGGGCGGTCTCGTCTGTCGGTGCCACGGGACAAGTCTCGCTCACCGTGGTGACGGCCGGTCACCGCACCGGCGCCCGGCGATGCAGGCGACGGCGCGGCCGGTACGACGGCGTCCTGCGGGTCAGCGCTTCTCCGGGGGGATGCCTACGGCCGCGCAGACCCCGCGCCAGACGTCCTTGGTCTCCCAGCCGGCGGCCAGAGCCTCGTGGACCGTGCGCCCGCCGAGCTCGGCCATCACATGGTCGCGCGCGAAGGAGTCGGCGTACGCCGCTCCGAAGTGTTCGGCCATCCGTTCCCAGAAAATCGTCAACCGCATGCCCTCAGTATCCCGCTCCTGAGAGTGCAGACGGGCCGCGAGGCCCCTGCCGAGGCGGTTTCCCCTCTACGGTCGGACCATGGCTGGAACCGGAGCACATCCCCTCGCCCGCGCGGAGCGGTTCATCTGGCTCACCGCACGCGTCCTCGAGCAACGGCGGTTCGCCCATCTCTTCCTCGGCGGGAGCGCCGACAGCGTCGAGACGGCTCTGAGCGCCTACCGGAACGAGGACGGGGGCTACGGTCACGCCCTGGAGCCGGATCTCCGCGGTCCGGTCAGCCAGCCGCTGCACACCGCACACGCGCTGAGCGTCCTCGACTCGATCGGGCGCTGCGGTGGTCTGCGGGTGGAGCGGATCTGCCGCTATCTGACGGACGTGTCCACGAAGGAGGGCGCGCTGCCCGCGCTCCATCCCTCGCAGCGGGGGTATCCGGCCGCCCCGTTCATCCCCGTCGTCGACGATCCGCCCGCCGATCTGCTCGCGACGGGACCGGTGGTGGGGATGCTGCACCGCAACCAGGTGTGGCACGCGTGGCTGTTCCGCGCCACCGACTTCTGCTGGGCCGCGGTGGAAGGGCTGGAGCAGTCCCATCCGTACGAGATCGAGGCCGCCGTCGCCTTCCTGGACGGTGTCCCGGACCGTGCGCGTGCCGAATCGGCGGCCGAGCGGCTGGGGCGGCTGGTCCGCGGGCAAGGCCTGGCGGTACTCGATCCCCGGCGCACCACCGACGCCCCGGTGGCACCTGGATACGCCCCGGGGGAGCATCACTTCCCCCACGACTACGCCCGCACTCCCGGATCGCTCGCCCGCCACTGGTTCAGCGACGGCGAACTGCAGAGCTCGCTGGACCATCTCGCGGCGGAGCAGCAGGACGACGGCGGCTGGCCTGTCAACTGGCGGCAGTGGGCGCCGGGAACCGCACTGGAGGGCCGGCCCATCGTGACCCTGAGGGCTCTGCGGACACTCCAGGCGTACGGCCGTGCACTGCGTTGACTCACCGGACTCCCAGGACTCCCAGGACTCCCAGGACTCCCAGGACTCCCAGGACTCCCAGGACTCCCGGGACTCCTCGGACGGATCGCGCGGGCGGCCCCCGGCGCCGTTCAGAACCGTGCGCGTCAGAACAGTGCGCGCGCGAGGGCGGTGACCACGACGGCGGAGCCCACGACCACGAGGAAGGGGGCCCTCAGGACGAGGGCGAGGGCCGCCGCGCCGAGGCCGGCCGCTCTGGCGTCCAGCACCAGGTGCTGGGCGTCCCCGAAGGTCTGCTGGGCCGTGAGGGCGGCCAGCAGCGCCACCGGCAGGAGCGCCGCCATCCGCTGCACGAGGGGCCGTTCCAGAGCCCCCGCGGGGACCAGCAGTCCGAGCAGTTTGGCCAGGTAGCAGCCGACGGCGGTGAGCCCGATCGCGATCCAGACGTTCATCGGCCCTCCCCGGGCGTGGTCTCGGCGGTGGTGGTGTCCGTGATGCCCGTGCCGTGGCCGCCCTTACCGCCCCGGCCCCGCAGGAAGAGGACCACCGGGGCGGCCAGGGCGGAGACGAGTACGGGTGCGCCCGCCGGGAGCACCGGCAGGAGGCCCAGGACGAGCAGGACGGCGAGTCCCGCGGTGACGCGTTCGGTGGTGGAGCTCAGCATGGGCGCGAGCAGGGCGAGGAACACCGCGGGGCTGGCCGCGTCGAGGCCCCAGGCGTCCGTGTCGCCGAGGGCCTTCGCCCCGAGCGCTCCGACGAGCGTGGTCAGGTTCCACAGGGTGTACAGGGTGAGACCCGTGACGGTGAACCCGATGCGGGCGGCCCGGCGGGTCGGCTGCGGCAGAGTGACCGCGGTCGTCTCGTCGATGACCCACTGGGCCGCCAGGGGGCGCAGCGCGCGCGGCAGCGCGAGGAGCTGGGAGAGCCGCAACCCGTAGAACGCGTTGCGGATGCCGAGGAAGAAGGCGCCGGCCGCTGCGGTGTACGGATTCCCGCCCGCGGCGAGGGCGCCCACGAGCGCGAACTGGGATGCGCCGGTGAAGACGAGCAGGCTCAGGGCGCAGGTCTGGAGGAGGGAGAGTCCCGAGCCCGCGGAGGTCACTCCGAAGGCGAAGCCGGAGAGACCCACGGCTATGCCCACGCCGAGTGCGTCGCGGACGACCGCGGCGTCCGGCTTCTCCGTGGCCGCGTCCGGCTTCTCCGTGGCGGCGTCCGGTTTCTCGGTGACCGCGTCCGGTTTCTCCGTGGCCGCCTCCATGGCGGCCGTGCTCTGCGGGGGTGCTGTCTGTTCTGCCACGATCGCGAAGCTACGGGGAGAGGGTTCCGCCGGTCTTGTACGTTCCTGCGCGCTCGCGCCGGTAGGCGCCGGGAGGGACCCCGACGATCCGGGTGAAGTGACGGTTGAGGTGGGGCTGGTCGGAGAAGCCCACGGCGACCGCGGCCTCGGCCGGTGCGGTTCCCCTGTCGAGCAGGCTGCGCGCCCGGCGTACGCGGGCGTCGGTCAGCCAGGTGTGCGGGGGCATCCCGTACCGCTTCCTGAAGGCGCGCAGCAGGGCGAAGGGGCTGGTGCCCAGCTCGGAGGCGAGCGCTTCCAGGGTCGGCGGCCGTGCCATGCGCTCCTCGAGCACGGCACGGGCCCGGGCCGCGTCCCCGGCCCCCGCGGACCGGGGTGTCCTCGTCGGCAGCGGGCCACCGTGGCGGTCCAGCAGCTGAGCCACCATGACACGCAGGACGCTGTCGGCGGCGAGGGCGTTGCCCTCCTCCGCAGCACGGTGAACCTGGCTGATGAGCCGGACGGCGCGCGGGTCGCTGACTCCGGTCTCGGTGAATCCGGCTGTCCCGCGCGCGCTGGTCATCTCGGCGGCGACGTCGTTGACCAGCTGGGCGGAGGGGTAGAGGGTGTCGTACACCCATCCCTCGGGCGTTCCGGCGCGCGCCGAGTGCGGGACCTCGGGGTTGATCATCAGAACCGTGCCGGGCCCGGCGCGCACCGTGCCGCCGGGGACGCCCACCTCCTCGACGCCACTGGTGACCGCGGCGAGGACGTAACCCTCGTGACTGTGCCGCGGGAAGGTGTGGCGGACGTACCGTGCGCGGAGCAGGTCGACGCCGGGCAGTTCGGCGTGCTGCCAGTGCCTCGCCCACTCCCTGTCCTTCTCCGCCATACGGGCATTCTCGCAGGTCCCGGCGGTACGCGTGCCCCTGGACGGCCCGCTGCGCCACGCGCGGGACGACCGCCGGAATCGGCGTCCACCGGCTGTTGTCGGTGGTGGGGTGCACGATGGGGGGCATGGCCGGTTCCGCACTCGATTCGTTCTCGCCCGCCACCCGCGGCTGGTTCACGTCCGCCTTCGACGCCCCCACCGCGGCGCAGGAGGGTGCCTGGCGGGCCATCGGCGCGGGCTCGGACGTCCTGGTCGTCGCGCCGACGGGATCGGGCAAGACGCTCGCGGCGTTCCTGGCCTCCCTGGACCGGCTGGCGGCCTCCCCGCCGCCCGCAGAGGCGAAGAAGCGCTGCCGGGTTCTGTACGTCTCCCCGATGAAGGCGCTCGCCGTGGACGTCGAGCGGAATCTGCGCTCTCCGCTCACGGGTATCCGGCAGGAGTCGGTGCGCCTCGGCCTGCCCGAGCCGGAGGTGCGGGTGGGAATCCGGTCCGGTGACACCCCCGCGTCCGAGCGCCGCTCGATGGCCAGCAGGCCGCCGGACATCCTGATCACCACCCCTGAGTCGCTGTTCCTGATGCTCACGTCCTCCGCGCGGGACGCCCTGGCCGGGATCGAGACGGTGATCGTCGACGAGGTGCACGCCGTCGCGGGGACGAAGCGCGGCGCCCATCTCGCCGTGTCCCTGGAGCGGCTGGACGAGCTGCTGCCGAGGCCGGCGCGCCGTATCGGCCTGTCGGCGACGGTCCGCCCGGTCGACGAGGTCGCGCGATTCCTGTCGCCACAGCGCAAGGTGGAGATCGTCCAGCCACCGTCGGCCAAGGAGTTCGACCTCTCCGTGGTGGTTCCGGTGGAGGATCTCGGCGAGCTGAGCGGTTCCGCCGCGACGGGCGAGGAGGGCGGGCAGGCCGAGAAGCCGTCGATCTGGCCGCATGTCGAGGAGCGCATCGCCGATCTCGTCCAGTCGCACCGCTCCACCATCGTCTTCGCCAACTCCCGGCGGCTCGCGGAGCGTCTGTGCAACCGGCTGAACGAGATCGCGCACGAGCGCGCCGCTGAGGCGGCCCTCGCCGCCGGAGAGACGGGAGAGGCGGGAGAGCGCCTGCCTGAGGCCCACTCCCCCGCCCAGGTCATGGCCCAGTCCGGCGCCGCGAAGGGGGCACCCGCGGTCCTCGCACGCGCCCACCACGGCTCCGTCTCCAAGGAACAGCGGACGCAGGTCGAGGAGGACCTCAAGGCAGGCAGGCTGCCCGCCGTCGTCGCCACCTCCAGCCTGGAGCTCGGCATCGACATGGGTGCGGTCGACCTGGTGATCCAGGTCGAGTCACCCCCGTCGGTCGCCTCGGGGCTGCAGCGGGTGGGCCGCGCCGGGCACCAGGTCGGCGCGGTGTCCACGGGAGTGGTCTTCCCCAAGTACCGGGGCGACCTGGTGCAGGCCGCCGTCGTCACCGAACGGATGCGGGAAGGTGCCATCGAGGCGCTGCGGATCCCGTCCAATCCACTGGACGTGCTGGCCCAGCAGATCGTCGCCGCTGTCGCGCTGGACAGCCGGCAGGCCGACGACCTGCTCGCCCTGGCCCGGCGGGCGGCGCCTTTCGCCTCGCTGCCCGAGTCCGCGTTCACCGCGGTGCTCGACATGCTCGCCGGCCGCTATCCGTCCGACGCCTTCGCCGAGCTGCGGCCCCGTGTGGTGTGGGACCGCGTCACCGGCACGGTCACCGGCCGTCCCGGTGCCCAGCGGCTCGCCGTGACCTCGGGCGGCACGATTCCCGACCGCGGGCTCTTCGGCGTCTTCCTCGCCGGCGCCGACCCGAAGAAGGGCGGCGGCCGCGTCGGCGAGCTCGACGAGGAGATGGTCTACGAGTCCCGGGTCGGTGACGTCTTCACCCTGGGCACCACGTCCTGGCGGATCGAGGACATCACCAGGGACCGGGTACTCGTCTCCCCCGCGCCCGGGGTTCCCGGCAGGCTGCCGTTCTGGAAGGGCGACCAGCTCGGCCGTCCGCTGGAGCTGGGCCGTGCGCTTGGAGCGTTCCTCCGGGAGATCGGCGCCCTCTCCGGAGAGGACGCCAGGCTGCGGCTGCTGGCCGCCGGGCTGGACGCCTGGGCCGCGGACAACGTCCTGTCCTACCTCGACGAACAGCGTCGCGCCTGCGGTCATGTCCCAGACGACCGGACGGTGCTCGTCGAGCGGTTCCGGGACGAGCTCGGCGACTGGCGGATCGTGGTGCACTCGCCGTTCGGCGCCCAGGTGCACGCCCCGTGGGCACTCGCCCTGTCCGCCCGGCTCGGGGAGCGCTACGGCGTGGACGCGCAGGTCATGCACGCGGACGACGGCATCGTGCTGAAGCTGCCCGACGCGGATCTGATGGGCCTCGATCTCCTGGACTTCGACCCCGCCCAGGCCCGTTCGGGTGAAGGCCCGGACACCGGTTCCACCCGCACCGGTCCCGTCGTGCCCGCCCTGGGCCCCGACGGCGACCAGCCGCCGGTGAGTGCCGCGGACGTGGTGTTCGACCAGGGGGAGATCAGCGACCTCGTCACCGACCAGGTCGGCGGCTCGGCCCTGTTCGCCTCCCGCTTCCGCGAGTGCGCGGCACGCGCCCTCCTGCTGCCGCGCAGGAGCCCCGGCAAGCGCACCCCGCTGTGGCAGCAGCGCCAGCGCGCGTCCCAGCTGCTGCAGGTGGCCTCCGAGTTCGGCTCCTTCCCGATCGTCCTCGAAGCGGTACGTGAATGCCTGCAGGACGTGTTCGACGTACCGGGGCTGACGGAACTGATGGGCGATCTGGAGTCCCGCCGCGTCCGACTGGTCGAGGTGACCACACCCGAGCCCTCGCCGTTCGCCCGTTCCCTCCTCTTCGGCTATGTCGCGCAGTTCCTCTACGAGGGAGACTCCCCCCTCGCCGAGCGGCGCGCCGCGGCACTCTCCCTCGACTCCCACCTCCTGGCCGAGCTGCTCGGCCGGGCGGAGCTGCGCGAGCTGCTCGACGCGGATGTCCTCGCCGAGCTGGAGAGGGAGCTGCAGTGGCTGACCGACGACAGGAAGATCAAGGACGTGGAGGGGGTTGCCGATCTCCTGCGCGTTCTCGGCCCCCTCACCACCGCCGAACTCACCGAGCGCGGTGCGGAGTCCGGTTGGCCGGCGGAACTGGAGGCGTCGAGACGCGCGATCCAGGTCCGTGTCGGCGGATCACCCCACTGGGCCGCGGTCGAAGACGCGGGCAGGCTGCGCGACGCCCTCGGCACGGCCCTTCCGGTGGGTGTCCCCGAGGCGTTCACCGAACCCGTCAAGGATCCGCTCGGAGATCTCCTCGCCCGGTACGCGCGCACGCACGGCCCCTTCACCAGCGCCCAGGCGGCGGCCCGTTTCGGCCTCGGCACCGCCGTGACCGACGGGGCGCTCCAGCGCCTCGCCGCGTCGGGCCGCGTCGTCCAGGGTGAGTTCCACCCCGCCGGCATCGGCCAGGAGTGGTGCGACGCGACGGTCCTTCGCCGACTGCGCCGCCGTTCGCTGGCCGCGCTCCGCGAGGAACTGGAGCCGGTACCTCCCTCGGCGCTCGCCGCCTTCCTCCCCCAGTGGCAGCACCTGGGCGACCACAGCCTCCGCGGGATCGACGGACTGGCCCGGGCCGTCGAGCAGTTGCAGGGCGCCCCGGTCCCCGCGTCCGCGCTGGAGAAGCTGATCCTGCCGAGCCGGGTCATGGGCTACACCCCGGCCATGCTCGACGAACTGACCACCACCGGGGAGATCGTCTGGGCCGGTGCGGGAGCTCTCCCCGGCAAGGACGGATGGCTCTCCGTCCACCTGGCCGACAGTGCGCCCCTGCTCCTTCCACCGCCCCACCCGCTGGAGACGACCGCGCTGCACGAGTCGGTGCTCACCATCCTCTCCGGTGGCTTCGGACTCTTCTTCCGCCAGATCGCCGAGCAGGTCCGCGCCACGACGCACCCTGACTGCACCGATCCCCAACTGGCCGACGCCATCTGGGACCTCGTGTGGTCCGGGCGCCTCACCAACGACACCCTCGCTCCGCTTCGCTCCCTCCTCGGGTCGGGCCGCACCGCCGGGTCCACCGCCCACCGGGCCAGGCGCACCGTGCCACGCGGGCGGTACGGCTCACTGACCTCGGCGGCACGTCCGGCCTCCCGCACGGGTCCGCCCACCGTGTCGGGACGCTGGTCGCTGCTGTCCCCGGCCGAGCCCGAGCCGACCCATCGCGCGCACGCGCTGGCGCGTACGCTCCTGGACCGCCATGGGGTGGTGACCCGGGGCGCGGTGCAGGCCGAGGGTGTCGAGGGCGGGTTCTCGGCGGTCTACCGGGTCCTCGCCGCGTTCGAGGACAGCGGCCAGGCCCGCCGGGGCTACGTGGTGGAAGGGCTGGGGGCGGCCCAGTTCGCCATGGAGGGCGCCGTGGACCGTTTGAGGGCGACCGCCACCGCCCGCGACCGCGCAGCGCCCGGCACCGCCCCCCGCGCACTGGTCCTCGCCGCAGCCGACCCCGCCAACGCGTACGGCGCGGCCCTGCCGTGGCCCGAGTCGCCCGACGGAGCGGGCCACAAACCGGGCCGGAAGGCCGGCTCGCTGGTCGTGCTGGTGGACGGCGAGCTGACCCTGTACATGGAGCGGGGCGGCAAGTCCTTGCTCGCCTGGGCGACCGACCCCGACGACCCGGCGCTGCGGGCCGGCGCCGAGGCGCTGGCGTCGGCGGCCCGCGCGGGTTCACTGGGCACGGTCACGGTGGAGCGCACGAACGGTGCCTCCTCCCTCACCTCACCGCTGGGCCGCGCCCTGGAGGCGGCCGGATTCCTCGCCACGCCCCGCGGGCTGCGCCTGCGTGCGTGAGTCCCGGCGCGGCCCTGTCCACGATCGGCCCTGCCCCGCGGTGCGGGGAAGCATCACGGGTGGTGTTCCGAGCATCATGGAGTCATGCCCGAAGGTGACACCGTCCTGCAGACGGCCCGGCGTCTCGATGCCGCTCTGGCCGGCCGTGTACTGACGGTCTTCGACCTGCGGGTGCCGCGCTTCGCCACCGCCGATCTGACCGGGAGGAGTGTGCTGGGCGTCTCGTCGCGCGGCAAGCATCTGCTCACCCGCTTCGAGGGTGGCCTCACTCTCCACAGCCACCTCCGCATGGACGGAGCCTGGCGGGTCTACGGCCCCGGCGAACGGCGGCGGGGAGGGCCCGACCATCAGATCCGTGCCGTGCTCGGCAACAGGGAACGGACAGCCGTCGGCTACCGTCTGCCGGTACTCGAACTGCTGCGTACCCGCGACGAGACCCGGGTGGTCGGCCATCTCGGACCCGACCTCCTGGGAGCGGACTGGGACCCGGACACCGCGCTGCGTAACCTTCTGGCCGACCCGGGGCGCCGGATCGGGGACGCGCTGCTCGACCAGCGCAATCTCGCCGGCATCGGCAACGTCTACATGTGCGAGCTCTGTTTCATGGCCCGTGCGACACCATGGCTGCCCGTGGGTGAGCTGGAGCCTCCCGTGCCCACGCTCCTGGTCAGCACGGCCAAGCAGCTCCTGGAGGCCAACCGGGACCGTCCGATGCGAACGACCACCCGTGCGACGGCCGCTCTCGCCGCGGGCGGATCGCGGGATCGGCTCTTCGTCTACGGGCGCGCGGGCCGCCCGTGTCTGCGCTGCGGAACCCTCATCCGTACGGCCGAACGGGACGACCGCCCCACCTACTGGTGTCCCCGCTGCCAGTCCGGGCCCACCAGCTGAGACCGTCCGGTCAGGGGCACGGCGCCGGCTCCACAGGCCGGGCTCGGTCGCGCGTTCCGGCGGCCCGAGGGGCCTGGAGCGCGGTGGGGAGCGCTCGGGAAGAACAAAGGGCGGGAGCGGGAGGCGACGGTCAAGGGGATATGTTCCCACGATCGGTCTCACGATCCGTCTCCGGCTCCGCGGCCGGTTCGCCGGATCTCGACGCCGCGGTGACGTGGACGGGCAGGAGACTCAGCCCCCATCCGCCGGCCGCCACCGCGCCTTCTATCAGCCCGGCCCGCTCCGGCTCGACCAGCAGCCTGAGCACCGCCCACCACCACACACCGCCCAGGGCGAACGCCGGCCCCCATCGCCGCACCATGGCTGCCTCCTAAGGCCGACGCTAGTACGGCACGATCACCCGACGGGAGGGCGTACCGATGTGCGAGGGGCGTGCGTCACGCGGACGGAGCGACGGTACGCGCCCTCTCCCGGGCCGCTGTCGTGAAAGGTGGCACCCGGCCCTTCCGGGCAGTCTCCCCCGGGGTGGCGACCTCTGCATCCGGGCCGCGCTCCGCCTCGGCCTCCCGCCCCCGGCGGCGCCGCTCCCACCCACCGGAGCCCCAGGGCACACGTGTGCCCCGGGCTGCGGAAACCTCCGCCCGGGGGCACACGGTGGCCGGATCGAGCCGGCCGGGGACTCTAGTGCTTGTCCTTGTCCGTCAGGGAGTCCTTCACGCCCTTGGCGCGCTCACCGGCGCCGCCCAGGGCCTCCTCGGCCTTGGCCTTGGTCTGGTCGGTCTTGCCCTCGGACTCCTTGCGACGGTCACCCGTGAGCTTGCCCGTCGCTTCCTTGGCCTTGCCCTTGAGCTTGTCCATGGCCTTGTCGTCGCTCATCGCGTACTCCTCACTCAACCGTCCGGCACGGTGGGCCCGCCGCCGGATCCCTGTCGTAGCCGAAGGTCAGGCGCTCTCGGCCTGGAACATCCACGCGTGCTTCTCGAGGTCGGCCGTCAGCGTGATCAGGATGTCCTGGCTGACGGGGTCCGGGTCGGCGGTCGCCTCGATCCGCTCCCGCATGCGGTCGATAACCACGCGCAGGGCGTCGACCAGCACCCGTACCGCGTCCACGTCCTTGATCCAGCCGTCAGGCACGGAGTCGATGGCCGTGGCCTTCGCCAGGGTCCTGGACCGTCCGTCCGGGTTGACTCCGATCGCCGAAGCCCGCTCCGCGACCGTGTCCGAGTGCTGTCGCGCCGTGTCGACGACCTCGTCGAGCTGCAGGTGGACGGAGCGGAAGCGGGGGCCGACGACGTTCCAGTGGACCTGCTTGGCCACGAGAGAAAGGTCCACCAGATCCACCAGGGCGCCCTGCAGTGCGTCACCCACGACCTTCCGGTCGCCCTCGGTAAGCGCGCTCTTGACGACAGACATGCAATTCTCCGTTCGGATAGCCGCTAGCTGTGGGGCCTACCACCCGTCCACGATTGCACAAATGATGCAAAACGGTCATTCGGATGGGCTCCCTCCAGGAGAGCCTTCAACCGGCCTCACGTTGCGCCTGCCCTGCAACGCGCTCCGCACACACCACGAATCACGCAAAAGCCCCGGTCGGCCCTCATGGGCCGACCGGGGCTCCGTACAGCACGAAGCGTGCGGTCAGGCGGCGACCACATCCACCGCTTCCGCGGGCGCCTTGATGGTCACCCGTCCGGTCGGCACGCCGGCGACCGACGCGACGGAGACGGAGTTGAGCATCGGACGTACTGGTACAGGCACCGCATCACTGGCTGCCGCCGACTCGGCCAGCTCAGCCAGGGACAGTTCATCGCTCACTTCACGCATGAGCTCGGACATCCGTACGTCCAGCGCGTCGCAAATGGCGGAGAGCAGCTCGGAGGATGCCTCCTTCTGCCCCCGCTCCACCTCGGAGAGATAGCCGAGCGAGACTCGGGCGGACGAGGAGACTTCGCGCAGAGTACGGCCTTGGCGCTGGCGCTGCCGACGCAGCACGTCACCAAGCAGGCGACGGAGCAGAATCATCGGTGGCTCCCTCCTCGGACCGCGTAGCCGCATCCTTCACGCCCCACCGTACCGCCTTGCGCTGCGGCCGTGCGGGGAGCGATGTCGTGTTCACTCAGGGCTGCAAACATCAATTCCCCCCGTTGTGTTCCGTATCCTGTGCCCTCGCATTTTCGCCGAGTTCGCCGGAGAGCAGCTCGAGCAGGCTCCGCACACTCTCCTTACGGATGTCCGCCCGGCCGCCGTTCAACCTCAGCTCGGCGACTTTCTCCACGCCGCCCGGCCCGGCCACGGCTATGTAGACCGTGCCCACGGGCTTGCCGTCCTGCGGTTCCGGACCCGCGACCCCGGTCGTCGACACCCCCCAGTCCGCGGCGAGGACACGCCGTACGCCTGCGGCCATCCCCTGTGCGACGTCGGGGTCCACGGCTCCGCGTTCGGCGAGGAGCGCGCCGTCCACGCCCAGCACCTCCCGCTTGAGCGCAGTGGCGTAGGCCGTGACGGACCCGCGGAAGACCCGCGATGCCCCGGGTACGGAGGTGAGCTCGGCGGCCACCAGCCCGCCGGTGAGGGACTCGGCGACGGCGAGCGTCTCACCGCGCCCCTCAAGCCGCCGCAGCACATGGGCCGCCCCGGACGTCACCGCTCGGCCTCCGCCGTCCCCCGGCCTCCGGCGACCCCGCCGCCGATCTGTCCGCCCAGCGGCTCCACGAGGTCCGTGGACGTCCCGTCAACGGACTCCGCGGCACACTCGCCTCCGGTGGTCGCACCGGAGGAGTCCGCGGCCGCCGCCACGGCCTCCAGGGCGGCCGCCCGCTCGGCGGCGAGCCCTCGCCGGCGCAGGACGACCGCCTGGCGCACGTAGTCGAGGCCGGTGACGACCGTCAGCACCACGGCCGCCATCATCACCCAGAAGCGCAGCGTGGCCAGCGGACCCGTGAGCGCGAGGACGTACATGCCCACGGCGATGCCCTGGGCGAGGGTCTTGAGCTTTCCACCCCGGCTGGCCGGAATGACCGAGTGCCTGATGACCCAGAAGCGCATCAGCGTGATGCCCAGCTCACGGAAGAGGATCACACCCGTGATCCACCACGGCAGGTCCCCCAGCACCGAGAGACAGATCAACGCCGCGCCCATGATCGCCTTGTCGGCTATCGGGTCGGCGATCTTCCCGAAGTCGGTGACGAGGTTGTACGTACGCGCGAGATGGCCGTCGAAGACGTCCGTGATCATCGCGACGGCGAAGGCGGCCCAGGCGAACGAACGCCAGACCGGGTCGTAGCCGCCGTCGTGCAGGAGCAGGAGGACGAAGCCCGGCACCAGGACCAGCCGCACCATCGTGAGGATGTTGGCGATGTTCCACAGACCGGCCTGGTGGACGGCGGCCGCACCCAGCTTGCCGCCGCGGGACGCCGGCGTGGCGCCGGTGCCGCCTGCCGCGGATGCCGGGGCTCCCGTCATCTGGCTGCCTCCGCGAGCTCGTGGTGTTCGGCCACGAGGTCCACTCCCTCGGTGCCCACTGCCTTCGCTTCGACCATACGGCCCGGCACGAGCCCTTCGCGTGTGGTGAAGACGACCTGGCCGTCCGTTTCCGGCGCCTGGTGCGCGGCTCTGCCCACGGCGACGGGGCCGTCCCCGTCGTCCTCCACCGACTCGACGAGCACCTGGAGCGATTCGCCGACGCGCTCCTCGGCACGCTGTGAGGTCAGCTCCTCGGCGAGCTGCGAGATGTGGGCGAGGCGCTCGGCGATGACGTCGGCGTCCAGCTTGTTCTCGTACCCCACCGCCTCCGTCCCCTCCTCGTCGGAGTATCCGAAGACACCGATCGCGTCGAGCCGCGCACCGGTGAGGAAGCGTTCCAGCTCCGCGAGATCCGCCTCGGTCTCACCGGGGAAGCCGACGATGAAGTTGGAGCGCGCACCTGCCTGCGGCGCCTTGCTCCGGATGGTGTCCAGAAGCTCGAGGAAGCGGTCCGTGTCGCCGAACCTCCGCATCGCCCTCAGGACACCGGGAGCGGAGTGCTGGAAGGACAGGTCGAAGTACGGCGCGACCTTGGGCGTCGAGGTGAGCACGTCGATCAGTCCCGGCCGCATCTCCGCAGGCTGCAGGTAGCTGACACGGATGCGCTCGATCCCGTCGACGTCCGCGAGCTCGGGGAGCAGGGTCTCCAGCAGCCGGATGTCCCCGAGGTCCTTGCCGTAGGAGGTGTTGTTCTCCGAGACCAGCATGACCTCCTTGACGCCCTGCTCGGCGAGCCAGCGCGTCTCCTGGAGGACGTCGGAGGGGCGCCTGGAGATGAAGGAGCCGCGGAAGGACGGGATGGCGCAGAAGGTGCAGCGCCGGTCACAGCCCGAGGCGAGCTTCACCGAGGCGACCGGGCTGGTCCCGAGCCTGCGGCGCAGAGGTGCCCGCGGCCCCGACAGGGGGGCGATCCCCTCCGGCAGGTCCGCGGGGGCCGGAGCGGCCTCCTGCGCGTGCCCCGGCAGCGAGACGGCGGCATCCTGCCGCTCGGCCGGGCTGATCGGCAGCAGCTTGCGCCGGTCGCGGGGCGTGTGGGAGGCGTGGACGCCTCCGCTGAGGATGGTCTGCAGACGGTCGGAGATGTCGGCGTAGTCGTCGAATCCGAGGACTCCGTCCGCCTCCGGCAGCGCCTCGGCGAGGTCCTTGCCGTAGCGCTCGGCCATGCAGCCGACGGCCACGACGGCCTGGGTTCTGCCGTGGTCCTTCAGATCATTTGCTTCGAGCAGGGCGTCGACGGAGTCCTTCTTGGCGGCCTCGACGAATCCACAGGTGTTGACGACGGCGACATCCGCGTCCGTGGCGTTCTCGACGAGCTCCCAGCCGTCCGCTGCCAAGCGGCCTGCGAGCTCTTCCGAGTCCACCTCGTTACGGGCGCATCCGAGAGTGACAAGGGCGACGGTACGGCGTTCGGGCATGGGCTCAAGACTACTTTGTCCCGGCACCGCCGCTGCCGTGCAGGGTTCACCGCTACGGGGAGTGACGAAACAGTGGGTGGAACGGAGGTGAGGGCTGCCCGCACGACCTCGGCGAGTGCCCGGCAGGATCGCCGGGCACTCGCCGAGGGAGAGGAGTCGGAGCGGGGGTCAGCCGACCTCGGGGTCACCCTTGGTGTACGAGAGCCGCTCGACCTGACCGGACTCGAACTCGTCGTCGACCTTCTTGCCGTTCACGAAGAGATCGATCGCCCCGGCGTCGCCGAGGACGAGATCGATGCGCTCCTTGTCCTGGAAGGTCTTGGAGTCGCCGTCGTTCAGCAGCCCGTCGAAGAGCAGCCGTCCGTTGTGGTCCTTGGCCGAGATCCAGCTCTTGCCCTCGGTGGCGCTCAGCCGCACCGTCACCTTGTCCCGGGGAGCGGCCGCGATGGCGCTCTCGGAGGGAGCGGGCTTGGGGTCGGCCGGCTTGCTGGCGGTGGGTGTGGGGGTGGACTTGTCGGGTGTCGAGCCCTCGGCGACCTGCGCCGAGCCCGACCCGTCGTCGTCGCCGCTGAAGAGCGTGAAGCCCACGAACCCGACGACGGCCACGATCGCGGCGACCATGGCCGCCGTCCAGTTGGGCCGGCGGGGTTCCGAGCGGATCCGCTCGGCTTCGAACAGCGGCGCCGCGGGGGTGGGCGCGGGACGGCCGCCGTGCTCGGCGTCGAATTCCTCGATCAGTGGATCGGGGTCGAGCCGGACGGCGCGGGCGAGCATACGGATGTGGCCGCGTGCGTAGACGTCGCCGCCGCAGCGGGAGAAGTCGTCCTCCTCGATCGCGTGCACGATGGGGATGCGCACCCGGGTGGAGCTGCTGACTTCCTCGACCGTCAGACCTGCGGCGATACGAGCCTGCTGAAGCGCGCGACCGATCGAAGGCCGGTCGTCTTCGGGGGAGTTGCCGATGGACACGGGGGCGCCTTTCGAGCGTGAGCCACCTGCTGGATGTTCAGTCTAGGGGTGGTACGAAAGGGTGGGGCAACCGGGAGCGACGACTTTGTACGCCATCGGGTTCGCCGGACAGCCCCTCGGGCAGGACGGAGGACGGAGAGCAGGACGGAGCATCGTGCCGCTCCTCCTTTCAACTTGACGTACGGCCGGGCGAAACGGTTGCCCGCAACAGCCCTACGAAGCGGTTTCCCCACGAATGACGGCCAACACACCGTCCAGTTCGTCCGGTTTCACCATGACATCGCGCGCCTTGGATCCCTCGCTGGGACCCACGATGTTGCGGGACTCCATCAGGTCCATCAGCCGTCCGGCCTTCGCGAAGCCCACCCGGAGCTTGCGCTGGAGCATCGAGGTCGACCCGAACTGGGTGGACACGACCAGCTCGGCCGCCTGGCACAGCAGGTCGAGGTCGTCCCCGATGTCTTCGTCGATCTCCTTCTTCTGCTTCGTGCCGGCCACCACGTCCTCGCGGAAGACCGGAGCCATCTGGTCCTTGCAGTGCTGGACGACGGCCGCGACCTCGTCCTCGGTGACGAAGGCCCCCTGCATGCGGGTCGGCTTGTTCGCGCCCATCGGCAGGAACAGCCCGTCGCCCTTCCCGATCAGCTTCTCGGCACCCGGCTGGTCGAGGATGACCCGGCTGTCGGCGAGCGAGGACGTCGCGAAGGCGAGCCGGGAGGGCACGTTGGCCTTGATCAGACCTGTCACCACGTCGACGGAGGGCCGCTGTGTGGCGAGCACCAGGTGGATGCCGGCCGCGCGCGCCAGCTGGGTGATGCGGACGATGGAGTCCTCGACGTCACGCGGGGCCACCATCATGAGGTCCGCCAGCTCGTCGACGATGACCAGCAGATACGGGTAGGGCGACAGCTCCCGCTCGCTGCCCTCGGGCGCCTTGGCCTTGCCGTTGCGCACCGCGTGGTTGAAGTCGTCGATGTGCCGGTAGCCGTAGGCCGCGAGGTCGTCGTAGCGCAGGTCCATCTCCCGCACGACCCACTGGAGCGCCTCGGCGGCCTTCTTCGGATTGGTGATGATGGGCGTGATCAGGTGCGGGATGCCCTCGTACGCGGTGAGCTCCACCCGCTTGGGGTCGACGAGCACCATGCGGACGTCCTCGGGGGTCGCCCGCACCATGATCGAGGTGATCAGGCAGTTGATGCAGGAGGACTTGCCGGAACCGGTCGCACCTGCGACCAGGACGTGCGGCATCTTCGCGAGGTTGGCCATCTCGTAGCCGCCCTCGACGTTCTTGCCGAGCGCGACCAGCATGGGGTGGTCGTCCTCGGCCGCGTCCGCGAGACGCAGGACGTCGCCGAGGTTGACCATCTCCCGGTCGGAGTTGGGGATCTCGATGCCGACGGCGGACTTCCCGGGGATCGGCGAGATGATCCGGACGTCCGGGCTCGCCACCGCGTAGGCGATGTTCTTGGTGAGGGCGGTGATCCGCTCGACCTTCACAGCGGGGCCGAGCTCCACCTCGTACCTGGTCACCGTCGGACCGCGGGTGAAGCCGGTGACCCGGGCATCGACCTTGAACTCGGTGAAGACGTTGGTGAGCGAGGCGACCACCGCGTCGTTGGCGGCGCTGCGCGTCTTGCCCGGGCCGCCCCGCTCCAGAAGGTCCAGGGAGGGCAGCGCGTAGGTGATGTCCCCGGAGAGCTGAAGCTGCTCGGCCCGGGCGGGCAGCGACTGCGACGGCTCCGGTGCGGGCTTCGTCAGGTCCGGCACGCCACCGGTCCCGGAGTCCGTCTCCCGGTCCGCGCCGCCCCGGCCTGCCTTCTCCGCCGTCCTGGCCCCGGGCACCGGTGTGCCGGTGCGCTCACGCTCGGCGGAGACCCCCTGGGTCAGATCCGCGACGACCGGCGAGGGGGGCATGCCGTTGAGTACGGCGCCGTCGAGCGCCGCCGCGGCGGCCGCGGCCACGTCGACGGCGTCCAGGGTGCGGTTCATGGCGGGCTGTGCGGACGGCCTGCGCGGACGCCGCCGCTTGGCGAGCGCATCGCCCTCGGCCTGGTCCGGGTCGTAGGGGCCGTCCGCCCCGGACCGGCGTCCGGAGGTGCGCCGTGACCGCTCCGGCGGGGCTTCGCGCCACTGCTCGTCGTACCGCTCGTCGTCGTCCCCGAACTCCTCGCCGGGTTCGTGCACGGGGTCGACGATGCCGAGCCTGACCCCGAGCTGGCGCAGCCTTCTGGGGATGGCGTTGACCGGGGTGGCGGTGACGACGAGGAGTCCGAAGACCGTCAGCAGCAGGAGCAGCGGAACGGCCAGCACCTCGCCCATCGTGAACACCAGGGGCTGGGAGGCGGCCCAGCCGATGAGTCCGCCCGCGTCCTGGAGTGCGGCGGTGCCGTCGTCCCTGCCGGGGGAACCGCAGGCGATGTGGACCTGTCCGAGCACCCCGATGACGAGGGCGGAGAGGCCGATGACGATACGGCCGTTGGCCTCGGGCTTCTCCGGATAGAGGATGAGCCGTACGGCGACGGCGCCCAGCAGTATCGGTACGAGCAGGTCGAGACGCCCGAAGGCGCCGGTCACGAGCATCTCGACGAGATCGCCGACGGGGCCCTTCAGATGCGACCAGGTGCCCGCGGCGACGACGAGCGCGAGGCCCAGCAGCAGCAGGGCGAGACCGTCCTTGCGGTGTGCCGGGTCAAGTCCCTTCGCACCGCGCCCTATGGAGCGGAAGACCGCGCCCACGCCGTGGGCGGTACCCAGCCACAGAGCCCGGACCAGCCGGTACACGCCCCCCGTGGGGGACGGTGCGGGCCTGGGGGCGGCCTTCTTCGCGGCCGTCTTCTTCGCGGGCACGGTCTTCTTCGCCGCCGCCTTCTTGGCGGGTGCGGCTTTCTTCGCCGGTCCCTGGGTACGGCCGGCACGCTTGGCGGTGCCCGCCGCACCCAGGGAACCCTTGCCGGACGTACGTGAGGCCATGTGACTGAGGTTACCGGTGCCGACGTCGGTGGACACGTGTGCCCACGGCTTCACCCGTCCGTGTCGCCCTTGCCCGGGTACGGAACTGACGCCCCCTCAGTGGCGCGGGGGTCAGCCCTGCGAGGGAAGCGCGGCAGCCGAGCCGCCCGCACCGGGCTCCAGCGCGTCGAGCGCGCGGCGCAGCCCGGTCAGCTTGCGCTCGAGATGGGCCGCGGTGGCCACGGCCGCTGCGTCCGCCGACTCGTCGTCCAGCTGCTTGGAGAGGGCCTCCGCCTGCTCCTCCACGGCGGCGAGTCTCGCCGAGAGCTCGGCGAGCAGCCCCGCGGGCTCCTTCTCCTGGGCGCCGTGGTCCACACCGCCGCCCTCGAGCTGGAGCCGCAGAAGCGCCGCCTGTTCACGCAACTGGCAGTTCTTCATGTACAGCTCGACGAAGACCGAGACCTTGGCGCGCAGCACCCAGGGGTCGAACGGCTTCGAGATGTAGTCCACCGCGCCCGCCGCGTAACCCCGGAAGGTGTGGTGCGGTCCGTGGTTGATCGCGGTCAGGAAGATGATCGGGATGTCCCGTGTCCGCTCCCGTCGCTTGATGTGCGCAGCGGTCTCGAACCCATCCATGCCGGGCATCTGTACATCCAGCAGGATGACCGCGAAATCGTCCGTGAGCAGCGCCTTGAGCGCCTCCTCCCCAGACGATGCCCGTACCAGTGTCTGATCGAGCGCAGAGAGGATGGCCTCCAGCGCCAGCAGATTCTCCGGCCGGTCATCGACCAGGAGGATCTTGGCCTTCTGCACCATGGCCCGCCCTCCTCGCCCCGGAATCGCACCGGGTGCCGCCCCAGGGGACGACTCCCTTACGCCGTCCGTCCTTGTGCCGGTCATGGTAGCCGCACCCCGCCCATCACCACACCCTGTCACCGCGATGTCACTGTGCACACAGCGAGAACGCGGTCGAAGACCAGAAGGTTCCCCGGAATCCGCCCGGCCACACCCCCGCGGGGACGACCGGCCGCCGGATCCCGGAGGTCACCTCCGCGGCCTGTCACTCCCCGCTCATCCAGTTCTCCATCACCGACAGCAGGTGATCCGAATCGACCGGCTTGGTCACGTAGTCGGAGGCTCCGCAGTCGATCGCCTTCTCGCGGTCGCCCTTCATCGCCTTGGCGGTCAGTGCGACGATCGGGAGCCCTGCGAACTGCGGCATCCGACGGATCGCCGTCGTCGTCGCGTAACCGTCCATCTCCGGCATCATGATGTCCATCAGGACGATGGTCACATCGTCGTGCTGCTCCAGCACCTCGATGCCCTCGCGCCCGTTCTCCGCGTACAGCACCGACAGCCCGTGCTGCTCCAGCACGCTGGTGAGGGCGAACACGTTGCGGATGTCGTCGTCGACGATCAGGACCTTCTCCCCCTGGAAGCGGAAGGTCCTGCGCGGTTCGGGCTCCTCCTGGCCGCCCTGGACCCACTCCTCGTGCCCGGCGGGCGCCGCCGGCTCGGCCTGACCGCCGTTCTCCAGGGCCGGCCGCCTGGCCGCCCCTCCGAGGGCCTTGCGCCGCCGCCTGAACACGCCCGCGGAGCCCGCGGGGTCGCCCAGGGGCACCTGGGCGCTGTCGTGCGGGGCCTCCAGGTGGAGGGCTCCCTCACCGGAGGCACCGTGCACCTCGATGGGTCCGGGCCCGGTCTGCGGGTAGCCCTGCGGGGGCAACTCGCTCGGGTGCAGCGGCAGATACAGCGTGAAGGTCGAGCCACGCCCCGGTTCGCTCGCGGCGTGGATCTCACCGCCCAGCAGCCGGGCGATCTCCCGGCTGATGGAGAGGCCGAGGCCCGTCCCGCCGTACTTGCGGCTGGTCGTGCCGTCGGCCTGCTTGAACGCCTCGAAGATCACCAGCATCTTGCTGGAGGCGATACCGATCCCGGTGTCCGTCACGGAGAAGGCGATCAGGTCGCCGTCGGCGTCACGCAGCGAACCCGCCTCCAGCAGGTGTTCCCTGATGGAGTTCGGGACGTCCGCCCCGGCCGGCCTGATCACCAGCTCCACGGCACCGCTGTCGGTGAACTTCACCGCGTTGGACAGGAGGTTGCGCAGCACCTGCAGCAGCCTCTGCTCGTCGGTGTGGAGCGTGGCGGGGAGCTCCGGCGACACCCGTACGGAGAAGTCGAGCCCCTTCTCCGCGGTCAGCGGCCGGAACGTCGCCTCGACGTAGTCGACCAGCTGCACCAGGGCGATCCGGGTGGGGCTGACGTCCATCTTGCCCGCCTCGACCTTGGACAGGTCGAGGATGTCGTTGATCAGCTGGAGCAGGTCCGACCCCGCCCCGTGGATCGTCTCGGCGAACTCCACCTGCTTCGGCGAGAGGTTCCCCTCCGCGTTGTCCGCGAGCAGCTTGGCCAGGATGAGCAGGGAGTTGAGCGGAGTGCGCAGCTCGTGCGACATGTTGGCCAGGAACTCGGACTTGTAGCGCATCGAGACGGCCAGCTGTTCGGCACGCTCCTCGAGGACCTGACGCGCCTCCTCGATCTCGGTGTTCTTGACCTCGATGTCGCGGTTCTGCTGGGCCAGCAGCTCGGCCTTCTCCTCCAGTTCGGCGTTGGACGCCTGAAGGGCCTTCTGCCGGTTCTCCAGCTCCTGGGAGCGGTCGCGGAGCTGCTCGGTGAGCTCCTGGGACTGCTCGAGGAGCTTCTCCGTCTTGGTGTTGACGCTGATGGTGTTGACGCTCGTGGCGATCATCTCGGCGAGCTGGTTGAGGAAGTCCCTCTGGATGTGCGTGAACGGCTGGAACGAGGCCAGCTCGATCACACCGAGCACCTGCCCCTCGAAGAGCACGGGCAGCACGATCACATGGGCGGGCGGCGCCTCGCCCAGACCGGAGGAGATCTTCAGGTAGCCCGGCGGCACGTTGTCCACCTGGATCGTCCGCTTCTCCTCGGCCGCCGTACCGATGAGCGTCTCGCCGGGCCTGAACGAGGTGGGCATGGAGCCCGCCGAATAGCCGTAACTGCCGCGCATCCGCAGCTCGTAGGAACTGTCCTTCCCGGTGTCGGACCCGACCTCGTCCCCGTCACCCGTGGACATGGCGAGGAAGAACGCCCCGTGCTGCGCCGAGACGACCGGGGTCAGTTCGCTCATGATCAGCGAGGCGACGTCGTCGAGGTCGCGGCGGCCCTGCATCAGACCGGAGATGCGTGCGAGGTTGCCCTTGAGCCAGTCCTGCTCCTTGTTGGCGAGCGTGGTGTCCCGCAGGTTGGCGATCATGGTGTTGATGTTGTCCTGCAGCACCTGGATCTCGCCGGCCGCGTCGACGTCGATCTTGAGGTTGAGATCACCGCGGGTCACCGCGGTCGCGACGGCCGCGATGGCGCGCACCTGGCGGGTCAGGTTGCCGGCCATCTCGTTCACCGACTCGGTGAGGTCGCGCCAGGTGCCGTCGACGTTCCGCACCCGCGCCTGGCCACCCAACTGGCCCTCGGTGCCCACCTCGCGGGCGACCCGCGTCACCTGCTCGGCGAACGAGGACAGCTGGTCGACCATGGTGTTGATGGTGTTCTTCAGCTCCAGGATCTCGCCCTGGGCGTCGATGTCGATCTTCCTGGTCAGGTCGCCCTTGGCGATGGCCGTGGTGACCGTGGCGATCTGGCGCACCTGCCCGGTCAGGTTGGACGCCATGGAGTTCACCGACTCCGTGAGGTCCTTCCAGGTGCCCGAGACGCCTGGCACGCGCGCCTGGCCGCCCAGTTCACCCTCGGTGCCCACCTCGCGCGCGACACGGGTGACCTCGTCGGCGAACGAGGACAGGGTCGTCACCATCGTGTTGACGGTGTCGGCGAGTTCGGCGACCTCGCCACGCGCTTCGACGGTCACCTTCTTCGTCAGGTCGCCGTTGGCGACCGCGGAGGACACCCTTGAGATGTTGCGCACCTGGCTGGTCAGGTTGTTGGCCATCAGGTTGACGTTGTCGCTGAGGTCCTTCCAGATGCCGGTCGCGCCACGCACCCGGGCCTGGCCGCCGAGGATGCCCTCGGTACCCACCTCACGCGCGACCCTGGTCACCTCGTCGGCGAAGTTGAGCAGCTGGTCGACCATCGTGTTGACGGTCGTGACCAGTTCGAGGATCTCGCCCTTGGCGTCGACGGTGATCTTCTTGGAGAGATCGCCCTTGGCGACTGCCGTGGTCACCTCGGCGATGTTGCGCACCTGGAGGGTGAGGTTGTTGGCCATCCCGTTGACGGACTGGGTGAGGTCCTTCCACGTGCCGGAGACGCCCTGCACCTCGGCCTGGCCGCCGAGGATGCCCTCCGTACCCACCTCACGGGCCACGCGGGTCACCTGCTCCGCGAAGTTCGACAACTGGTCGACCATCGTGTTGAGGGTGTTCTTCAGCTCCAGGATCTCGCCGCGGGCGTCCACGTCGATCTTCTGCGACAGGTCACCCCGCGCCACCGCCGTGGCGACCTGCGCGATGTTGCGGACCTGGGCGGTGAGGTTCCCGGCCATGCCGTTCACGGAGTCCGTCAGATCGCGCCACACCCCGGCCACGCCGGGCACCTGGGCCTGACCGCCGAGCCGGCCGTCCGTGCCCACCTCGCGCGCGACCCGGGTCACCTGGTCCGCGAAGGCGGAGAGCTGGTCGACCATCGTGTTGATGGTGTTCTTCAGCTCCAGGATCTCGCCCCGGGCGTCCACGTCGATCTTCTGCGACAGGTCACCCCGCGCCACCGCCGTCGTCACCTGTGCGATCTGACGCACCTGGGAGGTGAGGTTGCCGGCCATGAAGTTGACGGAGTCGGTGAGCTCCTTCCAGGTCCCGGAGACTCCGTCGACGCGCGCCTGACCGCCCAGGCGGCCCTCCGTGCCCACGTCACGCGCCATCCGGGTCACCTGGTCGGCGAAGTTGGACAGCTGCGCCACCATCGTGTTGACGGTGTTCTTCAGCTCCAGCATCTCGCCGGCCACGTCGACGGTGACCTTCTGCGACAGGTCGCCGTTGGCGACCGCGGTCGTCACCTGCGCGATGTCACGCACCTGTCCGGTCAGGTTGCGGAAGGCGGTGTTCACCGAGTCGGTGAGGTCCTTCCACGTCCCCGCGGCCCCCGGCACCTCCGCCTGGCCGCCGAGACGGCCCTCGACCCCGACCTCTCGGGCGACCCGGGTCACCTCGGAACCGAAGGCCTGGAGCTGGTCCACCATCGTGTTGACGGTGTTCTTCAGCTCCAGCATCTCGCCGGCCACGTCGACGGTGACCTTCTGGGTCATGTCACCGCTGGCCACGGCCGTGGTCACCTGCGCGATGTCGCGCACCTGGGTCGTCAGGTTGCGGAAGACCGTGTTCACCGAGTCGGTGAGGTCCTTCCACGTACCGGCGGCACCGGGAACCTGGGCCTGGCCGCCCAGCAGGCCCTCTCCGCCGACCTCGCTCGCCACCCGGGTCACCTCGTCGGCGAACGTACGCAGCGTCTCGGTCATCTGGTTGATCGTCTCGGCGAGCTGGGCGACCTCGCCCCGCGCGCTGACGGTGACCTTCTGGGACAGGTCGCCGTTGGCGACCGCCGTCGTCACCTCGGCGATCCCTCGCACCTGGGAGGTGAGGTTTCCTGCCATGGTGTTGACGGAGTCCGTCAGGTCCTTCCAGACCCCGGCCACCCCGGGCACCGTCGCCTGCCCGCCGAGTTCGCCCTCGGTGCCCACCTCACGGGCGACCCGGGTCACCTCGGAGGAGAAGGACGACAGCTGGTCGACCATCGTGTTGACGGTGTTCTTCAGCTGGAGCATCTCACCGGCCACATGGACGGTGACCTTGCGCGACAGATCACCCTTGGCCACGGCCGTGGTCACGAGGGCGATGTCCCGCACCTGGGCGGTGAGCCGGTACGCCATGGTGTTGACGGAGTCCGTCAGGTCCTTCCAGGACCCGGACATCCCGCGCACCTGGGCCTGGCCGCCCAGCTTGCCCTCGGTGCCCACCTCGACGGCGACGCGCGTCACCTGCTCGGTGAAGGCCGACAGCTGGTCGACGAGGTTGTTGACCGTGCGCGCGACCTTCAGGAACTCGCCGCGCAGCGGGCGTACGGTCTCGTCCGCCGCGTGGGTGCGCAGTTCCATCCGCTGTTCCAGGTCACCGTCGGCGACGGCGGAGAGCACTCGTCCGACTTCGGACACCGGCCGCGCCAGGTCGTCGACGAGCTCGTTGGAGGCGTCGATCGCCGCCGCCCAGGAGCCCTCGCACGCACCGGTCTCCAGCCGCTCGGTGAGCTTGCCCTCCCGCCCCACCACCCGGCGCACCCGGGCGAGCTCTCCCGTCAGGTGGAGATTGCGGTCCGCCACCTCGTTGAAAACCGCCGCGATCTCCGTGAGTACGCCGTCACCGGAGACGGTGAGCCGCCTGCGGAAGTTCCCGTCGCGCATCGCCACGAGACCCGAGAGCAGTCTGTTCAGAGCTGCCGCGTCGACCTCGACGGTTCCATTGCGCTGCTTTTTCACGGACTGCCCGCCTTTTGTGCGCGTTCCTGAACCCCGCGCCGCCACGCCAGACTCCACCGTGTCCCTCCCGCAGGGGTTGACCGTATCGCTCGGGCCGTTGTCGGAAGCTTGCCCACTTCCACTTTGGCTCACCGCCACAGCACACCGTCTTCGGGTGACCATGCGGTCGTCAAATCGTTGAAACGTACCAGGCCGGAACGGCAGAGCGAGGAAGGTCTCATGGTCATCCCATTTCCCTCACCGGGAGACCCATAGTTGTGCGCCGGGCGCACGACCGTCGCGTGCGCAACGTACCCAAGTCTGCCCTCGTGTACCCGGGACTCCCGGCGAGCGTCTAGCCTGGCAGGCGAATCGAAGCGGCGAAATACGGGCACAGGACTCGGGGAAGCGACGAGACACCAAATGGGGAGTGCTGTGATCACCGCGCGCGCGGCTGCCACCTTCGATCCGGTCGGACGCTCGGTCGCGACCGCCCGCGCATTCGTCCGCGACACCCTCCAGGGGTGGGGATACACGGACGTGGTTGACGACGCCGTCGTCCTGACCAGTGAGCTCGTGACCAACGCGGTCGTGCACGCGGGCACGGCGGCGGACGTCCTGTGCCTGCGCACCGAGGACGGCGTGCGCGTCGAGGTGTCCGACCACTACCCGGAGCGCGAGATCCCGCTCCAGAGTTCCGGCCTGGACTTCGGCAGCCCCGACCGTGAGGGCGGGCGCGGCCTGCTCCTCTGCGCGGCGCTCGCCGCCCGCTGGGGTGTCGAGTACACCCCCACGCACAAACACGTCTGGTTCCAGCTGGACCTTCCCGAACGCCCCGTGGGCATCCGCTCGGCGAGCCCGGTGCTGCCCACGGCACTGTTGCCGGTCGCCGACCAGAGGGTCCGGGTCGCCGTCGTGCAGATCGACGGCGACGGCGCCATCGCGGCCTGGAACGACGACGCGGCCTTCCTCTTCGGTTACGCCGCCGAACAGGTCGACGGCAAGCAGCTGACCGATTTCGTGGCGTGGCCGCACACACCGGGCACCAGCACCGGCATCGCGGACGCGCTGCAGCTCTCCCGCTGGGAGGGCAGTTACGGCATCCGCGGCGCCGACGGCCGGGTCATCCCCGTCTACGCGTCCCATCTGAGAGTCCGCGACGCGGACGGCGAACCATCGACGGTCTGCCTCCTCGTGCGCGACTACGAGCGTGCCGTCCTCCAGACCCCGGTGCGCGCCCCCGTCTCGGACGCCTCGGCCGAGAACCGCAGCTCGGACCCGTTCGAGATCTTCATCGGCTCCCCCGCACCCGACGACCTGGACGGTCTGCTGCAGCGCACGGTGGAACGTGCCCGCGACATGCTCGACGCGGACGCGGCCTTCCTGCTCCTGGCCACGGACGACGAGACCGAACTGGAGGTCCGGGCGACGACGGGCCTCCCCTCCGCCCGCCAGCGTTTCGCGCGGGTACCGGTCGAGGCCGGCACCGGACGCTACGGCTCCGCCCGCATGCCCGCGGTCCACGAGGACCTCACCGTGGTGCCGGGCGCGGTACCGCTGCTGGTGGACACCGGGATGCGTTCCGTCGTGACCGTCCCGCTGAAGGTCGAGGGACGCCTCACCGGCTCCCTCGGCGTCGCGGCGGAGGCGGCGGGGCGCTACTCCAACGAGGAGGCGCTGCGGCTCCAGTTCTCCGCCGACCGCATCGCCCTGGCCGTCGAGTCGGCCAGGCTGGGCGAGCTGGAGCGGCTTCGGCGCGGTTCGCTGTCCTTCCTCGTCGAAGCGTCCGACCTGCTGGCGGGCACCCTCGACCGGGACCAGACGCTGGCGCTGATGGCGCAGATGACCGTCCCCACCCTGGCCACCTGGTGCGCCGTCTACACGATCGCGGACCAGTCGTCGGAGCCGTACCTCTCCTACGTGCTCCACGAGGACGAGGAGCGCATCGACGGTCTGAAGGCCCTCCTCGCCACCGTCAGCCCTCCGGACCCCGTTCCCGCCCCGGGTGCCCGCATCTGGCCAGCTCCCGCGGAGGCCGGTCACCGGGCGGCGCTCAGCATCTCCAAGCGCACGCTCGGCAGCGACGTCCCCCTCAGCATGGGGACCGCCGCCCGCACCACGCTGGCCACCGCGGCGGCTGTGGGCGGTGAGACCGTGGTCCTGCCTCTGGTGGCCCGGAACCGCGTGATCGGCATGCTCACGCTCGGGAAGCCGTCGGACGAGCACTTCCGCCAGGAGATCCTGGAGCTCGCCGAGGACCTGTCCCGGCGGGCGGCCCTCGCCCTCGACAACGCCCGCCTGTACTCGGAGCGCATGGCGATCAGCCAGTCTCTCCAGCGAAGCCTTCTTCCGCCCGGGCTTCCCGACGTCCCCAATGTCGAGATCGAGGTCATCTACCGCGCTGCCGGCGAGGGCAACGAGGTCGGTGGCGACTTCTACGACGTGTTCCCCATCCGCGACGGTGCCTACGGCTTCGCCATCGGAGACGTCTGCGGTACGGGCCCGGAGGCGGCAGCCGTCACGGGCCTGGCCCGGCACGCGCTGCGCCTGCTCGCCCGCGAGGGCTTCGGTGGGCCGGCCGTCCTGGAGCGCCTCAACGCGGCGATCCTCGACGAGGGGGCCCGCAGCCGGTTCCTCACCCTGCTCTACGGGGAGCTCTGGCCCCAGGAGGACGGCAGCGCCCTCCTGAAGGTGGTGTGCGCGGGTCATCCTCTCCCCCTGCGCCTGCGCCAGGACGGCTCGGTGGAGCCGGCGGCCGAACCGCAGCCCCTGCTGGGCGTCATCGAGGACCTGGAGCTGTACGAGCAGGAGCTCACCCTGGAGCCCGGGGACGTGCTGCTGTGTGTGACGGACGGCGTGACCGAACGCCGCGAGGGGGCCCGCATGCTGGGGGACGACGGCCTGGCCGATGTCCTGGCCGTCTGCACGGGCCTGACGGCCGGTGCCGTCGCGGGACGCATCCTGCGTGCCGTCGAACGCTTCGCGGCCGAGCCCGCGTCCGACGACATGGCCATCCTGGCCATGCGCGTACCGGAGCCGCACAACGTCTGAGAGCCGCTGTGTGCGGCCGGTGTTGACCTTCAGGTTGGTCGAAGCCCGATGATGAGCCGGTGCCACACGAAGAGTTGATGCCGATCGGGGCCTTCGCCGAACGCAGCGGGCTGACCTCCAGCGCGCTGCGCTTCTACGCGGACTCCGGACTGCTGCCACCTGCCAGGGTGGACCCCGGGTCGGGCTACCGCTACTACGGGGCCGGTCAGGTGGGGCGGGCGGTCATGCTGCGCCGGCTGCGCGAGCTCGCCATGCCCCTCGCCTCCGTCGAGGCGGTGCTCGACTCCGGCGGGGACGAGGCATCCCGGATCCTCGACGCCCATGTGGCGAAGGTCGTCCAGGACGCCGCGACCGTGCGGCGGAAGGCGGCGGCCGTCAAGTCGGTGCTGGGGCGGGTGCCGCGTCACCCGCTCACGGTGGTGAGGGGGCCCGTGCTGGCCGACGCGGTCGAGCAGGTCCTGACGGCATCCGCGCACGGGACCGGGATCCCGGCGCTGACCGGTCTGCGTATCGAGGTGAGTTCCGAGGAACTCACCCTGACGGGAACGGACCGTTACCGGCTCTCCACCCGGACCCTCGTCCCGGCCGAGCCGCCTGCGAGGACGTGGGACGGCACGGTGGACGGCCAGGAGCTGCGCGCCGCTGCCGCGGCGAGCCGCCGCAGCCCGACGGTGCGGCTGGAGGCGGTCCCGGACGGCCTCTGGTTCCGCATGGCCGACGGGGACGACAGGCACTGCCGCTCCGTACCCGGGGCCTTTCCCGACCATCGGCTGCTGCTCGCCTCGCTGGGTGAGGTCACCACCCGCGCGACGGTCTCGAAGGATGTGCTCCTGCGAGCCGTGGAAGAGCATCCCGGCGAGCGCGTCGGGTTCCGCTTCGGCCGGGAGGGCTTGTACGTCCTGCCGACGGATGACGAGGAGCCGGAGAGCCCCGTCCGCGCCACCGTGACGGGCAGGGCTCTGAGGGTCTGGTTCGAGGTGACCACGCTCCATCCCGCCGTGAGTACCGCGATCGGCCCCGACGTGCTGCTCGACCTGCGCGGGCACGACCAGCCCGTCACGGTCCGCTCCGCCGACCGCGGTGACCTCACCACCCTGGCCATGCCCGTCAGCCCCCCGGCTGACCTGAACGAGGAGAACGGTTCATGACCCCGGCCCCTTCCCGCCCGGACCCGACCATGGAAGCCATCGGGCGCTCCGTCTCACGAGGACGGGCCGGTGAGACCGAGGCCGCCAGAGAGGAACTGCTGGGCCTGTGGTCCGAGATCGGTGTCACCGGAGACCCGCTGCACCGCTGTTCGCTCGCCCACTACCTCGCGGATCTGTACGAGGACGCCGCCCAGGCTCTGACCTGGGACATACGCGCCCTGGACGCGGCAGACGCCGTGACCGAGCAGCGCGTCCAGGACCACCACGCAGGGCTCCGCATTGCCGGGTTCTACCCTTCCCTGCACCTCAATCTCGCAGACTGCTACCGGCGGCTCGGTTCGTTCGACGCCGCGACCGAGCACATCACGGCTGCCGCCGCTCTGGCCCCGGACCTGCCGCGTGACGCCTACGGCGACCTGATCCGTGGCGCGATCCGCGGGGTCACCGAAGCCATCGCCAGGAAGGACCGGACACGGCGAGCCTCGGCGCCTTCCGCCTCCTCCTGACAAGCTGTGCGAGCGCAGGCCGGCCCACTCGTGTGTCGGGGTGACACCGGCGCGAGGGGCCTTCGATGACGGCGCGGCCGCCCGTCGCCGGTCGGACCGATGAGTTCGTCCGGCTCGAGCGGTCTCATCTGTGCTCGTCGATCTGAGGAGGACCACATGACTCAACTGCTGAAAGTCCAGAACTTCAACGTGTCGAGCGACGGCATCGGTGCCGGCGAGGACCAGACGCTCGAGAGGCCCTTCGGTCATGTCGATCCCGGGAGGCTGTTCTCGTGGGCCGGCGCCACGGCGAGCTGGCCCAATCGCACGGATCCCGGGGGCAGCCGGGGCCTCGACGACTATCTGACGCGGGACTTCGCACACAACATCGGCGCTGAGATCATGGGCCGCAACAAGTTCGGCCCCCAGCGCGGCCCCTGGGCTGACGAGGAGTGGCGGGGCTGGTGGGGCGATGAGCCTCCGTTCCACACCCCCGTGTTCGTCATGACGCACCATGAACGCCCTTCGTTCACCCTGTCCGACACGACGTTCCACTTCGTCGGCGGCGAGCCGGCTGAGATTCTGGCCCAGGCACGTGAGGCGGCCGACGGCAAGGACGTCCGGCTCGGCGGAGGCGTCACCACCATCCGCCAGTTCCTCGACGCCGACCTGGTCGACACCCTGCATGTCGCGGTCTCCCCCGTGAAGCTGGAATCCGGCCTGCGCCTCTGGGACTCACCGGATGAGCTGCGCGACCGATTCCACCTGGACGTCGTGCCCAGTCCCAGCGGTGTGGTGCACCACCTGTTCTGGCGAAAGTGACAAGAAGAAGGGCCCCCGCCAGTGGCGGGGGCCCTTCTCTACCGAGCCCCAATGCGGAATCGAACCGCAGACCTTCTCCTTACCATGGAGACGCTCTAC
>NZ_JBHZCI010000054.1:0-39650 GCF_042755185.1 Streptomyces sp. NPDC059166 | reverse complement strand
GGGGGGTTTTTCTTAAACTCCGGGGGGTGTATTTCCTCCCCGCGACCCGCGCGTATGGGGGGGGCGGGGGGGCGGGGCCTTGGGGGGCCTTTTACCCCCCGCCCCACGACCACGGTCGCCACCGCGACAACGCCGCGATCATCGCCGGGCTGCTCTGGCCCCTGCGCGCCGAGCACACTCCCGTCCACGTCGAGGACGACCTCCACCAACTTGCGAACGCCGACCTGATCTGCCGATACACCGGGTGCGACGGTCGCCGCTACCTCCACATAGTGACCTGGTCGGAGCATCAGAAAATCGACAAGCCGAGCCAGTCTCGCCTGCCCTCCTGTGCGTGGCATCACGGTGCCGACCGGTGCGGCCCCTGCAAGGGGACTTGCACCAAGCGGGCCGAAGAGTCGACCACCCCTCCTCAAAGGCTCGCGGAGGCTTCACCGAACGCTCCCCGAGCCCTCGATCTGCACGCGCGACCCGTCGCTACCCTCCACACCCCCGCCGACAGCGCACCCACCGTCGAGCAGGTCGCCTGCGATGACATGGCCGGCACCCATAGCCGAGCTTCGTCGAAAAGCGCAGGTCGGAACACATCCGCCGAAGGCTCCCCGAACCCTCCCCGAAGCCTTGGAGAGGGCTCGGCGCCTGGATCCAGGATCTTGGATCCTGGATCTCTTGTCCCTACGGGGCGCACAGCGCCCGCAGCCACAGTCTCAGCCAACCAGCTCGTCGGCGAGTACGTCGCTGCCTGCGACGAGCGTCCGCCCAGCGACGTGATCGGGCACCTCGGGCGGATCGCCAAGAAGCTCCTCAGCGAGGGCATCGCCCCGGAGCACATACGGGCCGGGCTGCAGAACTTCGCATCCAACCCCAAGCACCCGAGCGTGCTGACCAGCATGGTCAACGAGGCGATGAACGCACGCTCCGGCGGTATGACGCGGCCGGGAATCCCGCCTAACGTGCCCGCTCACCAGGCGTGGACCAACCCGGACAACGCTGCCGCCGCCTACGCCGAGGAGCTGTGATGCGCACCCGTACCCGCGAACCGCAGACTCTCGGCAGCGAAGGCATCCTGGACCGTATGGCCCGGATCATGGCCGCCCGCAACATCGACCCCGCCGCCGTCGGCGAACTGGCGGACGAGCCCGAACCCTTCTCTCCGCTGGACGCCCTGTCGGCTGGAATGCCCCCGCGCTATCAGGCCGCTGTCGCCGACCATCCCCAGGTCCTGGCCTGGGCTCGTGACGTCGCCGAGCAGGCCGTCGCGCCTAGCCGGGGAGCTCGGCGACAGGTCACCACCGGCCCCAGCCTGCTGATGGCCGGGGTCGTCGGGGCGGGCAAGACGCACCAGGCCTATGGCGCAGTCCGCAGGTTGGTGCAGGGAGGAATCGGCGTGCGCTGGCGCGCGACCACTGCCGCCGACCTGTACGCCGACCTGCGGCCCCGGCCAGGAGTCGACAGCGAAAGGGAGTTGGTGGCCGTCAGCCGCTGCCCGCTGCTGATCATCGACGACCTTGGCGCGGCCAAGGCGAGCGAGTGGGTAGAGGAAGTGACATACCGGCTCATCAATCGCCGGTACAACTACGAACTCCCGACCTTGATCACCACCAACCTGGCGATCAAGGACCTCCGGGCCTACCTAGGTGACCGCGTAACCAGCAGGCTCGCGCAGATGACCACTCGGGTCGAGTTCGAGCCGGTCGACCGCAGACGACACCGCGCCGCAGCCTGACCCCCTGCAGGCCGCCACGCCGGGCCGCGCCCTCAGTGCGCCGCCCCATGCACCTCCCGACTCAGTGCATGCTTCCGCCCGCGTTTCTGCGCGCGGAAAGCGATCGGAGCAATCCGCATGACCACCAATTCAGTCAGCCCTGCCCGCCACCGCCGCCTCGGCGACCAGACCTGGCAGGATCACGCAGTCTGTCAGAGCACCGAGCACAACCCGGTGGACCCTGAGATCTTCTTTCCGGAGCCCGACGAGACCGACAAGATCACCGCCGCGAAGTCGCTGTGCGTCCAATGCCCGGTTCGCCGCACTTGCCTGGACGCTGCCCTGGAAGGCGGCGACACCGAAGGCATCCGGGGCGGACTGACCGAAGAGGAACGCGGGCCGCTGCACGAGAAGCTCGCCAGCCGCCTCGACTACAGCCGCGTCAACGACACAGTCGCCGGGCACGACGTGCACCTCACCCACGCGGAGCGCCGCGCGGTCGAACACGCGGCCTACCGTCACGGGGTGTCCGCGCAGCGCTTGGCCTGGCTTCTGAAGGTCACCGAGGAGCATGCCAAGAAGCGGTACCGCGAGATCCGCCGGGCCGAGCGCAACCGAACCCTGAACCAGCCCACCACGAATACCTCGCCCCCCGAGATCAGCGACGAGCGCCTGAGCCGCGGCGACTTCGGGAGGGCGGCGTGAACACCGTGAGCCCGCCAAAGGCGGCGCACCTATCCGGGTGGGACCGCGCGGCTGTCGTGGCGCTCGGGGGCGCGGGGTGCGCGCTGTCGTACGACGCCCTGCAGCAGATGGCCGTCGCCATCCACATCCGAGGCTTCCTTACCTACCTGTTCCCCCTCGTGATCGACGGGTTCATCGCCTACGGCATCCGAGCCCTCCTGGTCCTGCGCAACGCACCCCTGCGCGCCCGGCTCTACGTCTGGACGCTCTTCGGCACGGCCACCGCCGCCAGCATCTGGGCCAACGCACTCCACGCGGTGCGCATCAACCAGGACACGGTCACCGGCCCTGGCCTCCAACTCGGTGACGCGGTGGTCGCGGTGCTCTCCACCATCGCCCCGCTCGCACTGGCCGGAGCGGTCCACCTCTACATCCTCATTGCCCGGGGCCCGGTCAAGGACTCTGGCCGGCAGAACCTCGATCAGCCCGGTCACCTCGGTCAGACCGACCGGAGCGACGCCATCGAGGTCACCCGGACCGACCGAGCCGGTCAGCAGCGGTCAGCGGCCGGTCAGGTCACGTCCGGTCAGTCGGTCACCGCTCTGACCGACCGGCTGCCGCTGTCCCCGACTGACGAGGACACCGCCGCCCGGTCAGTGACCGGACACGCGACCCCGGCGACCAGCGGCCAGTCGGTCACCGACCACCACAACCGCAGCCACGGTGCCCCTGACCTGCCGGGACAGGCGGACAAGGGCCGGACCGTCACTGACCGCCCCAGCAGTGCGGCCCTGGTCGGTGATGACCAGGACAGCCCGGCGGCGGTCAGTGCCCCGCAGGTCACCCCGCCGCCGGTCACTGACCGGGCCGCTCGGCCGACTGGTGACCGGCGTCCTGACCCTGACACCGAGGAGCTGCTGGCGATCGCCCGGTCGGCGGTCAGGGCCGAGGACAAACTGACCCGCAAGGTGGTCGCCCAGGCGATCCGAGGTCAGCGGATCCCGCTGTCCAGCGACACCCTGACCGCGCTGATGGCTCAGCTGCGCGAGCAGCACCGCCAGCCGGTCACTTCCTCTCGGCCCTGACCGAACCTCCACGGAGTGGGTGACCGAGCCGGTCACCCCGACCGGTCACCCACTCCGCATGTCACCGACACATCCCGCCACAGCAGAAGCTGAGAGCACCCGATGCGCACTCACCCGGCCACGCCTGCCGAAGTCGACTCCTGGCTGACCGTCCTGCACCAGCACGGACACCTCCACCGCGCCCAGTCCGGCCCCGACACCACCTGGATCGTGCAACGCGAGCAGCACAACCGGCCCTGGACCCTGCACCACCCCGTCCTGGCCATGGACTGGATCGAGGAACTCGTCCGCGAAATCCAGCAGCAGGACCCGGAGGCGAGCCGGTGAACACCAACGACCCGGTGGCCACCTCCGCTGGACAGCAGCGTGACCCCACCACGGCTCCTGGCGGAGCAAGCTATCGCGTACGACGGTCCTACGGCCCGACGTACGCACTTGCCCCCGCCCAGGAGGGCGCGGGAAGCCCGGCGGGTCCCCGAGCGAGGGCGCACGGGGACCAGCCGGGCAACCGTCACCAGGGGGCGCCGGTCACCGGGGGAGAAGCCGACCGCGACGACCACCGCGAGCAGCCGCGCCCGAGCACGCCCGCCTACCCCGACCGCAAACCGCGCCGCCGCACCCGCAACCCCAGCGAGCGCACCCGCAAGACGACCACCCGCCTCTCCGACACCGAGAAGACCGAGATCGCTGACGCCGCCACCAAGTGCGGCGTCACCGTCGCCTGCTTCCTCGCCACCGCCGGCCTGAGCGCCGCCCGCGGACACGCCGCCGTGCGCAGCAACGACCAGCTCGACACCGCCATCGACGAACTCGCCGCTCTGCGCGCCGCGCTGGCCCGCATCGGCAACAACATCAACCAGATCGCCTTCGTCCTCAACAGCGGTGGCCAGCCGCGCGCCGGTGAACTCGAACACGCGCTGGGCGCGCTGACCGGACTTCTCGCCCGCGTCGATGACGCGGCGAACGACCTGGTGACCCGGCGGCTGTGATGGTTCCCGACATCGGACGCGGCTCCCGCACCCACGGCCTGCTCGTCTACTTGTACGGCCCCGGGCGGCGCGAGGAGCACACCGACGCACACCTCGTCGGCTCCTGGGACGGCTTCGCCCCCGACCCCGGCCGCGACCCCGACCCGAAGGTCACCCTCACCCGGCTCACCGCCGCCCTGGACCTGCGGGTCAAGCAGGCCGGCGACCGCGCACCCGCCAAGCACGTCTGGCACTGCTCGGTCCGCACTGCCCCCGGGGACCGGCGGCTGGACGACGAGGAGTGGAACGCCGTCGCCCAGCGCATCGTCCACGCCACCGGCATCGCCCCGGCCGGAGACCCCGACGGCTGCCGGTGGATCGCCGTCCGCCACGCGGAAGACCACATCCACATCGTCGCCACCCTCGTACGCGGCGACCTGCGCAACCCACGCCTGAACTACGACTTCAACAAGGCCCAGGCCGAATGCCGCCGCATCGAGAAGAAGATGGGCCTACGGCGCCTGAACGCAGGCGACGGAACCGCAGCGAAGAATCCCAGCAGCGCCGAGAAGTTCAAGGCCGAGCGCACCGGCCGCCCGGAGACCGCACGCGAGACACTCCGCGAGGCCGTCCGCCGAGCCGTGGCGGGAGCGGATTCGGAAGAGGAGTTCTTCACGCGGCTTCGAGAAGCGGGGGTACGGGTGAAGCTGCGGCACGCACCGTCCGGTGACGCGCTCGGCTACAACGTGGCCCTGCCCGGCGACCGCAACCGCGATGGAGACCCGGTCTGGTACCCCGGCTCCAAACTGGCCCCCGACCTCTCCCTTCCGAAGATCCGACTACGCCTCGCCGACGGTGCCGCCGAGCCGAGCGCGACCGCGGTCGGCGCTGACCGGACGAACTGGTCACCGCCCGCCCGCCAACGACGCAACGCCACCGTCATCGCAGAGCACTCGGCCACGCTCCTGGAACGCGACGAGGACGGCGAGGCCGCCCCCCAGCTCGTCGGCGTCGGAGAACTCCTCGACGCAGTGGCCCAGACCTCACCGGTCACGACCCGCGCCGAGCTGGCCGCCGCAGCTCGCGCCTTCGAACGGGCAACCCGCAGTCATGTCCGCGCCGAACGCGCCGACACCCGAGCCCTCCGCTCAGCCGCCCGAGGCATTGTCCAGGCCGGCGGGGCGCTCGGCCGAGGCGAGGACGGCGGCGCCACCGCCATGCTCGTCTCCACCCTCGTCCTCGTCACCCTCGCCGCCGCCCGCTGGCACTCCGCCCGCGGACACGCCCAGCAGGCCCACGCCTCCCGACAAGCCGCCGCGCACCTTCGCACCGCCTACCGGCAGGCCGCCGCCACCCCGATGCGCATGCTGCACGATCAAGGCCGTGCCCTTCCTGACGCCCAGCGACTCATGCACGAGGCCACCCTTCGCGCCGTCCTGCCCGAGAACGTCGTACGGGCGGGAGGCACGGAAGCGAGGACCGACGCCTTGGTCGCCACCCTCGCCCAGGCCGAGCGGGCAGGGCACGACTCCGAAGCCCTCCTGCGCCAGGCCATCGACATGCGCGAACTCGACAGCGCCGATGACGTGAACGACGTCCTGGTCTGGCGCCTGCGGCGCATCGCCCAGCTCCCGGCACACCCGGGTGACGGTGCCCGTCGTCCGCAGGCCGCCACCCGCCAGGCCACCACGCCGAGCAGTCGCACCAGTGAACGAAACGCGACGGCAGCCGTACCGCTCGGAACTGCTCAAGACCCCAACCGCCGCTCGACACGTCGCTGACCACGTCGAACCGGACGTAGACCACCGGCCGAGCGGACACCGCGAAATGTATGGGCAGCCGGTTCCACCGGCTGTTACGGATGAAGACAGGACCGACAACCGGGAGATGACGCTCGTGCTCAGAACCACCACCCGCACCACGGAGCCGGCACCCGTCCTGCCCACTGGTACCGACCCCCTGCTGCAGCTCCAGGCCGAGACGCGGTCGGCCGACGGCCCCGGGGCAATTCGCTGCGTCGGCCACTCACGCGAACTCGCTCTCGGCGGCATCCCCGTGATGTGCTCCGCCTGCCGTGCCCGACGCGACTGGCTGCTCATCAACCACGGCCGCAGCGTCTGGATCCGCTGTCGGTGCGGCAACCAGTGGCTCGACCCCGAAATCAGCCGCGCTGACTTCGACGCCCTGGTCGGCGGACCCCACGGGACGACCTACCCGAGCGTCGAGGAGGGCCTCATCGCGCTCGGTTTCGACGGCGCCTTCGCTGGCATCTACGTGGGGTAGGCGAGCAAGAGACCAACGCCGAGGAGCGCCACCGACGCATCGGTGGCGCTCCTCGGCGTTCAGGTGCGGTCAGCCGCGTTCGGTGTCCTGGAATAGCCTGCTGTAAAAGTCGTACCCGGCGCTCGTCCTCATCTTGGACATGGCCTTCGTACCAGCCGCGTGGAGGATCGCCTCCTCCGCCGTGGCTTCACCGTACAGACCCCTCCCGTACTCAAGAGGAGGGGACGTCTTGTCCTCGGAGGTCGGCGCCGGTCCCTCTCCACCGTCTCGGCGGGACATACGGGAGGTGTCAATGTCCATGAGGTTGGTGGGCGGGGCGCATGGACGAGGGAGAACCACGCCTCCCGCACACTCGTCCTAATCTACGGGGCATCAGTCGACCAAAACGAGGGGGAACGCGTGGGACAGCCGAGGACGATGCTCGCCCAACGAATATCCGAGCAAAGGGCGGGAGTGGGCAATGCGCAGGCGTTGGTGGGTGAGATGCGACGTGCGGTTCTCCTGGTCCCATCGTTGGGGCCCGGTCTGTGGAGCGCCCGATCGGGCGGTGTTCGGTGGATCTGTGCGTTCACGGACGATGCGGCGCTGGCCCGCTTCGCCATTCACCACGGTCCTGGTGATTGTCTGATGGACTACGTCGCGCTGCTCGGGGCGCGGATCGTGGACGAGATCGTGCCGGCCTTGGGCGAGCCCGGCGGACTCGCAGTGGACATCGCCAACGAGGACGGGGCGATGTTCTTCCCGCCGGTCCTCGGAATTGTCCCGGACAGCGTCGCAGTCAACGCCGGCGGCCCGGAGAAAGTGCGCAGCCATGGGCACTGACGAAGGGAACCTGGCTTTCGACCAGGCGTCGGTCGCGAAGTTCACAAAAGGCGTGGGCGCGACGATCGATCAGCTCGGCGAACTCGGCGGCGCCACCGGGTCGGTGATGGGCAAGGGGTTCTCGGGTCTGGCCATGACGGGAATGGAGGCCGGGCACCACGGGCTTTCGGTGGACTTCGAGGATTTCTGCGAGCGGTGGGAGTGGGGCGTGCGTGCCCTGGTGAGCGATGCGAGCGAGCTCGCGTCGCGTCTCGGGCTGGCGGCGGGCACACAGTGGGAGCACGACCAGTACGTCGAGGGCTCGCTGAAGGTCGGCGTCAATGCCGTGATGGGCGGCAACCCGCATGCCAGTGAGGAGGACATCACCCAGCAGAACTGGGGTGACATCTTCACTCCCGACTACCTGGACCCGGACTGGAGCGCCGAGTCGTTCGAGAAGGCCGGCCAGGACATGGAGCAAACCTGGAAGGACACCGGACGCACAGTTCTTACCGAAGGGCAGGGCGGTCGGCAGTCGGAGCGGCTCAAGTCCGAGCTCGGCCTCAGTGACGGCCAGTGGGACCGGGCGCTGGACGACACGTTCGGACCGTCACCCGAGGAACGCGCCCAGCAGGCACAACAACAGGGTGACTCGGACACGGGCGGGGGCGGCTGAGGATGGGCGTCGGGGATTTCATCAGGGACATCACGCCGGACTCGGTCGAGGACGTGGTTGAGGACGGTGTCGAGTGGGCCGGCAACCGGGTCGAGGATGCCGGGAACTGGACAGCGGACCGGCTGGACGACGTTGGCTGGGAATCAGGTTCGGACTGGGTGCGGGAGCAGTCGCGTTCGGTGGCCAACCGGATGGGCGCCGAGGTCGAGGAGATGGACCTTGGGCAGACCGAGGACAAGACCAAGCTGGTCTACGGCAGCCCCGGCAATATCCGTTTTACAGCGAGGCAGCTCCGCTCATTCCAGAAAGCGTTCGACGACGCCGGCGGCGGGTTGAAGGGCCTCGACTCCTCGCGGCTGAAGGGTGAGGCAGCAGACGCGCTGCGCACCGCGGTAAGTACCCAACCGCCGAAGTGGTTCACCGGTGCCGATGCCTGTGAGAAGGCGGCTGCCGCGCTAGAGGCGTACGCCGGCACCGTCACCTGGGCACAGAACCAGGCGCAGACGGCGATTGACGTGTGGAAGGAAGGTGCCAAGGCCTCTCAGGAAGCGGCCGACGCACACCGCAAGCGGATCGACGACTACAACAAGGCCGTCGACCGCTACAACGCGCAGGCCCCTGAGCAGCGCAACCCCAGCACTCTGCCGCCCTGTCCCGCGCCGACGTTCGATGACCCGGGCAAATCCCTGATGCGGGATGCGCAGGAACTCCTCGCCCAGGCTCGCGAGCAGCGGAACGCTGCCGCGGAGACCGCCCGGAGCGCGGTCCGTTCCGCCCGTGACACGGCCCCGGACAAGCCCTCGTACGCACAGCAGGTAGGGGACGGCCTGCAGGAGTTGCAGATCATCAACGACCACGTCGGCGCCGGCGTCATCAAGGGCACCGCGGGGCTGGTGAACTTCGTCCGGGGGATCAATCCGCTGGATGCGTACAACATCACCCACCCCGCCGAGTACGCCACCAGCCTCAACAGTCTTGCCGCCGGCCTGCTGGTCGCCGCCAACGACCCGGTCGGTACCGGCAAGCAGATGATCAGCGACTTCATGAAGGACCCCGCGGAAGGGTTCGGTCGGCTGCTGCCCGACGCGGCACTGACCGTGGCCACCGGCGGGGGCGGGGGCGTCGTCAAGGGTGTCCGCCTCGCCGTGGACGCGGCCAAGGCCTCCCGGGCCCGGAGGCTGCTCGACAACGTTCCCGACGGCACCCACAACCGCCCCGACGGGCACCGCGTGGTCTCAGGCACCGACCCGGTCGACCTCGCCTCGGGCCGGATGTTCCTGCCCCAGACCGATCTGGTGCTGCCGGGCACCCTGCCGCTGGTCTTCACCCGCCGCACCGAGTCCGGCCTGTTGGTAGGCAGGTTCCTCGGTCTCTCGTGGACCTCCACTGTCGACGAGCGCCTGGAGATCGACGCGTCCGGCGTCGTCCACGTCACCGCCGACGGCCTCCTGATTTCCTATCCTCACCCCGCCCCAGGTACCCCGACCACCCCGGAGTCCGGGACGGTCCGCACACTGCTGGCCCGTGAAGCGGAAGGCGACTACACCGTCACTGATCCCAGTACGGGCCTGGTCCGGCACTTCACCGCCCCGGCCGACAGCGAACCGGGCGGCGACGGCGACGCCTGGCTGGACCGGGTCGAAGACCGCCACGGCAACTGGTGGACCGTGGAACGTACCGAAAACGGCACTCCGCTCGCCCTGACCAGCTCTGCAGGCCGCCGGGTGACCGTCGCGGTGAGCGACGGCCGGGTCACGGCCCTGTCGCTGGCAGGAGCGGGAAGGAACGGGGAGGACCTGCCTCTGATGCGCTACGGCTACGAGGACGGAAACCTCACCACCGTCGTCAAGCCGTCCGGTGCCACCACCACATTCGTCCACGACAACCGCCGCCGCGTCACCGCCTGGGTCGACTCCAACAACAGCCGTTACGACTACACATACGACGACCGCGACCGCGTCATCGCCGAAGGTGGTCAGGCCGGCCACATCCAGATCACCCTCACCTACACCGAACCCGACCCGAAGACCGGTGGCCGCACCACCAGCCTCACCACGGCCGGCGGACACACCACCCGGCACCAGATCGATCGCCACTGCCGGGTGGTGGCCACCACCGATCCGCTCGGCCACACCACCCGCCTCACCTACGACGCCCGCGGCAACACCCTGACCCGCACTGATCCGTTGGGCCGCACCACGGCCTTCACCCATGACGAGGACGGTCGACTGCTCGCCGTCACCCGCCCCGACGGCAGCGAACTGCGCACCGCGCGCGACCCGTCGGGGTTGTCCACGGAGTTCCGCGGGCCGGACGGTGCCCGCTGGCTCCAGGAATTCGACGAGCACGGCAACCGCACCGCCGTCACCGACCCGGCCGGAGCCACCACCCGGTACGCCTACGACAGCCGGGGCAGGCTGACCACCGTCACCGACGCCCTCGGCGCCACCACCACCGTGCGCTGCGACGCAGCGGGGCTGCCGGTGGCAGTGACCGACCCGGCCGGCGGCACCACCCGCCTGGAACGCGATGCTCTGGGCCGGATCGTGCGTACCGTCGACCCGATGGGTAGCGTCACCCGGGTCGTCCTGGACGAGGACGGCAATCTAGCCCGCCGTATCGCCCCGGACGGTTCCACCGAGTCGTGGACGTACGACGGCGAGGGGAACCCCCTCAGCCATACCGGTCCGACCGACGGCATGTCCTGCTTCGACTACACCCACTTCGACCTGCTCACCGCCCGAATAGAGCCCGACGGTACCCGCTACACGTTCGAGCACGACGCGGACCTGCGGCTGACTCGGGTCACCGGCCCGCACGGCACCTGGTGCTACACATACGACGCCGCCGGACGACTCGCTTCCGAGACGGACTTCGACGGTCGTACCCGCACCTACCGGTACGACGCCGCCGGGCAGCTCACCGCCCGGTCCGACGCCCTCGGCCGGACCGTGTCCTACACCTACGACCAGCTCGGCCAAGCGGTCCGCAAGGACGTGGCGGGCAAGGTGACCACCTACGTGTACGACCGGGCCGGACGCCTGCTGAACGCTGCCGCACCAGACAGCGAAATCCTCTACACGTACGACCGGCGCGGCCGGACCAAGACCGAACTCGTCGACGGCCGCGCCATGAACTATGCCTACGACAGACTGGGCCGCCGGGCCCGCCGCATCACCCCTACCGGCGCGGTCACCGAGTACGGCTACGACGCCGCCGGCCGTGCCGCCCGGATAACCAGCGGCGGATGCGAGATAGCCTTCACTCACGACGCGGCCGGCCGGGAACTCGAGCGCGTCTTCGGGGGCTCCCTCAGCCTTGCCTCCGCCTGGGACGAGGCCGGAAGGATCAGCGCCCAGCACCTGACCATCGAGGGCCGTTCACTCAACCACCGTCACTACGCCCACCGCGCCGACGGCCATCTCACGTCCGTGACCGACGATCTGTCGGGCTCCCGCGCATTCGATCTGGACCCGGCCGGCCGGGTCACCGCTGTCCACGCAGAAGGATGGACCGAGCGCTACGCCTACGACGCCGCCGGCAATCAGGCGGAGGCGTCCTGGCCGGCCTCCCATCCCGACCACGACGCCACAGGCCCCCGCTCCTATACAGGAACCTCCGTCACAAGGGCCGGCAACGTCCGCTTCGAACACGACGCCCTTGGCCGCGTGACCCTGCGCCAGAAAACCCGCCTTTCACGCAAGCCCGACACCTGGCGCTACGAATGGGACGCCGAGGACCGTCTCTCCTCCGTGGTCACCCCCGACGGCACCCGCTGGCGCTATCGCTACGACCCGCTGGGCCGCCGGACGGCAAAGCAGCGCCTGGCCGACGACGGCGAGAGTGTCGCAGAGGAGGTCCGCTTCACCTGGGACGGCTCCACGCTGTGCGAACAGACCGTCCACACACCGGATCTTTCACACGTGGTCGCCCTCACCTGGGACCACCGCGGCTTGGTGCCACTGTCCCAGACGGAGCGCCTCCTCACTCCGGACAGCCGTCAGGAGGAGATCGACCGCCGGTTCTTCGCCATCGCCACCGACCTCGTGGGAACACCCGCCGCGCTGGTCGACGAGTCCGGCGAGATCGCCTGGCGCGCGAGGAGCACCCTCTGGGGCACCACCGCATGGGCTCGTTCCAGCACGGCCTACACCCCACTGCGTTTCCCCGGCCAGTACTACGACCCAGAGACCGGTCTTCACTACAACCTTTTCCGCCACTACGACCCGGAGACCGGGCGCTACACCTCCCCGGACCCCCTCGGCCTCGGCCCCGCGCCGAATCCGGTCGCCTATGTGCACAACCCGTTCACCGTCTGCGACCCGCTCGGCCTGTCGCCGTACTCGCAGTTCAAAGGCGTGGGCTGGCTGACGGACAAGCTGCTCGAACGCGCCTCGTTCCGATACCAGCGGCTCGTCACCGATCAGAGCTACGAGCAGCAGTGGATCCTGCCAGATGGCCGAGAGGTCCACGTCGACGGAGGCCCGCGGGACGGCTGGATCACAGAGGCGAAGTGGACCGGCGGTGACAGAATCGGCGAATGGGAGAAGTCCCCGTACAACCCAGACTTCAAGTACTACAACGAGGGCCGGCTCACCGCACAGACCGACAAGCTGCTCGCTCTCAACGAGGATCTCGGAGGCAAGGGGGTCCGCTATATGGTGTCCAACGAATGGGGTGCCGCGCATGTGAACGAAGTGCTGTCCAAGGCCTTCCCCGAGGCCTATGCCAGCGGGCAGCTGAAGGCGTATCACGTGCCCGGCAACGGCATGAGTGGAATGAGTTCATGGCTGCAGTGATCGCAATGCTGGAAGAGCTCCGGGGCCTCGCCCCCCTGACTGCTGAGGGCGCGGCGGCGCGATTCTCGGCCCAGGAGTGGACTCCCGGAGGTAAACCCCGCCACGGTGTGGAGACGTCGTGGGACAAGGGCAGCATCGGGGCCTGGATCCAGACGTTTACCAGTGGGACGGTCAGCGTCTCGTTCGCCGTCTGGATCCGCGACGTCGACGAGTCGGGCTATTTCGACGACCTGGAGGCTGTCTACGAGCAGGGGGATCAAGCGCTGGCCGACTTCCTCCCCGAGATCGAGGAGTCCCCGCTTGCCGGCCACCTCACCATGGCCGAGCCGACGGAGGCAGACAGGGACGAGTTCATTACGGTGAAGAAGTGGACCCTTGACGCCCGGATCCTGACTGCTGGCGTGATCCAGCAGGACACAGATCTTCCGGTGATGGTCGTGGTGGCGCTGGAGGAGCCCGCCGCCTGACTCAGTCCGTATGCGAGGCACCCGCGTCTCCATCCGGGGCTGAGCGCGCCCTGACGTACGCGAAGGGGCCCGGCATCCGAAGACGAGCCGTACGATGAGGCCGCCCCTGCCTGAGCGGCATGGGGCGGCCTCAAGCGCTCCTCGGTCAGACTCCGGCGAGACGGTTCGAGAGGTCGAGGGCGTCGGTGGCGAAAGCGAGGGCGGCGCACAGGCCGGTCATCTCGTAGAGGGTCGGACGGACCAGGTGCGGCCAGTCGTCCGGGACGGCGGGCCAGGAACCGAGGAGCAACCTCGGCAGTAGTCAGCCCCAGGAACGTCGTGACGTCCCAGCCGCTGCGCGAGGCGGGCTCCCAGCGCAGTCGAATGCGCCCGAGGGGAAGTTGGGGAGTTTCGGCAGCGAGCCAGGTGATGTCGAGGGGGCCGTCGGGGCGAGTGGAGATGCGCTGGAGGAGCGCGCTGTGCACGCCGTCCGGCATGGGGCGCACGGCGACATCGTGCAGCGCGAGACGAGGCGCGGGGCGCGAGAGGACGAGATGGAAGCCTCCGTGGTGGTAGGGAAGCGATCAAGCCCAGGTGAGGGCATCGCGCGCCCCCACCGGGAGGTAGTCCTCCTGACCGTCATCGGCGATGTACGCCTTGCCGTCGCGGACGACGACCTCGGCCCCCACGAAGTGGGCGAAGGGGAAGTCGGGGTTGATGGCGAGACGGACAGGCAGGTTGGGGTCGAGTTCCTGGAGCTGGCGGAGCAGGTGGCCGACGGTCAGATACTGAGGCAAGGAAAACTCCGAGAGCAGTGTGAGGGGACGGGGCCGGAACGAGCGCGGCGCACGGGGCGGGCCGTCGTCGGCCCACCCTGTGGTCCGGCGGTCAGCGCGAGGAGTGGGTGACGAGGGCAGCGAGGAATCCGGCGACGGCCTCGGAAGGGGTGTGGACGCCGAACTCCTGGACCCATACCTCGCCGTCGGCGGGCAGCACCTGGACGCGCCAGACGATCTCGCGCGCCCAGGCGGAGGGGTCTTCGGGAAGCCAGCCGACGTAGACGCCGCCTTCCGGGCTGGTCATGTGAATGTTGGCCTCCGGGGTCTCGGCGATCGTCCAGCCGAGAGCGTCCAAGAGGTCGAGCACCGGAGCGGCGCAGTGGTCGGAGGAGAGCCAGTGAGGTCTTCAACGGCGGGGCGGACGACGGCGGGCAGGAGGGCGGCAGAGGCGTTCACGGTTGGACGATCCCTTCGTTGACCTGGGGTTTTGCCGACACCTGAACGTTGGCATGCAGCATGCCGAAGTGCGTAGTCGTTTCCCCGGGGATGCCGTCTGCCGTGGGCGAACTGGAAACCACCAGCGAGCGGTCGGCGGGACGGGAATGGATCGGCGACCGCCGTTGTCCTACCTGGGTTGCGGTGAGGGACCGCACGTCGGTGAAGGGGAGCAGGGGATGGCCGAGGCGAGCAGACACTGGGACGGCGCCGGACTGGAACGCAAGATCCGCGCCGCCGGACGGCCCTGGACCGTGGGCGACATCGCGATGGTCGCCGACGGCCAGTGGGGAGTCGGCGCTCAGCCCGACCGGTGGCCGGACCAGGAGACGGTGGAGCGCCGGGTCGCCGGAGGCCGGCGCGTGGAGCTGACGGTGGAGGAGCTGGCCCGTGCGGTAGGCCCTCGGGCCGAAGAGGGCCACCGCGACGGGAATCGGAGCTAAGCGTTCAACGTCGGGGCCCCATTGTGGGCGCTGACGGCCCTACGAACGCCGCCGGAGAGGTCGGTTCGGGCACGGCCCCCGGGGCGTGCCGAGTCCGCCCGGAGCGGGCGACAGCGGCCTGAGCCAGCCGAACCGCCGGTGCCTCAACCTCGGGAGTGGCGGCCTCCCGAGCCTCCACCACGCAGTTGATTGCCTGGAGGTACGCAAGACTCTCCGCGTGGGCGACGCGGAGGCTGACCGCCGTTGTAGTGATCCGGTCGAGTTCGTAGAAGTCCGGCACGTATCCATGCCGGGACAGGGCGTGCAGACGGTCTTGGTGGACGGTTACCGCCTTGTCCGTCATGGCCAGAGCCGTTCGGGTCTGGATGACGCAGCTCAGGAGAGGATCCTCGTTGGGGCAGCGATCCGCTAGACCCTCAAGGACTTTGAGCGGCTGACCCCAGGCGTTCTCGATCACTGTGTGCAGGGACGGCCGGGGGCAGAGTGCAGCTCCCTCTGGAGCGCGGGAGTCAGCGGCCAAACCGTGGCGCTGACGAGTTGGCCGGCAGCTGGGCCGAGGCCGAGGGGGCGGGGTGTCGCGTCCGTTTCTGCGCCGCCCCCGTGGAGCGGCTCTGCGCGGCCATCACCCGGAGGTCGGCTGCTGTGCGTGGTGCCCGCGCGGCACGGTGTACGGCCTGGGTGACCGCGGTGCGGCGTACGTCCAGCGGAGTCGGAGCGCGCGGGACCTGAACCTCGGCGATCGGCGTGGCCGAAGCGACAGGGGTCATGGTGACCAAGTGCTGCATCCGCCGGTCGACTTGGTGGCGCTCGCGGACCACCGGAGTTGACTTCGCCATCACAGCGGCGGTTGAGGCGATCAAGTGGGATGGGGTGCGGGCCGTGAAGGTCGCTTCGGCGCGAGTGCCCCAACCAGGTGGGCCCGCCCACAGCTCGACGGTCGTGCGGTCGGAGCCGTAGCCGCGCTGATCGATAAGGATGCCCGCTTGGTCGTCAGGAGCGATGATCTCGACGGTGCCGAGTTCAGCAGCTCCGTCAAGGTTCCACCCGGCATCGGTCAGCGGCCGGACGGTGTCCCTCCAGGGGACGGTTGACCCTGTCAAGAAGCGGCCGGGGGTGTCTGAGGCGATGGCTTCGTCGTAGTCCTGGACCAGTGCGGCGGTGAGGCCGGCGACCATCTCGGCCGGGGTGACGTGGTTGAACGTCGCCGTCCAGCGAGGCGTCGAGAAGGCGTCCTCGGCTGCACTGATCTTCCACAGTTCGAAGTCGTCGCCGAACCAGCCGATCCGAATACGTTGGTCGGGAGAGGTCACGAGGAGCTGGCAGGGGCCCTCATCGAGGTACTGATGGGGCCAGTGAGCGACGGGCGCGAAGCCAGCCTCACCGGTCCCGTTGGAACCAGCCAGATACATGGGGCTGACCAGTACCTCTTGGTACCGGGTCGGGTCATCAGGGGCGTACACGGTCGAGTCTCCGGAAGCGAAGGAGGAGAACGGATCCGCGTATGCAGCGGCGGGAGCCGCCGGAGCGCACGCGGATGCCGTGCCGGCGGCAGGTGGCCTCTAGTACTCCAGCCGGACTTCGGTGTATGTCCTGGTCAACGGCTTGAGCGTGGGGATTTTAGCTGGATGGTGCCGGGTGCGGGGCGGGTTCGCCCGGCCTGTCCCGCGAACGGATGACCGCGCCGTGTGTAGTGACAGCGGCGGGGACAGCCATCGCACATGATCGATGACGCCCCCGCCTCCGTGTGGGAACAAGAGCTTGAAGAACTCTTCTTACGGATCGGGCACCGCTTCCCCCGCGTCGAGCCCAGACGCCGGATGCGGGACTACGTGCGAGGACTGCTCGGGCCCGTGGGGCGCAAGAACTCCTGGCAACTGGCCGAGTTCGCCGGGCACCCCACCCCTCACGGGCTGCAGCACCTCCTGGCAAAAAGCCGCTGGGAAGCCGACGGGATACGCGACGACCTGCAGGGATACGTCGCCGAACACCTCAGCACCGACGACGGCATCCTGATCATCGATGACACCGGATTCGTCAAGAAGGGCACCACCTCAGCCGGGGTGCAACGGCAGTACTCCGGCACCGCCGGCCGCACCGAGAACTGCCAGATCGGCGTCTTCGCCGCCTACGCCACCACCCGCGGCCACGCTCTCGTCGACCGCGAGCTCTACCTCCCCAAGTCCTGGACCGACGACCCCGAACGCTGCCGCACAGCCCGCATACCCGAGCACCGCCCGTTCGCGACCAAGAACGAGCTGGCCCGCACCATGGTCCTGCGAGCGCAGGCCGGCCCCCTGCCCGTCGCCTGGGTAGCGGCCGATGCCGCCTACGGACAGGACTCCCGCTTCCGACGTTTCCTGGAAGACGCCGGCCTGTCCTACGTCCTGGCGGTGCCGAAGTCCCAGCAGGTCCACGGCCCTCGCATCGACCACCTCATCGGCCAGGCCCCCGACGAGGCATGGCAGCGGCTTTCCTGCGGCGACGGCGCCAAAGGGCCTCGGCTCTACGACTGGGCTGCCGCCCGCCTGCCGGCGGTCTGGGAGTTCGACGGCGACGAACCCACCCGGCAACGCTGGATGCTCGCCCGCCGCAGCATCACCAAGCCCGACGAACTCGCCTACTTCCTCGCAGCCGCCCCCTTGGACGCCACCGTCGCCGATCTCGTTCGGGTCGCCGGATGCCGCTGGAAGATCGAGGAGTGCTTCCAGAGCGCGAAGAACGAATGCGGCCTGGACCAGTACGAAGTCCGCCGCTACATCGGCTGGCACCGGCACATCACCCTCGCCATGCTCGCCCACGCTTTCCTCGCCGTCACCGCCGCCCAAGAGCGCCAAAAGGGGGAGCCGGCAACGACACACCCGACCTCGTGGACCTCACCCCGGCCGAGATCCGCCGTCTACTGGCAACTACCCGCCGACCTCCTGCTCGACAGGGCAACCATGCGATGAACTGGTCAAGCTGGCGCCGCCGACACCAGGCCCGGGCCCGCCGCTGTCACTACACACGGCGCGGTCATCCGTTCGCGGGACAGGCCGGGCGAACCCGCCCCGCACCCGGCACCATCCAGCTAAAATCCCCACGCTCAAGCCGTTGACCAGGACATACACCGAAGTCCGGCTGGAGTACTAGTTCTCACTCCCCTCACCGGCCCCGGCCCGGTGCCGACCGAGCGGTCACGGCCGCCGACACCCGCGGTTGCTGCTGTGGCGCGTGGCTGAACATGACGTTCGACGCGGCGGCGCTCCGTCGTAGGGCCGCCGCGGTCCGGGCGCCGTCGGCCCCCGCCCCCAGCGGGATGCCGACGTGGGTGCGCATGGCTGCCGCTGCCGGACGCGGTGGCGCTGTTCCACCTCGCAGTGCGAAGGGCTGGCTCCAGTGCTCGACACTGGCGTAGACGGCCCCCAACGCCTGGCCGGCATCGGTGAGCACGTAAGGGTCTCCGTGCCGGGAGCCGGTCCGCGTGACCAGGCCATCGGCCTGAAGCCGGACAAGTCGCTGCCGTGCGAGGCCGTTGTCCAGGCCGGCCGCCTCGGCGATGTGGACGAACCGCATCTGGCCGTCAGCCGAGTCGAGGGCCTGGATCACAGTGGTCGAGTGCCGAAGGTGCAAGCGGCGCAGCGCGTCCTCGACACGCTCGGCTTCGGCCATCGGTTCCTGTGTCAGGTGGGTGCGGGACCAGTCCGACACCGTGCGCAGGACGGGGGCCAGAGACGTGCCGAGCGCGCTGAGCCGGTACGGCCCGCCCCGCCGGTCGTCATCGCGGATCACCAGTCCGTCAGCGTGCATCGTGGCCAGCCGTTTGCCGACGAACTGCTCACTGACGAAGGGGAGCTGCGCAGCAACGTCGCGGACGCGCACGGGGCCGTTCGCCTGGGCCAGGGTCATCGCGGTCCAGGTGGTCCACTTGGGCCCGATCCGGGCGAGAGCCTCCTCGACGCGCTGGGCATCGATGGAAGCGATGGAGAAGGTGGGGGGCAGGCCGGGGGTAGGCACGGTGGGGTCCTTGTCGGGATGCGGTCAGCGTGAGCGGGGGGCCGCGAGGGAGGTCCTGGCGACGGGCACGGCGGCCAGGTCGGAGAGCGCGCCTGACGTGGCCCGCGTGGTGGTGCGGCCGAGGGCGGCGGACACCCGGGAGGTCGTCGCGCGACCATCCCGCAGGGCGGCTTCCCCCTGCGCAGTGAGCGAGTGGAGCTGGCCGGGCCGATACACGTTCTCGGTGATGTCCTGATGCAGTAGCCCGTCGGCGACCAGCCGCTGCACGGTCTGCGGCCAGACCCTTGGGTCCTGCGGCTGGGCCTTCTCCCGCGAGATGAACGGATCCTCGCCGATCGCGGTCCGACGAAAGCGAACACCTCCGGCCGCAACCGCTTCGAGGGCTACCAGCCCGCGCTCCCCGGCGACGGCCCAGTCGTCGTCCCGGTGGGGCCTCATCTGCTGGCCCTGCCCGTGGCTCTTGTCGGTCGCGCGTTGAGCAGGCTCAGGCGAGGGACGAAGCTGCCGGTAGTCGGACAGGGACTCGACGAGCCGGCTGTACGCCCGGTCCTGCTGGGCCAGAACGTCTCCGAGTTCGGGGAGCGCGGTACGCAACAACACGTACGACACCTTGGCGCGGCCGACTTCACCGCGACCAATGCCTTCGAGCAGCCGCTGAGCCCGCTGGACCGCGTCGAGCACGCTCTCGTGTCGCTCGTCCAACGCCGCTGCGGCGTCAATGACGCGCGTAGCCGCCTGATGCAGCGGCTCCCCCGGACCATGCGCGAGAGCGGGCACGCTGACATCCCCGACACCGAGCACTTCGACGACGAGATAAGGCCCAGGGTGTGTGTCTGCGTCGTACGGGTTCACTCCGTCGTCTCCATCCGGGCGAGCAGGGAGCGGACCAGAGCCGGCAGGCTCCCGGGGGCGTCGCCGAGCCGAGGGCGGTCGCTCGCTTCGCGGAGGAGATCGGCGTCGTCGAGCAGGCCGCTGGAGATCTCCATGCAGGCGTCAGTGATCCGGGCGGCGGCGAGCAGCGACTGGGAGAGAACCTCGACGTAGTCGTCCGGCGCGAGGCCGGCGGCCTCGGCTGCATTACGGACCGCCTCCAACTCAAGCGCGCTGAAAGCGAAGTCGAACTCGTCGTCCCGCTCGGTTGCGCCGGAAGCGGCGGCGATCGGGGCGCTGGGCTCCGTGGGGATGCCCACGCGGGTGCAGATTTCGTCGACCGAGGCGGTCAGCTCGGCGAACGACTCGGTGAGCCACCCCAGCGCGGAGGCGTAGGAGGCCAGAGCGAACAGGCCCGCCGACGTGGTGGGGCGTGGCTCGGCGGTCACGAAGTCCTCGAACCGGTCGTTCAGCCCGGTGATCACGCGGGGCCCGGCGGCCAGCGGACCCAAGACGGGATACAGGTAGGAGCGGGCGGCGGGCGTCGGGTACTCGGCGGTGGGGATGCCGGAGACGCTCTGAGCGGCCTCGGTGAGGAGATCCGCCAGCTCTGAACGGGGCAGCACTGTACGGTCGTTGGTCATCGCTGGGCGGCCTTTCGGGAGGTAGCGGCCAAGGGCGGCGCTGTTGACGGGGCAGTCGCGCCGGCCGCTGTCGGCCGTTCGGGGGCGAGCGTCGAACGAGACCGGGCGGCCTGCACGCGGGCCTCCGTGGCGGAGTCCGGGCCGACCTCTTGCTGGGGGCTGGTCCGCAGGTGGGCTGTGCGGTAGACCGCGTAGTCCTTCCGGCTGCCAGCGGCTACGAGGTAGATCTCGCGCTGGTGAGTCGAGGTCGGCGGGGCCTGGCGGAACTGAATGACCAGTCGGTAAGAGACCTCCGGGTCGACGTACACCTTGTGGAAGCCGGCGAGACGGCCCTTCAACGGCAAGCAATCGTCGCTTCCGTGGACCAGGTTCTGCAGCTCCAGTAGTGCCAAGTCGCGCATCTCAGCCGGAAGTTCCCGCAGGTCGGCGATGGCGTCAGGGTGCGCGGCGAAGGCGAAGCGGGCGCGGCTCACAGCAGCCTCCTCTGCACCGGCTGCTGGACCGGTCCCGCCACGGTCGTGCGGGGCGCGTCGAGGCCGGTCTGCGGCGTCGCGGAGGCACCGGCTGACCGGGCGAGAGCGATGCGGGCGATGCGGGCCCGGACGACAGCACCGTTATGGTCGCTGTACTCCGGTGGCTCGGGCAGCGGTTCGCTGCGCTCGTCCAACCAGGTCCGAGCGGCGCTGACGTCGGCGAAGGCGCCCTCGCGCATCGTGTACGTGCCGGCATCGTGGTCCCACTCCTCGTGGAAGAGACGAACCGGCGCCTGGGCGGCGCGGGAGTCGCGGACGAGTGTCCACGCCTCGCTGGGATTGTCGTCGGAGGTGTAGGTGTCGATGACCTCGTAGCGGGTGCCCGACTTCTGGATCTGCTGTTCCACCTGGAGGGTGAGGTCGTCGGCGGGCGCGATGTAGTCGCCACCGCGCAGTGTGATCCGTTCGAGCGGGCAGCCGCGTTCTGCCAGCCAGTTCTGGGCGAAGGACGCCGTGGCGTGGTGGCTCGTCTCGCACGTGAACGTGGACTGCCGCAGATCCCGTGTGACCGCGATCGCAACGAGCTGTGGCTCGCCGGGTATCCCCCAGGTGACCGATCGGTCGTGGGCGAGGACGAAGCTGTGCGAACCGTTGGGCGTGGTGTGGTGTTGAGACAGCACCGTCAGGTCGCCAGTCCAGAGGGCCTCGATCGCCTCCTCGGAGGCGTCGTCGACCGGCGAGAGATCGTCGAGGCCGAAGTCGAGAATGTCGTTCACGCCGCCACCCCCGCCTGCTCGGGCGCCGGGGTGGCCAGCACCCGGTGATTCGGGCGAGTCGCGCTGGTCGTGCAGGCCGCGAAGGGCCCGTCAGGTGCGCGCAGGTGCTGCAGGGTCTGGTCCAGGTGGTCGCGGTGCCAGGTCGACGGGCCGGACAGACCGGCCTCCGTGTCGGTGAACTGCTGCCAGGCAAGCCAGAGTGCGTGGAGCCGGGCGACGGCCTCAGGGTGTTCGTGCCAGTGCGCGCACCAGGGACGGCTCGTGCTGATCTCCCGGCCGTACACCGGCAGGAAGAGGTAGTTCACCCAGTCGCTGAGGGCAGCGAGTTCGACAGCGTACGCCTCGCCGCCCAAGGCGAGGATGAACACCGAGGCGGGGCCGTCGGGCTTCTTGCCGTCAGCCGCCTCGGCTTCCGGAGCGCCGTCCGGCGGCTGGATGGCGCCGGATTCGGGCTCGGAGCCGAGGCGGTCGAGGATGACGCCGTGCTGCCTGACCTCGGCCATGGTCTTGGCGAGGGTGCTGGCGAGGTCGTCAAGGTCTGCGTCGGGGACGCGGTACGGCTCGGGGCCGTGGGAGGTCGGGCTGGTGTCGGCCATGGGGGTGTGCTCCATCTGTGAGACGGCGACATGCCCGAGAGAATCCGGAGAATCAGCGGTTTGGTCCGGCCGGAAGAGCGCGGTAGTGGAGCGCTATCGGTCGGCGCAGCGGTTACAGCGAGCGAAGGGTGGTGTCAGCAACTGCATGGCGCGCGCGGCCTGTTGTGGAACGACGCCGTTGCCGAGTGCGGTGAGCTGCGCTGGACGGCCGAGTCCCTCGGTCGCGGTGACCCAGCCGGCGTCGAGGCCCTGCATCCACTCCACGAAGTCCGCGCGGAGCCGGCCAGCCGCGTCCGTGGGAGCCGGGGCAGGACGGGTGAGCCTCTCCCATCGGGTGATGGCGGATCCGTACGCTCCCCATCGCCGGTCCGCGCCCCCGCCTCCGGCGTCTCCTCCGCCCAGAGGGGCAGGACCACCGCCGACAAGGGAGGCCGCCATCCCTTGCCGGCGCGGCGGCCCGGGGCGCCCGTGTTCCCGGCCCTCAGCGTGGGCAACAGAGACGCCGCCGCACTGGGTAGGGTCAGGTCGCCATTGCCGTGCCGCTGGTTCGGCGAACCCTTGATCCCGTCCGACGCCTTCGGAGTCGGCAGCAGCCACTCGACCTCGTCGGCCAGGTTCGGACCGTGCCCACCGCTCCTCCTTTTCGCCGGATGCTGTGAGCCACCGTTCTTCCCGATGTTGCTGGTCGGCGTCTTCAACAGCGTGGTCGGCGGGCCATGCCGCGAGGAAAGTTCGCTCGCGGCGGTGCGGGGCCCCGATGTCGGAGGCGCGAAGCACGCACCATCGCGCGTCGTACCGGAGGTCGGCCAGGGATCCGAGTACGGCACCGAGTGCCCGCAGAGCAGGCTGACCTGCGGTGTCTCCCAGACACCACGGGCAGGGTTCCACGTCGCCAGGGGAGCCGGCGGGGGAGGTGAGGAGGCCGCGGACATTTTCGATCACCACAAGGCAGGGTCGGAGGGCATCGACTGCACGTGCGACGTGCAGCCAGAGCCCGGAGCGGGTCTGGGCGTTGAGTCCGGCGCGGCGGCCGGCGACCGAGACGTCTTTGACAGGGGAAGCCGGCCGTCAGGACGCACACCCGGGGGACGGTGGACCAGTCGACGGCGGTGATGTCGCCCAGGTTCGGGACGCCGGGCCAGTGGCGGGCCAGGATGCGTGAGGCGTTCGGATCGACTTCGGCGTGCCAGGCCAGGGTGCCGCCGAGGGCGGCCTGCACGCCCAGGTCGAGGCCGCCGTACCCCGAGCAGAGCGACCCGATCAACGGGGAGCCCACCGGGGCGTCCGACCCCGGGGACCGTGGCGCGTAGGTCCGGAGCAGCGGAGGGGAATGCATGGTTCAAAGCGAGTTCCAGGGAAGTGCGTGGTGGTGAAGGGGCCTCACGGATGGCGGAGTGAGGGTGGTCGGGCTGCTGCCGGTGCGCGGACGGGGCTGGCCGGGGCGGAGGGTGATGTGGCGGGGCGCCGTGTGCTTCGGGCTCGGGCAGCCTTCACGCGGGCAGGCGGTGGCTCGCCCGCGGACGGAGTAGGTGTCGTGGGTTTCGGGGCCGGGTTGCCGTTCGCGGTCGCCCAGCGGGTGCGCACCTCGTTGAGTGGGTCGAGGGCGTGCAGGGCGTGGTTGATCAGGCGGCCGGGGCTGAGGGTTTCGTTCTCGGCCAGGGCCTGGATGGTGCGCGCGGAGGCGGCTGCGGTGCGGGTGAGGGAGGAGCGGATCACTCGGTGTCCGAACCAGTCGGCGCTGCCGGGGGCCATGCCGTCGCAAATGGCGTTGATTTGTTCACTTGCGACGGTTCCGTCGGCCAGGAGGCCGCGTCGTTGGGCCTCCCAGAGCAGGGTGATCCGGTCGATGGGTTCGCCTCGGTGGTGCAGCGCGCCCAGGCACCGGTAGAGCTGCCCGTGGGCCGGGTCGGCGAAGTCTCCCGGCCGTAGCCAGGACACGACCTCATCCATGGTGCCCGGCTGCTCGGTGAGGACGGCCAGGAGGAACTGCTCGTCCTCGGCGACTTGGTCGGGCATCGCCGGCGGCGGGGCGTCTGCGGCGGCAGCGGGTGCAGTGGGGGGTGGGACCGGTCGTGGGTCGGTTCCCCAGCGGCGTGCAAGGTCGGTGAGTACCCCCGTCAGGACGTCCGCCGTGTGCAGCGCTCCCGCGACCCTGCCCTGGACGGCGTCGGCCCGGGCCATCTGGTGGAGGCGGATTGCGTGTTGGGCGATGGTGCGGTGGATCGCCCCTTCCAGCACCATGCGGCCGTATGCCGGGGCGTGCTCGGTGCGTGGACACAGCTGGATGAGGGTGTGGGCGTAGACCGCGGTCATTCCTCGTACGTGCTGTCCGGCCTCGTCGACCGCGTCGGTTACCCACGACAGCGGCAACGGGCCATCGGCCGAGAGCGCGGGATGCCCGTCGCTGCGCAGTTTGCGGAGCGCGCCGAACAACGCCTGGTGGACAGGGCGGTAGAAGTGGTCCGGTGCGAGCCAGTCCAGGTGTGCGAGCTGGTCGGGGTCGAGGAGTACGGCGCCGAGGACTGCCTGTTCGGCACTCAGCAGCGGGTTCATCGGCGGCCTTCCGGAGCAGGTGCGGAAGGCTTGCTCCGTCGGGCGCGAAGGCCGGCGACAGCCCGGTCGGCTGCGGCCATCGCCTGGGCAAAGCCGTCCAGGACGGCGGTGAAGGCGGGATCTGAGGCCGGGACCGAACCGGCCTCGCTCTCCAGCCACCACTGGTCGCCGCGTAGAACGACTGGAGAGTGGGCCAGCTGCCCCTGGTGTGGGATGGGTGCGCTCATGCCGACAGCCCGAGGTCGTCCTGGCCGATGCTCTTCGCGAGGGCGCGCTCGGTGATGGCCTTCGTGGCCCGGACGGAGGCGGGGCCGACCACCTTGGCGGAGGGCTCCTTGTACCAGGGCATGAGGTTGAGCATGGCGACCCGGATGCCGGTGGCCAGCAGCAGCACCTTGCCCTTGGGCAGGGCGCGGATGGCGTCCGGCGGCAGGATCCGTTCCGTGCGCATGCTCACCGAGGTGGACTTGCCGCCCTCGCTGGTCGACACCGAGGTTGTCTGGACGTCGTGATCGCCGACCTGACGGCTGAGCCGGTCGGCGAAGTCCGCATCGTCGATGCCAGATCCGATGATCTTGATGGTGGCGGCGGAGTACAGGGCGTCCATACCGGCCTCGCCCCAGCACCGCTGGCCCTGACGGTAGGACTGCAGGATCGTCATCGGGATGACGCCTCGGCTGCCCAGGTGGCTGTAGAGATCAGGGAGGTCCGAGATGCGGCAGACGTTCGCTGCCTCGTCGAGGACGCACAGGGCGGGCGGGTCGAGTCGCCCGCCGGAGCGCTCGGCGACGATCACGGCCGCGCGCATCACGGCGTCGGCCGCTGCAGCGATGATCGCGGACGCGCTGCCGCCGCCGTCCTTGCTCAGCAGGTACAGGGTGTCGCGGGACGTGGCGAAGGCGAACGGCTGGAACTCGGGGAGGTCGTCGTTGGGGGTGACCCAGGCGGCGACGTCCGGGTCGAGCAGGCAGCTCGCGTACTGCCTCGCGGTCTCGTAGATGCCGTCGCGTGTTTCGGTCGCGCCGGAGACGGTGCCCTGGAGCTGGGCGGCGACCGCATGGTGGCCGGCGTCGGTGAGCAGGTCCACCGGGGTGCGGTCGGCCGGCATCGCGAGCCAGGCCAGGACGTCGGTGATCGGCCGCCGGTGGGACGCGGCGGCGAGGAAGAGGGCGCCGAGGGTGTTGCTCGCGGCGGTGGACCAGAAGTCGGAGCCGCTGGACTCGTCGACACTCGCGGTCACGAAGTGCCCCGCCAACCTCTTCGCCCCGGCGAGATCGCGGGCGTCAGCGAGGATGTCCCACCACATCTCGCGCGGGTGGTGGGCGATCTGCTGGGGATCGAGGGTCCAGATCGTGCCGACCTCGGCACGGGCGTCCACCGTGGTGGTGAAGGCGTCGTTCGCGGCTTTGTTACTGGTGAGCAGGACCGGGCCCGGTGCCGAGAGGATCGCGGGGATCGCCAGCCCGGACGTCTTGCCGGAACGCGGGGCCATGATCGCGACGATCACGTCCTCCCAGGACGCGCGGACCTCCGCGCGGCCGGGATCGAGGGTGCCGAGCAGGATGCCGCGGTCAGCGGGCAGGACCTCTTTTACTCTCCCGGCCGCCCAGGCTCGGGCGCAGGCTCTTCGCCTTGGCGACGATCTCCTTGTCCAGCAACGGCGCCAGGTCCGCCTTCCGGGCGAGGCCGGACTTGGACCCGGCACGCCACCGCATCCACAGCACGGCAGCGGTGACGACCAGGGCAACGGTGAACAGGGCGGGGACGACGCGGGCGCCGACCATCAGAATGCTGGTGCTCAGGGCCGGCCACAGCACCTCCGGGTGCAGCAGCGCGTCCGTTATGCGGAAGGGGGCCCATGTCCCGCTCCCGACCGCGGTGTTGGTGAGATTTCCGGTCAGCCAGGCCAGGGAGCCGAAGGCCATGGCGGCGCCGAGAATGCCGAACAGGAGGTAGAGGAGCGCGTCCGACCCGGTGGTGGTCGAGGGCGCGCTGGTGCGCGGGGAAGGCACGGCGGTTCCTTGGGTGTGCGAGCGGGCAGGGGCGGGGCGCGCTCGGCTCTCGTGCAGATCATGGGGGTACTCCTGGACGTCTGAGGCGGAAGGTTTCAGCGGGGTCGGCCGGCAGAACGAGGCGCGGGCGGAGGTGCTGCGGTGGCCGGCGGACTGCCGGTCGACGGCGATGTTCCGGCGCGCGGCGACGAGGCGCGGGCCGCCCGCTGCCGGTCTGAATCGACGTTCTGGGCAGCGGACGGCACAGGAGCAGCCTCGGCACCGAGGACATCGTCGAGCAACTCCCGGCTGCGCAAGACGTTGACCATCTGGTGGTGCCGGGGGTCCGTGCGCTCTGCGGGACAGGCAGCGAGACCGTCCTCGGCGACTTCCAACTGCTCACGGACGTCCTGGAGCATCCCGTACGCGGCTGCCAGTCGGGTCCACGTCTCGAAAGTCGGATTGTGATGCGGGTCGTCGAAGTCGAGACGGGCGCGAGTCCAGTCGGCGGCAGAGGCGACGGGTTCGGTCAGCTCGGGCAGAGCCCCGACCAGTGCGCCATTGACCTCCTCGATGATGCCCGCCACCTCATCGGGCGAGGCGTCCTCGTGGAGGCGAGAAATCATCCCGCGAACCGAGTACGGATCGGCGGAAGCGCTGAGCAGGCGCCTGACCTGCAGCGGCTTGTCGGAGCCCGGTGCCGCGCTGCGGTGGGCGAGCCGGATGTTGTGCTGCATGGCCGCACCGACGGCCTCGCCGATGCTGGAGTAGTACTCGGGCACGTTTGCCTCTTCGGGTGAGTGGTCCTTGGCGGGTGAGTCGAGCGGGGGCGCGCGACGTACTGGAGGCCGACGGCGGAGAGGGCGGCCGGGGTCACCGTCGGGGGGTTGAGGCGCGTGGTGGGTGACCCGTCGCAGAGCAAGGCCCCGACGGGGAACTGGACGCCGAGGAGACCTTGGCCTGGTTCGCCGCAGGAGAAGTGGCGAGAGCGGCACCACGGTGATCACGGACGGTCGGTGCTGGGGAGTAGCTCGTCGAAGCGGCGCCGACGCGGCGTAGCTCGGCCTCGGAGTCGACGAGTTCGGACTGGGCCGAGCTGACGAACTCCGAGGCGAAGCCGAACCGGTCGGCGAGCGCATACGCGTCTTCGTCCAGGTCGTTGACCTGTTCTCCCGCTGCTTCCAGGGCCTCCCGGACCCGCTCCAGCGCACCGTGCTCGGGGTGAAGGAGGTGGTCGACTGCCCGCTGAAGGCTGGCTCCGTCTTCGGCCGCACGGATCTGGTCCGTGATGCTGAGGAGTTCAGCTCCGGCGGCGTGGGGCCCCAGCCCATGCACCGGAGGGCTCATCCGGGCCGTGTCGAGGGACGGCGGAAGGGTGACGTCATAGCGAGCCGCTCGAAGCATCTCGGCCGCATGGCTGGCGATGGCGACCTGGTTGGCGAGCGGAGTGGTGGTGGGCAGGCGATGGCGTCGGCCGCGCCAGTCGTCGATCTGCTTGAAACCGGCGTGACGGAGGAGCTGCGCGGAGAGGTCATCAGTAGCGCCCTTGGCAACGACGCTGCCGCTGAACTCGGACGTGATGGTGATCGAGGTAGGCACGGAAGTCTCCGGGGCAGAGAGAGCGAAGGACCCGTTGGAGGTGGGCCAGTGGGCAGAGCGTCCGGCAAATCCGGGGTTTGGGCCGGCCGAGATTCGCTGGTAGAGGCCGCACGGTGGCGGTCAGCCGGGTGCCCCGCCGCAGCAGGGCACCCGGTCGGCCAGAAGAAGGGATTCTCTGTCGGCCGGTCGGCCCCGGTGGCGGCTTGGAGCAGCTCGGTGAGGTCTCCGCGCTCGGACTGAGCCTTGATGTACTCCGCTTTCTTCTTGTTCACTCACTTTCTGCGTGGAGATTATGTAAAAGTTTGTGTGGGGGTGGCGGATGGGCCTCGTGGGGCCCACGCCACTCATGTGAGGGGAAAGACGCCGAGCGACGGGGGAGCGCAACAGTGCACCAGAAGCATGACCAGACGCAGGCTGGGATGTACCTGAGCCGCCTGAGCATCAAGAACTTCAGGTCCTGCTACGACCTGAAGGTCGACTTCCAACCGGGCATCACACTGCTTGTCGGCGAGAACAACTCCGGGAAGTCCAACGTCATTGAATCGCTGAGACTGGCCACCACGCCCCTAAACCGTCGAGGCACCCGCTGGTTCGAAGACACCGATCTGTCCCGCGGTTGGGAGGGTGAAGAAGCCGAGTTCACGGCCACCTATGACGGACTGACCGACACCCAGCGGGCGCACTACATCACGGCTATCGACGTCGACACGCACCAGGCCAGCTACACCACCACCTATCGCAAGGACCCCGTTCGCCAACAGATGCGGGCCAGCGTGACCGCAGGACCTGTGGGCGGCGCCGATGCCGAGCCGGTCAAGCGGGAGCAGATCACACACGTATACCTGGCCCCGTTGCGCGATGCGCAAAGGGAGCTCGACTCCTCCGATGGCAGCCGGCTGCTGCGCATCATCCAGTACCTCACGACGGAGGACGACCAGGAGAAGTTCCGTGTGACGGCCAACGACTCCCTCAAAGAACTCACCAACCACGACGTCCTCACCACCACGACCGACGCGATCCAGATCCATCTCGGCAAGCTGACCGACTCGGTCCGGGGCCAGAGCGTCCAGGTCACGTTCGCCGAATACCAACTGCACCGCCTGGCCCGCAGCCTGCGCGTGAAGATGGCCGAGTCCGGCATCGAACCCGCCGACCTCGCAGAATCGGGCCTGGGCTACGCCAACCTCCTGTTCATTGCGACCGTCATCCTCGAACTGCGCAAGGCGCAGTCGGCAGAGCTGACGCTGTTCCTTGTCGAAGAGCCCGAAGCCCACCTCCACCCGCAGCTGCAGGCCGTGCTCCTGGACTATCTGCGCGAACAGGCCGAGGCCTCACCCCGCGACGACCTGCAGGGACCGGCCGGACGGATCCAGGTCATCGCCAGCACGCACTCCCCGAACCTCGCCAGCAGCGTCGGTATCGAGAACGTCGTCGCCCTGCGAACCCGGGCAGAACAGGAGACCACCCAGGACGACAAGGGGCGTCACATCGAGGTCTTGCGCCGTAAGACTCAGTCACTTCCCCTGGCCCAACTTCCCCTGGCCGATAACGAGCGACGGAAGATCAACCAGTACCTGGACGCCACACGCGCCAGCCTCCTCTTCGCCCGCCGCGTCGTCTTGGTCGAAGGCATCGCAGAAGCCGTCCTGCTGCCGGTCATCGCCCGGCACTGTCTGTTCAACGGCGGTGACCAGGCAAAGCAGCGCCGGGACTTCCACGGCGTAACCATCATCAACGTCGGCAGCGTCGACTTTGCCCCCTACATCACCTTGCTGCTCTCAGAGGTAAACGGCTGCCGGCTCCTGGACCGACTGACGGTCATCACGGACCGCGACCCTGACCCTGAACTTCCCAAGAAGAAAAAGAGCGAGGACGGTCAGCCGGACCCGCCGCCCACGGCCGAAGTGGAAGCCACGGCGGAAGACAGCTGCGAGGAGGACCAGGACGACACCCGCACCAAGGTCAGCAACCGTAAAGAGCTCCTGGAAGAGCACGCCGCCTTCATCGGTGCGGCCGGTCACCTCGTCGTCGCGGAGGCGCCCCACACCCTCGAGGCCGACCTCCTCACCCCGACGGTTAACGAACCCACCCTCCGGCGCGCCTACCTCAAACAGCACCGACAGTCGCAACATCACTGGGATGAGATCCTCGCCCATCCCAAGGGCCGCTCCTTCGGCTTTTACCAGAAGCTGTGCAAGTACTCGAAGTTCATCAGCAAAGGCGAGTTCGCCCACGACATCGCTCTGGCCATCCAGGACGGTGCGACCTTTGAGGCGCCTCAATACCTCACCAACGCCGTGCACGGCGTCCTGGCCGACCAGCAGGGCGGCGCACAGTGAGCGAACCATCGCTGACCACGGACCAGCAGGCCCTGGTTGATGCGGAAGAGAGCCTGTTCGCCGCAGCCTGTCCTGGCGCTGGGAAGACCCGTGCCATGGTCGCCCGGTTCCTCAAACGAACGGCCGAGGAGGACCGCCAGGGCATTGCGCTACTGTCCTTCACCAACGCAGCGGTAGAAGAGGTCCGCCAACGATGCGGGCAGCGCGTACAAGCCCTCGAAGCGCCCCACTTCGTCGGAACCTTCGACGCCTTCATCCACCGCTTCATCGTCACGCCCCTGTACGTCAATGCGTTCAGGAAGAGGCCCAATTACGTGCAGCGCTGGCGCGACATACCGAGCGCGAGCTTTCGCCTCAGCCAGATCGGCCGAGCCAAGAACCTGCACCTCGACTGGTTCGACTTCAACCCGGTAGGTCGCGCACGTCTGATAGAAAGTCGCATCCCACGCGACTTCGGCAGCCCCACGGTTCTGGCAGAACTCATGGCGAGACGACACACCGCGGAAGCCAACGCCTCCGACATCTTCGGCCGCCTCGTCCGCTCCGGCACCATCAGCTGCGTGGCCGCCCGCTGCCTGGCCGAGTACTGGCTGGAGGAAGCAGACGGACAGCGGATACTCGCCCCGCTGCTGCGCCCCCGCTTTGCCGAGGTGATCGTCGATGAAGCCCAGGACTGCGGACGCGAGGAACTGCGCATCCTCGAGTTCCTGCGGCAGCAGGGCACTCGAATCATCATGGTCGGGGACACGGACCAGTCAATCTACGAGTTCCGCAGCGCCACCCCCGACGGCATGCGGGCCTTCGCCGACAGCCTGCCCGGTGGTCCCATCCAGCTCAGGGACAACTGGCGCAGCACACCTGCCATCTGCGCGTTCAACACCTCGCTGCGGTCCGGACAGCTCACCGAGCTGGCCTGCGGCGAAAACTCCTGGAACTCCATCCCTGTGTACCTGGTCGAATACAAGGCGTACGACGAAATCGTGCCCACCGCCCTGGGGATCGCCGAGCGCAACCAACTCACCGCTGAAGAACTCATCCTGCTGTCACACGCCGAGACCCACGGCATGAAAGCCGCGGGAGTGTCCGGCATCAACAACACAGACCTCAATCGAGTGGTACGCATCGCATCGGCCGGCCAGATACTCAGATCACGAACGACGGACCCCCGGACCCGCCGCAAGGCAATCGACCAGGTGCAGCGCACGGTGCTCGACGCTCTCATCGTCGGACGGGGGACGGAAACGGGACGCCAAGGCTTCGACGCCCAGTGCGAACTGGCAGGCGTCGAACCGCGCTGGCTCGAAGCCTTCGCCGTACGTATGGCACTGCGCCTCGACGCGGCAGACAGAACCAGAAACGCCTTCGCAGCGGAAGTCCGTACCTACCTGAGAGACGCGGATTGGGGAGGCACCCATCCACCCAACACCGCGGATCTTGGCGGACTCTTCAGAGCGCCGAACGAGGCCACCTGGACTAACGCCACCTCCACCAGCGCCGAGCCACTCATGCGCTTCTCCACTGTGCATGGAGTGAAGGGGCGCCAGTACCCGGGAGTGGTGCTCGTTGTCCCCGACCGGCTGCGCACTGACGCCGTTACGGAGCGGAACGTTGTCGATGACTGGGAAGGTGACCACAACACCGAGGCCCGACGTGTCCTCTACGTCGCAGGGTCCCGAGCGCAGCAGCTGTTGATCTGCGCCATCCACAAAAGGCACATCGGCCGTATTGAGGCTGTGCTCGACAAGAACAATGTTCCATATGCCCGTTCGTAGCCCGGAATGCCCGGCTACGCCTATTCCGCAAGGTGCAGAAGACCGGGCCTTGAACGTCCTCCTTCACACTGTCGGCTTGTCCGTGGAGTTCTTTGCGGGTGGCCGGAGGCTTTCGTGTCCGGCCGTTCGATACCCGGCCTCGTCCGGGTGGAGCTGGACCCGGGCTGAACGCCAGGCGACATCGAATGACATGGCGCCACCGCTGGACCGGGCCAGGCGCCAGGCTTGCCAGCTGGTCCTCGGTGCTAGTACCGCGCGTAAGATGGTCAGCTTCATCAGCACTGTCTCCGTATGCCTCAAGAGCCGGGAATCTGAGAGGGCGGTGTGACCGGACCGGGGACCTGCGCAGCCAGATCCTGTTCTCCGAAGTCGTGGAACAGTGAGCGCAGCGTGACCAGCAGCGCATCGGCATCAGCTTCGGAGAGGCGATCGATGAAGGTGTGGACGAGCTGCGCGATCACGACCCACCGCGACTGCGGGTTCCACCGCTGGATCTCCTGCACTACCCCGTCCACGTCCAGACCGGGCGGCAGCACACCCAGACGGGCCGAGTTCTCGAGCATCAGATAGATCCGGGCCGAGGCAGGGGAGTGGAGGATCTTCTCGTGCATGAACCTCATACGTGCCTGAACCTGGCGCTGGGCCAGAGCATCGAGTTCCAGTTCCCGGCGTGCCTGGGCGATCTGCTCCGCGTACGTGCGGGCCTCCACCGCGACCGACACGCTTACGCGCGCCCAGCTGACCTCAAGTTCATTCGTCCGTAGCGGCAGCGAACGGGCAAGCAGACTGTTGATCTCCTGCTCCGCAGCGGCCGGTCGCAGCACTGTGTGCCGTGCTGCGGCCTGTTCGGCCAGTACCCGAACGGTGCGGCTGGCCTCACCAGCGGGAAGACGGGCCACGGGAGTGGAGCGAGGAGCACGCCACTCGGTGCGAAACGCCACAGTGAAGTCCAGCCCCGACTGCGAGCTGGTCACCTGGTCCTCGAAGAGCTCCGGCTGCTGGTCGCGCAGCCCCCACCTGAGCCAGCTCACGGTGTTGGCCCACCGCGGCCCACGCGCACGGGCCGGTACAGGGCGACCGATCGGCTGCGGTCGTGATCCAGGAGATCGACCAGTTCGTGGCGCAGCCGAACCCGCTCAGGATCGGCATCGACAGCGGGCACGGGCTGCCACAGGTACAGGAGGTCACGCAGCCGGTGGCGGGGATGACTTCCACCTGCCCGCCCCGCGGTGTCTACCGCGCCGCGCAGCACGTTGAACACGACCGGCCGCTGATCCGGATACTCCACGGCGGCGTCCATCCACAGACTGACCGCCCGCGCGCTCTCGCTGGCCACTGAGCCCGAGTCCAGCAATGTGCGCCACCCGGAGACCAAATCCGCCGTCGGGAATTCCGGCTGGTCCGCCCCGGTGCTCAGGAGTACTGGCAGGCCGGGGTCCTCCTGCGAGAGCAGCGTTGCCAGCGCCAGGAAGGAACGACGGCCGGCCTCGGTCCGTGACGGGTCTGCCGAGCACCATTCCACCACCGAGCTGAACAGCGTCGGACGTGCCGAGGCGTCCGCCCACAGGTTCCGGACCGCCCTGTACAACGAGGCCTGTACGTCATCGTGGGCCGTCTCGGCGGCATGGCGAAGCCGCCGCAGCGCTTTGCCGGTGTGCCGGCGGCCGAACTCGCCGGCGCAGACATCCACGGAAAGCTTCTGCAGCGCCGACCTGTCTGCGGCGGCGTTCTTCGACCAGCGCAACAACACGGCATGCACGAAACGGCTCATGGTCGGGTGAAGTGCCGCGGCGGAGATGAGGTCGACAGCTGTCGCCCACAGCGCGTCGTCCTTGCGCCATGCGACAACGACCTCTTCCAAGGGGTTGGCCTTGCCATGCCGCACAGCCCACCGCACGGCGAACGCCCCGACCCGGTTGGCGAGCAGAAGACGGTCTTCCGGTGTGAACGTCTCCAGGAATTTCGTCGTCCTGGCGATGGGAGCCTTCGCCATCCAGGCCAGAAAGTCTGTGCGCGCCATGGGCCGGTCGACCCAGAAGTAGTTGAGTACCGCGTCGTCCCAGCCGGGTTTGGAGAACTGAACCGTGTCGTCCTCAGTCAGCTCCGCATCGATCGAGTCGACCATCTCGATGACGCCGGGCGAACTCTGGCCTTCCAGAGCCACCGCCTCCCGCTCTTTGAGGTGGTCCGACAGCTCCGCGGTCTGTGCGTATACGTGCGCTACAGGCGCGTTCCTGAACATGGCTGCCACGAGAAGGAAGTTCCGCTGGAAGCTGGTCCTGCCCTCCTTGCTATGCCACTGCAGCAGGCTGGAACGCCAGTTGTTGCGGGCCGCCACGACGTCCAGGACCTGCTGGGTGAATGCATCGGGAAGGGTGATCTCGCTGGCCGGGGAGACCCGGCGGGGGGCCCTGCTGGCGTTGAGGATCAGGCTGACGACTTGCAGGACATCGGCGGGAGGCTGGTTACACAGAAGACCTGTGATCCGGGTGTCCTGCACCCACCGGGAGGCATCCAGCTCAGGCGCCTCGGCACGAAGCCATGCAGTGGCGATCTCCGTGGGATCAGGCCGTCCCAGCAGAGGCACCACGCCGGACGGCGCACCCCGACAGATCCTCGCCCACTGCTCCGGTGTCGTAAGAACGACCAGATGCGAGTTCCGCTTGCCCAGGGTGTACTGAATCTTGCCCAGAACCGCACCGAAGTCATCTGCGACCTCGAACTTTTCTTCATCCGCGGGCAGTTCCAGTAAGTACGCAACGTTCTCTTCCCGTGGCAGCCGGCGCACCGGGAACCGGCTCCCACCCCCGAAGCTGAGTGGTCCGACCCTTGCTCCTGTGCGCTGACGCAGATCAGCGAGCAGTGCCTGTGCGGTGAACGACCGTCCCGCACCTGGCTCACGCAAAAGCACAACAACCGATCCCGGCTCCATGAGCAGCCTCAAAGCCGCCGCGTAGCCCTCCGGCGGTGCGAACACAGCCCGAACCGTGTCCAGATAAGCATCAGGCAGCTCGGAGTGCTCCAGCATCTGCTCCAGGACCGCGGTCAGCTTCACCCCGGTCATCTCACCGAAGTTGAACAGAGCCTCCTGCCGGAGGTCCGCAACTGCTCCGGCCAGGGCCAGCGCTTGCTTCATACCAGCCCCAAGGCCCCTGACCGCCTCGATGTCCTCCGGCGACAACCCCTCATACGCCGCCGGGCCTGGAACCGAACCGTTTCCACTGCCGGTCAAACCCGCCCGCCGCACTTCGCTTTCATGGCTCTCCGTACCAGAAGATGTGCCGGACAACGGCATGGGTGAGCCTTCTCCGGGCTCAGTCAAAGTCATGAAGAAATTCTCCGTCAACACGAATTGCCGCAGAGGTGGGATTCTTGTTCGAATCGTCAGCGGATTTCGTCGATTTCAGCTCCGATGATCTCCGCACCCTCGCGGACGGTGCCCGCCCTCTGCCGCACACTGACATCCGCCGACTCAGCGACACGGCGTACCTTCAGCGCTGCAGCCCTGCCATGAACGTCATCGAGTACCTGCTCGATCCGAACCCCGCTCGCCGGCCGGTTCTCCCCGGCGAACGTCAGCCGCTGCCCCTCGACTTCCTCCAGAACGGCGCGCAGCCCACCAAGACTATGACGCAGCCGTTCGTCATCAGCCCTGATCAGCTCCCTATGATCGTCATAGACGCCCAAGACTCCCAGTAGGGACTCGATCCGTTGCAGACGCTCCGACGTCAGTGCCGAAGCATCAAAGGCAGGAGGTCCGGGGGTGCCCACCACGACCGCAGGGGTCGGTTCCAGCTCACCAGGCCCCACCTCCTCACGGAGTAGGGCGCGGCGGTCCAGAACCGCACCGGCCCGTCCGTAGAGAAAGCCGAAAGCTTGCGTCAGAGCCGACACCGCCAGCACGGGAAATGTGAACGCGTCACTCAAATCAAGCCCCTCCCCTGGAGCGCACTGAACAACCCCTGATACTCACGCCGCACAAAGTCTGGCCGCCGCGAAGCCGCACGACACGGGAAGTAGAAGGAATGACCGAAAATTCGCTATCCTGAAAAAAATCGAACCCGAAACGAACATCCTCAAGATCAATTATCTTAAAAGGGGGCGCTGCCCAGGGCACACGCCCTGCGCGGCTGCATCCTTCCAGGTTCGCGCCATGACATGGCAAGGGGTGCAGGGGCAGGCAAAGAGGCTGAAAAGCTCCGAAGAGAAGGTCCTCGCCCACCCCTCGGGGCGCTCACCTCGTACGCGAGGTGAGCGCCCTCGGCCACACCGGTCCGGTGCGTGGGGAGAGGTTGGCCACCCAGCTGCGCTTGCAGCTGTCCTCAGGCACGATCGAGCTGGAGGCGCTGAAGGTGTTTACCGAAGGGCTCGGCGAGGACACCGTCGTCTCCTGCAAGCCCGCCTCGTAGTCAGCTTTGCTCCTGACGGGCAGCAAACACCACCTGATCACGGACGCCACCGGCATCCCGCTCGCCGTCACCCTCACCGGCGGCAACCGCAACGACGTCACCCAGCTCATCCCGCTGCTCCAGGCAGTGCCGCCCGTGCGGGGCAAGCGTGACCGACCTCGGCGCCGCCCCGATGTCGTGCTCGGTGAACGCGGCTACGACCACGACAAGGACCGCCACCTCGTCCGCGTGCTCGGCGTGAAGCCACTGATCGCGCGACGTGGCACTGAAAGAAGCTCCGGACTCGGCACTCAACGCTGGGTTGTCGAGCGCGCCTTCGCCCACCTTCACTGGTTCCGTCGCCTGCGGATCCGCTGGGAGATCCGCGACGACATCCACGAGGTCTTGCTCACCCTGGGATGCGCGCTTATCTGCTGGCGACGCCTGTCACAGCCGACCCGAGCCCCGTCCTCTCGCAGTAGCCATTCCCGGACCGAAGGAGCTTGGTTAAGGAGCTGTCTGACCTGCATTCCCTCTTCGCGTGAGGTCATCTTCGGCAGCGGGGTGAAGTCATCGGGGACCACGTCCAGCCAGCTCACCACGCGGTCTCCCGCACGCAGACTGATCAGCAGTTCCCACCGCACGTGATCGGGAACCTCAGGGCGGTGGGACAGGGTGTGCCACAAGGCCGGCCACAGATAGTGGGTGCCGCCGGGCGCCGCATTCGCCCGCACCCACGTCAGGTCCAACCGCTGGCTCAGGCCGAGGTCACCCGCCCGCTCTTCCAGCCGGAACAACGAGGCCGAATCAATGACCTTCACCTCGCGAGGCAGCGGCCGCTCAACGTCCATCGCCCCACGCTGCCCGACAGCACCCCACGCCGGTCAACCGACCGCAAGGAGTCATTCCGTTAGGAGTTCTTAGGCGGCCATGCGGGCGTCTGTGTCGAACAGCTCCCGCTCGGCCGGGTGGAGGATGTGCTGGGTGATGAAGGAGCGGCCGGCGACTTTCCACAGACCTCGGCCCTTGGTCAGGGCGGAGGCCGCCTGGGTCTCGACGCCGGTCAGGCCGAGCAGAGATGCAGCGGCGGCGAGCTGGTCGGGCTCCTGGCGGTAGATGATGCGGGTGGAGCAGTCGGCCAGCAGGCCCTCGGCCAGGACTCGGCCGCGCGAGCCGGCGTCGCCCGCCGAGAGCAAGTCGCTGAGCCGGTGGATCACCATGAGGTTCGCGATGCCCAGCCCTCGGGAGAGCTTCCACTGGCTCTGCATCCGCTCCAGCAGCCCGACGTGCCGCATCAGCCGCCACGCCTCGTCGTAGATCACCCAGCGCCGACCGCCATCGGGATCACTGAGGGCTGACTCCATCCACGCGCTCGCGCACGTCATCGCGAGCACCAGTGCTGTGTCGTCACCGGAGCCGCCGAGACGGGAGAGGTCGATGGACAGCATCGGTGTGGTCGGGTCGAACGACACGGTGCTCGGGGCGTCGAACATGCCGCTCAAGTCGCCGTGCACGAGGCGTCGCAGGGCATGGGCGAGGTCCTGGGCGGCTGAACCGAGGTGCCCCGCTTGGTGGCCGAGGGCGTGGTCGAGGCGTTCGGGGGAGCCGAGTACGTGCGCGATCTCGCCGAGCAGCGGTACCGTGCCCCGGGCGGCGGCGTCAGCGACGACCAGATCCAGGGCCAGGTCGAGGGCGGTGTGCTCCATCGGTAGCAGGTCGCGCTTCAGCACGGTGCGGGCGAGGCTGGCCAGCAGTAGCAGACGGCGCTTGCGAACCTCCGTGAACCAATCTTCCTCGGTTACGGAGGCGGGGCGGGCCGGGGCGTCCAGCGGGTTCAACCGGCCGGGGAGCGCCGGGCCCAGGGCGATGCTGTAGCCGCCGAGGGCCTGCGAGACACCGGTCCACTCCCCCTTGGGATCGCAGGGGATGTAGATCCGGTAGCCGTGAGCGATCGAGCGGGTGGCGATCGACTTCGCCAGCGCCGACTTGCCCATGCCGATGATCCCGGCCAGGACTGCGTTGGGGTTGGTGAAGCCCTCCACCCTGCCGCTGTTGTAGAGCGAGAACGGGTCGAAGCAGAAGGCCGCCTCCGCGTGCACATCGCGGCCGATGAACACCCCTTCGGCGCCCAGGCCGCCCTCGGCGACGAACGGGTACGCGCCGCTGGCTGTGGCGGTGGTCATCCGGTGGGCGGGCAGGGCGAGCTTGCCGCCGCGGGCGGAGGCCGGACCGGGGCGACCGGCGGGCGGGTAGGTGGGCCGCAGATCCGGGTTGAGGGTCTGCTCGGCGCGGTGCTTGGGCGGGTTTTGGGCGAGGCGTGCCTGGCGGCGGGCTTCGGTGAAACCGGCTCGGGCGGCTCGCTGTTCGGCGCGTGTCGTCTTACGGGGCACGAACAGGGGGGAGGCGCTGGCGCGGGTACGGGGCATGACGTTTCTCCAGATGAGGGGTGGGTCAGCGGCGGACGAGGCCGGTGAACGGGGCGTGCAGGTCGG
>NZ_JBHZCI010000053.1:0-39863 GCF_042755185.1 Streptomyces sp. NPDC059166 | reverse complement strand
TCGAGCGCAGGTAAGACCGGAACGTGTTCCGGCACCGCGCAGCGAAGCAGGAACCCACCCGACACCGCAGCCCTCAACGGCACGGTAGGCGGGAACCGCCGTCCTTCAGGGCGGCGAGGATGTCAACCCTTCGGCGCGTCCGGCCACACCCCGATGTGGTCCTGTTCGAGCTCCAGCATCACGCGGTGCTCCATGCCCAGCGCCTCGGTGTACTCGGCCGGCAGCTGGAGCCGCCCCGCCCGGTCGAGCATCGCGTACTCACGCGCCACCTGGGACTCCTCTCCCGTGGCCGCGTCCACCTCGGTGCGCCGCAGCACCTCGGAGGACGTACGGCCGTCACGGATCGCGACCGTACGGCGGACCTCCTGGGCGACTGCCTGGTCGTGCGTCACGATGACGATCGTGGTGCCGAGCTCCTCGTTGGCGCGGCGGAAGGCGGCGAACACCTGCTCGCCCGTCGCGGAGTCCAGCTCACCGGTCGGTTCGTCGGCGAGCAGCACCGCCGGGTCGTTGGCCAGGGCCACGGCTATCGCCACCCGCTGCTGCTGGCCGCCGGACATCTGGGCGGGCCGGCGGTCACGGCAGTCGGCGACGTCCAGCATCGCCAGCAACGACTCGGCCCGCGCGGCCCGTTCGCGGTTGCGCGAGCCGCCGCGCAACTGCATCGGGAGCGTGATGTTCTGTACGGCCGTCAGGTAGGACAGCAGGTTCCGGGAGGTCTGCTGCCACACGAACCCGACGACGTCGCGGCGGTATCGCAGCCGTTCCTTCTGCCCCATGGCCAGCAGGTCGCAGCCCGCGACCTTCGCCGAGCCGGCCGTGGGGACGTCCAGCCCGGCGAGGATGTTCATCAGAGTGGACTTCCCGCTGCCGGAGGCGCCCACCAGAGCCATCAACTCGCCGTCCGTGACGAGGAGATCGAGTCCCTGGAGCGCCTGCACCTCCACCCCGTCCGTGGAGAAGATGCGTACCAGGCGGTCGCACGCGATCAGGGCGTCGTGACCGTACGACGGCCGGTCACGGCGCGCGGCGGCCCGCTGCTCCAGCTCGGCCAGGGTGCTCTCTGTCGACGATGTCACCGGGTGTCTCCTGCCCTGAGTTCCTTGATGGATCCGCGACGGCTCGCCCACCAGGCCTGGACGCCGGCCACCGCCGCGGTGAGGACGACCACACCGGCCGCCGGGAGCGCCAGCGAACGGGTGTCCGCCCGGAGTGACGCCGCCTGCGGGACGGCGAGGTCGGCGCCGGCCAGGGCCAGCGCGCCCAGGTCGATACCGGGTGCCAGCAGGGCGATGGTCGCCCAGCCGACGAGCAGCCCTCCGGCCGCGGCGAGCAGCGCCTGAGGCAGGGCCTCCAGGGCGAGCAGCCGCCTGCCCTGCCGGGTGGTGAGCCCCATGGTGCGCAACCGGGCCAGAAGCGTGGCGCGCTCCGGAGCGGTCCGCAGCAGCGACAGGAGCACGGCGAGCAGCGCGAATCCTCCACCGGCGACGACCGCCGCCCCGTAGATCCGTTCGGCACCGGACTGCATAGGGGTGTCCACGAACCGGCCGCGTTCCTCGGACCGAAGCTGCACCCCGAACCCGGCGCCGGCCTCGCGAGCCGCGGCCCGCAACTGCCGTACGTCGAGCGACGGACCGGTGACAAGCAGCGTCGTGGGGTCCCCGTCGGCGAGGCGCCCGGCGTCGACGATCAGGAACTCCGCGTCGGTCACCGCGGCGGTGCGGGGGAGCACCGCGGCGACCCGGACCTCGACGTCCCCGGACCCGGTCGCCACGGTGTGCGGCCGCTCGCCCAGCAGCTCGGCCAGCGCGGGGGAGACGACGGCCGGAAGGACGCCGTCCCGGCCCCTCGCGTCCTTCAGCGCGGCCGCCGGGAAGGGCGGCAGCCCCGTGGAGCGGGCCAGGCGGGAGTACGCCTCGGGTGTGACACCCATCAGCGTCGCGCGTTTCGTGTCCGGCCCGGCCTCCACCGCGGACGCGAGCGGTGTCGCGTACTCGATGTGCACGGGTGCGACGTCCTCGACCCCGTCCACGGCGCGCACCCGGCGGACCGCGTCCCCGGAGAACCGCGTGAGCCCGCCCTCCCCGCTGATCCTGGCGTCGGCACCCACCGCCCGCAGCGCCGCCTCGTCACGGGCGTCGGTCACGCCCGCGAGGACCGAACCGCCGAACGCGGCCGTGGTCAGCGCGACCAGCAGGGCGAGCAGCGGCAGGGTGCCGCTCGACGAGGCGCGGCCCGCGCGGGCCAGCGACAGGAAGCCCACCGCCCCGCGCAGCCGGGCCACGGGACGGGACGCCAGCCGCAGCGGCAGCGGATACAGGCGTACGAGCACGAGCGCGGCGATGAGCCCCACCAGCACCGGAGCCGCACTGACCAGCAGGTCGGCGCCCGTACCCGAGGACGTACCGCGGCGGCGCAGCGCCACGACCGCGCCGACCGCCAGGACCAGCAGGGTCAGTTCGGCCACCGTGCGGCGGCGGCTCGGCCTGGTGGCGACCACGTCCTCGCGGGCGCCGTGCAGCAGCGGCCTGCGGTGCCGCAGCGCCGTGTGCAGCGGCAGCACGACGCAGACGAGCGCCGCGACCGCCGCCGCACCCAGGGCCGCGGGCAGGAAGCGGGCCTCGCCGATCAGCAGGACCGCGACCGGCAGGGCGAGCGCCGCCGCGGGCACCGCCGCCACGGCGGTCTCGGCGAACATCCGTCCGCCGATGCCCCGAAGCGAACCCCCGCGGGAGCGCAGCAGCGCGAACTCCTGGTGGCGGCGGGCGCCGATGAGCCCGCAGGTCATCAGGAGGACCACGGCCGCCACCGCGCCGATCCCGACCGCGGCGACCGTGACCACCGGGCCGATCGCCGCACGCGTCCCGGAGTAGGAGCCGAGGATGGCGTCAAGGTCCGTGGTGAGCGCTGCGTTCGGCCCGGCGACATCGCGCAGCTTCAGCAGCCCGGGGCCGTTCTCCACGGCCGCGACACCGGCCGTCAGAGCCGGGACGTCCGCCGCGGTGAGGCCGGATGCGTCCGGCGCCAGGCGCCAGTACAGCTCCGGTTCACCGGTGGTGGCGAGCAGCGCCGGGCCCGCGTCCTGGGCCAGGAGCAGGGTGGCACGCCAGTAGGAGACGGGGGTCCGGGACGCCGGGTCGCGCACCAGGGAGGGCGCGCGGAACAGCGGGTCGACCGCCCAGTAGCCGCTCTCCGGGCGCAGCGGGGTGACGATGCCGGTGATCCGTACGGTCAGCGGCTCGCCCGACTGCGTGGGTACCGCGAGCGTCGAACCCGGCTTCATCCGCAGGTCCCTGGCCGTCGCCTCGGTGACTGCCGCCTCCACCTCGCGGGTGTCCATGGTGACTTCGCCCCGCGCCGCCGGCCAGCGCCCCGACCGCAGGGTGCTGTGTTCGGGGAGCGCCGACGGGACGGCGTAGGTGAGCCGGGCCGGGAGCGCGTCCGGGCGGGGCAGCCACGGCTCCTCGGCGGGCAGGGGTTCGGTGGTGTGCACCCCGTACGAGGAGCGGGCCACATCGGCGCGTACCGGGTCCGGGAGCGCCCGGGCCAGAGCCCCCTGGGCGGACGCCAGGGAGTCCTCCCGCATCGCGTTCTCACGGACCGGCGGTGCCTGTCCCAGCGGTGGCGGCGGCGACGCCACCTCGAGCACGCTGCGGCCCGGGGAGGCCGTCACGACGTCGTGCCGCAGCGCCTTCGTCTCGTAGGCGTCCACCGAGCGCGGGAACGCGGCGGCGAGGAAGGCGGTCAGGAACACCAGGACCGCCAGGGCGGCGGAGACACCGGGGGCGGTGCGCAGCCTGGTGCGGACCCAGGGGACGCAGGCCGCGGGGATCTTGGAGGGTCTCATGTCAGTTGTCCCCCTGGTGGCGCAGCGACACCGCGGGATCGGTGCGGCGCAGTGTGATCGCGGCGACGCACAGCAGCGGCAGCGCCGCCACCCCCGCCAGCAGGACCGCCACCTGCCCGGGGGGAAGCAGCACCAGCACGTCGGGCACCGGCCTGGTGGCCTGTCCCGTCAGCACGACGAGCGGTACGACGGCTTTGGTGAGCACCGCCCCGAGGGCGAGACCGATCAGCAGGGCCAGGGCGATCAGCACCCCCTGTTCGGCAGCCAGCATCCTGGCGAGTCCGCGACGGGGGGCGCCGAGGGCCCGCAGCACGGCGAACTCCGCGGCACGTTCACGCCGCGAGCCCACCAGGCCGACGGCGAAGCCGACGGCGGCCAGCGCGGCGGCCACCACAGCGATGGCGGGCAGCGCGGACCGGGGACCCGCGCCCAGCGGATCGTCCGAGAGCTCCCGGGCCACCTCGTCGCGGACGTGGACCTGCGCGGGGTCGATGCCCGGCAGGGCACGCAGCGCGGCCGCGACCTTCGCGCTCCTGCCGGGATCCGTGCTCAGCCACCACTCCGTGGGCGCGAGCGCGGCGCCGGACCGGTGGGCGAGCACCTGGGACACCGCCCTGAGGTCCAGCAACAAGCCACCGCCCGGCTGCACCGAGGGGTCGGCCGGGGCGTCGGATCCGGCGGCGCCCCCGCCGGTCGTGGGCAGTTGCCGCACCGCCTTCACGAGCTTCACCCTGACCGTGCCGCCGGCCAGCGTGAGGTCGGTCTCCTGACCGACCTCGGCCCCCGCGTACGTCAGATAGGCGTCGGTCGCCACGGCGTTCAGCGGGGGCGCCGCCGGACGGGCGGCGGTGATCCGCAGCGTGCTGACCGGATCACCCTGGTAACCGCCGCCGGGGGCGGTGTGCCCCGTCTCGTAGCGGTAGGCCGGTGACGAGCCCGCGGGGCTCACCGCCCGGGGCGCCTTCGTCGCCTGCTCCTCCCCTGCCGCCGCCATGGTCGCCGCCGCCTGCCAGCGCACGCCTTCCGACGCGGCCGCGGGCCGCTCCTCACCGTCCTCGGTGCGGGCCCTGAGCCCGCTCACGGAGACGAGCCGGGTCTCGGCGCGGCCCTCGGGGACCCGGCTGTCGACCTCGAAGCCGGTCACAGCGATGCCGGCGGCCGCCGACACGGGGAAGGACAGCGTGTGCGCGCGTCCGTCCACCGGGACCGTCCCCGCCCCGACCCGGTACCCGATGCCGTAGCGGTCCTCCAGCAGCACGCTGATCAGTGCCGTCGACCCGGACGGAGACCTCCCGCCCGGTGCGGTGGTGTCACGGATCCGGAGATCGAGGAGCATCCGCTCACCGCCTTCGGGCAGCGGCACCCCGGTCCTGGCGGTCCGCTCAGGCGCTATCGCCTCGAACACCTCCCGAGGCCGGTCGCCCGCGAGGTCCCCGCGCATCAGCATCCGCTCGTCCGCGTGCTCCGTGTCCAGCGCCAGGACCTCGGCGGTACGGCCGCCCGAGAGATCGGCCGTCGTACGGTAGGCGGGCGCCGCCGCGCGGACCCCGGGCAGACCGGAGTAGGCCGGGCCCTGCGCCTGGCCGACGCCCACCACACGTACGGACGCGCCGGACCTGAAGTCCGCCTGGTCCTCCTGCGAACGCTCCCAGGAGGCGCTCTGGCCGATGGCCAGCATCCCCGTCGCGACCGACAGGACCAGCAGCAGCACCGGGCCCGCCCCGCGCAGCGGGCGACGGCTGAACTGCCAGCCCGCCAGGGCCGCCGACAGCCCGCGTCCACCCGCGGCCCGCCGTTCGGCGAGCCGCGCGGCGGGCGGGAGCAGGCGGAGGGTCAGCACCGTACCGGCGAGAAGCGCCAGGGCGGGGGCGGCCACCAGGAGCGGATCGACGCCCAGCTCACCCCGGCGGTCGCCGCTGAGCGCACCGGTGCCGGAGGAACCGGTCTGCCGGTCCAGCTGCCAGTACGCGACCCCCGCGATCAGGAGCAGCCCGATGTCGGCTCCCGCCCGCACGGACGAGGGCAGAGCCGAGGCGCGGGCACCCCGGCGGCCACCGGCGCCCGCGGCCAGGGCGGGTGCGACGACGGCGGCCGCGCACGCCAGCGCGACGGCACCCGCGACCAGCCACACCGCGCCGCCCGCACCGCCGTCGAGCCGGATCCCGATCCGCCCCAGCTCGCTCCGGGCGGCGAGCAGCCGGGTCAGCGGACCCGCGAGGAAGGGGGCGACGAGGACGGCCGGCAGCGCCAGCAGCAGCGCCTCGACGGCGGCGAGCGAGGCGATCCTGCGGCGCGAGGCACCCCGCGCCCGCAGCAGACCGGTCTCACCGGCGCGCTCGGTGCTCAGCAGCCCGGCGACGAGCAGCAGGGCGTATCCGGATATCAGCACGAGCTGGACGGCGACGATCATGAGGGTGGAGCGGGACACCAGCAGCGCCCGCTGGATCTGGTCGATGACCTCCGGCAGCGCGATCCGTACGGTGGCGCCGTCCCCGAAGTGGCCCGAGAGCGCCTTCGGGCCGTCCGTGGCCGCCCGGCGCAGCGCCTCCGCCCTCCCGGTCGTCACCGTGCGGAAGTCGGCTCCGGCCTGCCAGGCCGCCTGCCCCGGACTCAGCCTGCCCGAGTGCAGGACCGAGGGGTCGGCCATCAGCGGACCGTACGTGGTGAAGACGACCGTGCGGACGCCGCGCCCGGCGAGCGGGTCCAGCAGCCAGTAGGGATCGGTCAGGTCGTACGGCTCGTACACACCGGTGATCTCGACCGGCAGCGCGGCGTTCTTCAGCCGGTCGGTGAGGGTGAGGCGGGAACCCGGCCGCAGCTTCAGGGCGTCGGCCGCCGCCCGCGGCAGAGCCACCTGCACCGGCCCCCTCGCACCGTCGGCCCCGGCGGCCGGCATCCGCCCCTCGACGAGGCGCACCCGGCTCCGGTCGAGCGAGGCCAGGTGCGTCAGGTCGGGTTCCTCACGCCGCCCGGCGGAACCCCCGGCGTGCGGCAGCGCGTAGGAACCGGAACTCTCCAGCGTGCGTACGGCGACCGGAAGCCCGTCGAAGGTGGACCGGGCGGCACGGCGCACCGTGGCGTCCGCGTCCGCGAGCCGCTCGGGCGTCACGTCCGCCGTCACGAGCAGAGAGGCGTCGGCGGCCGAGCGCCCGGTCAGCGTCTGCCGCAGGGCGGCGTCGCCCATCGACCCCGAGAACGCCGTCAGCGCCGCCAGGACACAGGTGGTCAGCAGCACCGCCAGCAGGGCGGCGGCGAGCAGGAGCCGGTGCGCGCGTACCCGCAGAAGGACGAACCCCGTCACCCGATCCCCCGAACCCGAAAAGCCTCACGCCCCGCACGCCCCCCGGCGTCACGGAGATGCTTTCAGAGCACACGGGCACATGGAAACCGCTCGTGGGCCGACCTTGACTCGATCGTGACCGTTGAGCGATCTCCCGGCACCGGATTGCGTACGGGCTCAGCCCGCCGTGTTGACCATGGACGCGGCCGCGTAGGTGAGGTAGTCCCACAACTGGCGCTCCTGCTCGGCCGGGAGGCCGAGCTCGTCGAGCGCCACCCGCATGTGGCCGAGCCAGGCGTCGTGCGCCGCCCGGTCCACCTGGAACGGCGCGTGCCGCATCCTCAGCCGGGGGTGGCCACGCTGATCGCTGTAGGTGCGCGGACCGCCCCAGTACTGCATCAGGAACAGCGCGAAGCGCTCCTCCGCCGGGCCGAGGTCCGCCTCCGGATACATGGGCCGCAGCAGAGGGTCGCCCGCGACGCCCTGGTAGAAGCGGTGCACCAGACGCCGGAAGGTCTCCTCGCCGCCGACCTGCTCGTAGAAGGTCTGCTCCTGAAGCGTGTCGCGCGGAATCTCAGTCACCCGTCCATCGTCGCAGACGCGGCGGCCGAGGACCGGGGTCCTAGGACCCCGCTCCCCGGCGGCCGCCTCGACGCGGCGGATCAGTCGCGGCGGACCGTGATCGTCGTCCAGGCGCCCACGTGCACCCGGTCGCCGTCCTGGAGCGGGACGGGAACGTAGGGCTGGATCGGATCCTCGGCGCCGTTGAGCGTGGTGCCGTTGGTGGAGTTCTGGTCGACCACGGCCCAGCTGCCGTCCGGCTGCTGCACCAGCACGGCGTGCTGGTGCGAGACGCCCGGGTCCTCCGGCGGAACGGCGAGGTCGATGTCCGGGGACTCGCCCGTGCTGTGCCGCTTCCGGCCGATGGTGACCTGGCTGCCGGTGAGCGGGAGGCGCTGCTCGGGGGAGTAGGCGGGCAGGTTGAGCCCGGTCGCCTCGGGACCGCTGCGCTGCATCATCGCCATGAAGTAGTCACGGTCCGGGGCGATCACCGCCTGCCAGCTGCCGGGACCCTGGTCCCTTCCCTCCTGGGCGGGCGCCTGGCCGGGGAACTGCTGCTGAGGAGGCTGCGGAGCCCCGGGCGCCTGCGGGAACCCCTGCGAAGGCTGCTCCCGCCGGGAGGGCGGAGGCAGCATCCAGTCGTCGTCCTCACCGGCCCGGGGGGCTTGCGGCTGCGAGGGAGCGGGCGGCGCGGACTGCTGCTGGAACGCGGGCGGGGGCGGCGGGCCGCCCTGGTGCTGCGGCTCGAAGACCGACGGACGGCCGCCGCCCGGCTGGTCCGGTCCCGGCTGGTTCGTTCCGGGCCGGCCCGGGGCATGCGGGCCCGGGTTCTGCTGCCCTGGCCGTCCCTGCGGGTCGAACATCGACGGCGGGCCGCTCGGCCCCGGCTGACCGGGCGCCTGCCCGTCCGGCCGTCCCTGCGGCTCGAACGGGGACGGCGACTGCTGCTGGAACGCCGGCGGAGGGGGCGGCCCCTGCTGGAAGGAGGGCGGGGGCGGCGGCCCCTGCTGGAAGGACGGCGGAGGAGGCGGCCCCTGCTGGAAGGACGGCGGGGGAGGCGGCGGACCGGGGCGGCTCTCCTGCTCGGGGGAGAGCGGTTCGGCCGGCCGGTTCACCTGCGAGGGCCGGGAGCCCTGGTACTCGAACGGGTCGCGCGACTGCTGCGGGTCAGGCCCCTGCTGGGCCTGGAACCCGGGCGGCAGATTGAGCCCGGGACCGGGGCCGGGACCGCCCCGCGGCGCTATCGGGGTGTAGGACGTGGCGGTGTTGGTGAGGAAGTTCCAGCGGCACTCCTCGCAGAACGGTGCCATCGCCTCACGCGGGGTGCGGCACTGCGGGCAGAGCTCCGCCTGGGCGGTCGGCTGCCCGGAGCCCCCCTGCGGGTAGCCGTAGCCGGAGGCGGGCGGCGGGGGAGGCGGCGGCGGGACCGGAGGTGCGTTCGTCCCGGCCATGCGGTGTCCGCAGACCTCGCACCAGTCCTCGGAACCCGACTGGTGTCCGTTCGGGCAGGTCGGCATGTCGGCGCTTCCCCCTCTCCTCGTCCGGCCCGGAGGCCGTCATGCTCGTCGGCGCGCCGTCCGGTCGGCCGGTGCCCACCGTACGGCTGTGTCGTTGTCGTTCGTCCCGCTATTTCTTGACACGAACTGTCTTGGTCGAGCGCGTTTCGAGTGTCATCTCGTCCGCTTCCGCGACTCTTGCTTTCAGTCGCACAGTACCGGTCGCCGCATCGACGACGTCGACCACCTTCGAAAGCAGCTTGGCGGTATCCGCGTTCCCGGAAGCGGACGCGAGCTGCACCGCGCGGCCGAGTTTCGCCGTAGCGCCGTCGAAGTCTCCCGATTTGCGGGCATCCAGCCCCTGCTGGATGGCCTGTGCCAGTTCCGCCTGCCCCGTGTAGTGCGCCACCTGAGGGTTCATCGCGGTGGACGCGGCCAGGTCGTCCGTCCACACGGCTCGTACGAGGCCCTGTGCGAGCGCCTGCGGAGCGGCCCCCTCGGCCGCGGCCGGGAGGATCAGCGAGACCCGGGCCGCCAGCATCTCCTGGCCGATCCCCGCCTCCGGAACCCGCACGCACACGTGGTAGTCCCGGGACTCGTCGCCCCATGAGCCCGTCGGGTAGTCCCCTGCCCGCGGGCCCGCCTGAGCGCGCCGGCCGGTCAGGTCAGTCACCGTGGGCGCCACCTGCTTCACGAAGACGATCTCGACACCCACCGGGGTCCAGAGCCGCAGCGCCACATCCGCGACCTCCTTGCCCATCGCGTCCTCCATCATCCGCGTGAAGTCCGCGGCCAGCCCCGCCGGATCGGCGACTATGTCGGCCGTGCCGAGCAGGGCCGAGGCGATCCCGGTGACCTCCTTCACCTCCCAGTCGGTGCCGACCCCGCGCGCGTCACACGTGAACCGGCCCGCACAGGCGTCCAGGGCGGCCCGCAGATCATCCGGGGACTCGTGCTCGTTGCGCCCGTCGGTCAGGAGGATGCCGTGGCGGATGTCCGCCTCGGACACCGCGAACAGCCGGTCGGCCAGCCGCAGCCATGTGCCGATCGCCGTGCCCCCGCCCGCGGTCAGCCCGCGCAGGGCGTCCCGCGCCTCGGCCCTGGTGCGGGCGTCGGCGACGGCCAGCCGCCCCCCGCCCGGATAGACGTCCTTCGCCACATGCGTCCCGGCGACCACGGCGAAGCGGGTGCCGTCCCGCAGGGTCTCGACGGCCGCCGCCGTCGCGTCACGCGCGTTGCGCATCTTCGCCGGGGGATGGTCCATCGAACCCGAGCAGTCGACCATGAGCACCACGGCGGCGTCCGCTGCGCGTCCCGGCGCGGAAACGCCGTCCACGAGCGGTACACCACCGGTCGTGCCTCCGCCGGTGGACGTGACCGTGACGATCGCGTTGACGTCGCGGCCGCCCTCGGGCAGGAAGGCGTTCTGGTACACCTCCACGGAGAACTGCGGCACGGTCGACTTGAAGAACTTGGCCATCTGACGGGCTCCTTGAGGCTCCACCTCTGTCCGGCGGCTGTGTCCGGCCGGGACAGACGGATCCGGTGACGACGGACGGACGGGCGGACGGATCGGGGGCGGCACGGGGACCCACGGAGAGAAGCGGGAGGCGAGTGGAGGGAGCGGGCGGAGGACTGGGGGCGGGGCAGGGACCGGACAGGTGCGGCACGCGCCGGGGCCACCGGCCGGGGAACGGCCGGCGGCTCACGGCTCAGGCCGATCCTGCCCCTCGCGCCGCCACGGCGAACGGCAGCAGCGCCACTGTTACGTTGTCGTGGCCCCCGCCGTCGAGCGCGTGACCCACCAGCACCCGGGCGCCGTGCAGCGGCCGCCGGTGCGCCTCGGGAGGCACGGCCGCCGCCATGTCCCCCGCCGCCTCCGCGTAGTTCCACAGGCCGTCGGTGCAGACCACCACCAGGCCGGGGCGGTCCGGTTCGAAGGAAGCGGTGTGCGGCTCCAGTTCGTAGGCGTCGGCGCCGAGCCACCCGGTGATCGCGTGAGCGCGTTCGTCGGCGTACGCCTCCGCCTCGTTCATCAGGCCGGCCGCGACCATCTGCGCGGCCCAGGAGTCGTCCTCCGTCAGCCGGGCCGGCGGCTGCGAACGGTCCTCGGGAACCCAGTAGACACGGCTGTCACCGACCCAGCCGACGACGAGCAGCCCGCCGGCCGCGATCGCGCCCACCAGGGTGCAGGCCGGGGCGTTCTCCTGGCGGTGCTGGTCGTGCGCGGACGCCCCGCCCGGCTCCCGGGCCAGGGCGTCGACGGCCTCGGACGCCGCCAGGATCGCGTCGTGCATGGCCTGTTGCGGATGCGTGCCGCGCGGCAGCGACTCCAGCAGCGCCTCGTTGGCCGCGCGCGCCGCCGCCGCCGACGCCTCGTCCGGGCGGCTCGCAGAGGAGACGCCGTCGCACACGATGGCGACGACAGCCGGTGAGCCGTCCGGCAGGGCCGTCGAGGAGACGGCGAAGGAGTCCTCGTTCCGGTGGTGGCGCAGGCCGCGGTCGCTGACCGCGGCCACCGAACCGAGTTCCTGTTCCATGTGGTCCCGCTCGCGCGGCTGGGCATGGCCGCAGTTCTCGCAGTAGCCGTCGGGGTCGACCCGGCCCGAGCGGCAGGCCACGCAGACCTTGGCACCGGCGGTCGGGGCGCCCGCCGGCGCGTGCTCCGCCGTACGGGGATCGGGCGCGGCCAGTTCGAAGTCGCCCGAGGTGTCGTCTGGTCCGCCACCACCCGGCTGGTCGTGGCGGACGGCCGGCTCGCCGGCCGTCAGGGGCCTGCCGCCGGAGTCGACCCCCGGAAGGTCGGCCGGGCGGTGCGTAGGCGCCGGCTGGTCGGAACTGTCCGTCACCGACGCGGCGGGCCACTCCACCTGGGCGGCGGCCGCCTCCGGAGCACCCTGCGCCGGCACCGTGACGGCGACCGTCGGACGGTCGCCCGGAGGCGCGGGCACGGCCGCGAGGTCGTACCCGCACGCCCCGCAGAAAAGGTCGCCCGGCTCCAGCGGCTCCTCGCAGCTGGGGCATCCCGGCAAGGAGGCCTTCTGGTGCATCTGTGACATCCTCACACCCAGGTCCGGGGGCGGAAACGGTTGGCCCGCCCCACCAGTTCGATCCTCTCGTCGCCCTGCTGCGCGAGCCGGGCGAGTATCCGGTACGAGCGTTCGAGACCGGATCTGAGGCCCCGCTCGTCCAGCTCGCTGCCCAGCACCGTCCTCCGGCCCGGGGGTGCGGGGGAGAGCGGAGCGGCAGGCCGATCCGCGGGACCACCGGAGAGTACCCAGTCGAGCGCCGTCCCCAGCACCTCGGTGGAGAGCCGTTCACGTCTCACCGCGTCCAGGCCGTAACCCTGGAGCGCCGTCACCTGGCCGGCGGCGGCCGACAGGTCGTCGAACAGCGGCTCCCGCGGGGAGCGGCCGCGGAGCCTGGCGCGCACGGCGGCCACCCGGGCCGCCGTGTAGTGGATCGACGACTCCGGCACGGACTCCAGGGTGCGCACCGCCGCCACCCGGTCACCGGACGCGATCTGGACCCGGGCCAGGCCGAACGCCGCGCTGACGAAACCCGGATCGGTGGCCCACACCAGGCGGTAGTACTCGGCGGCGTTGTCCAGCTGGCCGAGCACCTCCGCGCACACCCCGAGGGCGAGCTTCGGAGCCGGCTCGCCCGGGAACGCGTCGTAGACCGCGTCGAAGGAGAGCGCGGCGGTCTCGTCGTCGCCGGTCACCAGCGAGGCGACGCCCCGGTACCAGACGACCCGCCAGTCGTCGGGGTACCGGTCCTCCACCGCGGTCAGCGCCGCCGCCGCCGATTCGAGTTCGCCCAGCTCCAGGCGGGCGCGCAGTTCCCGCAGCCTGGTCTCCAGCGAGGCGGCGGGCACCGAGTGCAGGGCGGCGAGCAGCTCCGCGGGTGCCGAGGCCATCACGCCCGCCAGGAAACCGGCGTTGGGGTCGTTCGGGTCGACCCTCGGCGCCGGGAGTGCCAGCGAGGCCGCCCGCGCGTCGAAGGCCGCGAGCCGCGGACCCGCCGGGGCGTGCACGCCCGGCGCCGGGACGGGCTCCGCGACCGCCGGGCGGGGAGCGGGTACGGCGGCCCGAGGCGGGGCGTAGGCCGGAGCCGCGCCGCTGACATGGGTGTCGGGAGCGTGGACCGGACCCGCACCCGGCACCACCGCCCGCGCGGCGGGGCCGGGTGGCTGCGCGGGAAGGACGGGGGCGGCCGGAGCGGGGAGCGCGGCAGCCCTCCCGCGGCGGCGGAGGCGCCCGCCGCCCCCGGTCCGCGCGCCGAGCAGCGAGACGTCGCCCGGCAGTTCGGGGAACAGCACGGTGTCGGTCACGCGCGTCTCGGTGCCGAAGAGGGTCGAGAGCGCGGGCCGAGGGCGGCCGGTCTGCAGGGCGACCACCTCCCGCAGCACCCCTGTGAGCTGCTCGGCCATCTCGGCCGCCGAGGAGAACCTGCGGGCCGGGTCCGGGTCCGTCGCCCGCACCAGGAGCCGGTAGAACGACTCGTACCTGCGGAACACCTCGATGTTGTCCGGATCGGGCAGGGAGTCGACGAAGACGTTGGTGTAGCCCTGGAAGTCGAAGGTCAGCACCGCGAGCGTCCGTGCCACGGTGTAGAGGTCGGAGGCCACGGACGGCCCGGCCTCGGCCACTTCGGGCGCCTGGTAGCCGATGGTGCCGTAGATGGCCGACTCCGCGTCGTCCATCCTGCGCACCGCGCCCATGTCGATCAGCTTGAGCTGGTCCTCGGTCTGGATCGCGTTGTCGACCTTGAAGTCGCAGTAGAGCAGGTTGCGGCTGTGCAGGTGCCCCAGCGCCTCCAGCGCCTCGATCCCGTACGCACAGGCCTGTTCGACGGGGAGCGGGTCCCGCCTCCCCTCGGGCGTCCGGCGCTCGTTGGCGATCTCCTTGAGCGCCTTGCCGCCGACGTACTCCATGACGATGTAGCCGTCCAGCGAACCGGTGCGCTGGTCCAGGTGCTCCACGAAGTTGTAGATGCGGACGATGTTGGAGTGCTCGATCTCCGCGAGGAAGCGGCGCTCCGAGATGGCCGCCGCCATGGCGTCCTGGTCCCCGGTGTCCAGCAGGCCCTTGAGCACCACCCAGCGGTCGGAGACCGCCCGGTCCACGGCGAGATAGACCCAGCCGAGCCCTCCGTGCGCCAGACAGCCCGCCACCTCGTACTGGCCGTGCACGATGTCACCGGCGCGCAGCTTCGGCACGAAGGAGTACGGGTGGCCGCACTTGGTGCAGAACCCCTCGGTGCGGCCCGGGCGCTCACCCCGCGCCCGGCCCACCGGGGCGCCGCAGTCGGAACGCGAGCAGAACCGCTTCCGCTCGGGGACCTCCGGATCGCTCATCACCGCCGACCGGGGGTCGGGGCGCGGGACGTCGGGGACGAGCACGAGCCCCACGCCCAGGCGGCCCCGCCCGGACGCGGCGCCGGTGGAGGAGCCCGAGGAACGCACCGAGACCGAACGGGAGGTGGGGCGCCCCGACAAGGAACGGGAGAGCCGGCCCGAGACCGAACGCCGGGACGTCGACGAGCGGGACGAGGCGCGCCCGGAGGCCTGCGAGCCCGAACTCCGGGAGGAGCTTCCGCTGCCCTTGCCCGCACCACCGCCGGCGATGCCGGTCGGCGGCGAACCCACCATCCCCGTGGGGGAGACGACCGGAGCGAGGCCGCAGGTGTCGCAGTAGAGCTCCCCGCCCCCCATGTCCTCGTAGCTCCCCTCGCAGTCGGGGCGCTGGCACTGCGTACTCACGATGTCTCCCCCTGTCCGTCGTGCACGCTCCCGCGCGAGGTCAGCACATCCGCGGCCGCCCGCTGGTAGCGCAGCACCGCCTGCTCGGCGACCCGCAGATCGCACGGGGCGCTCCACAGCATCCGGCGGGCCGCGTCGTACCGCTCGATGAGCAGCGGGTCCTCGGCCAGACCGTGCCGCGACACCTTCGCCCGGTAGGCGTCCAGCCTGCCCCGCAGCTCCGCGCGGACAGCGAGAGGAGCGGTCACGGACGTCAGCGAGTCCCGGGCGCGCAGGAGTTCGTCCTCCGCCTCCCGCTCCAGTGAGTCCAGCAGCGGTGAGAGCCTGTTCCACTGGGCGTGCCTGCGGTACTCGGAGGCGGCCGCCAGCCGCTCCTGCAGGGCGGTCGGCGGTCCGCTGACGGCAGGGACCTCCGAAGCGGCGATCTTGGCCAGCACCTCACCACGGGCCGAGCGCGCCTCCGAAAGGGTGCGGTCGGCACGGGAGAGGACGTCCCGGAGCCGCACCAGGCGCTGCTCCGCGTCCTGACGGACGGCCAGGACCGCCTCGATCTCCCGGCGTACGTCCTCCAGGGCCCTGGCGGCACGGTCGTAGCGGGCGGTGTCGGGGCGCCCGCCACCCGGTGCGGCGCTGCCCGGCCCGGGCAGCCAGAAGGCCAGCGGGTCGGAGATCACCTGCGCGCGGAGCGTGGTCAGTTCCTCGGTGATGCGCTCCAGGTCGTCCCCCGACGGGTGCTCCCCGGGTCTCACACCGACGGAGTGCGCCAGGGAACGGGTGCGGCGGAGTTCGGCGGCGAGGAGGTCTATACGGGCGGGCAGCGCCGACCACACGGAGTCGGCCGCGACGACCATGTCCAACGAGCGGGCGTACAGGTCGTTCATCCGGGCGACCAGCTCCTCCAGGGTGAACCGCTCGGCGAGCCTGGCAGGTTCGCCGGTGGCCGCCTGCGGGCTGACGGCCCCCCGGTTCGCCACGGTCACGCTGTCGCCGCGCAGCACCTCGGTCAGGGCCGCCAGATCGTCCCTGCCCGGGTTGCGGCGCGCGGCACGGATCTCCCGCGCGTGGGCCAGAGCCCCGCTGTAGGCGTCGAAGTACTCCCACAGAAGGGTGATCGACCGGTCGGTCGCGGCCCAGCGCCGCTCGGTCACCCCGGTGAGGTCGGCGCCCTCCAGGAGCCGGCGGCCCGCGTGGTCCTGGAGGGCGAGGAGCGAGGTCTCGACCGCCTCGTGCTCCGCTGCGAGCCGGGCCAGCGCACGGTCCGCCTCGTCCCGGTCCATGACCGGGCCGGGGGGCCTCCCCGCGAAGCCGGGAAAGGATCCCGCCACGCCCATCGATCACCTCTCCGTTCGTCCTCCGGACCAGGGCCCGGAAGGGTTCAGTTGCTGCGGTACTTCGGTGCCGGGGGCCCCTCTATGCCGGGCAGCCCCGCTTCCAGCCAGGTGCGGTACGACTTCATCCAGCGGCTGTTCTCCCCGCCCCTGCGGTAGTCGTCGAGCACGTGGTTGACCCGTGCGACCAGGTCGTCGGCGCCGAGCTTGGCGGCCACGCCGTAGTACTCGGTGGTGAAGGGGCCGTCGCCCTTGAGCTCGACCGCCGGGTCCTGGGCCGCCTGGCCGGCGGCGAGCGCGTTGTCGGTGACGACGGCGTCGACCTCGCCGAGCTGGAGCCGCACCAGGCAGTCCAGCTGGTTGGGCACCGTCAGCTGGTCCCGGTCCCGGTCGGTGCCCTCGTGCTCGTCCTCGAAGACCGCGCCGAACGACTGCTTCCTCAGCGCGTCGTACGCCGTGGAGCCCTCCGCCGTGCAGACCCGCTTGCCCTTCAACGACTCGTCGTAGCCGTCGATCGCGGAGTCCTTCGGCGCCAGCACCTGCTGGCCGGCCTGGAAGTAGGCCGTGGAGAAGGCGACCTGGCCGGCGCGCTCGCAGTTGATGGTCATCGTCCGGACGACCACGTCGACCTTGTCGTTCTCCAGCGCCGAGATGCGCTGGTTGGTCGGTATGGCGCGGAAGATCACCGCGTCCGGGTCGCCGAGGATGTCCTGCGCGAGTGCCCGCACCAGGTCGATGTCGAACCCCTCCAGGGTGCGGCTCTCCGGGTTCCGGTAGCCCCACTGGAAGCTGTTCTGGTCGACACCGGCTATCAGCTTCCCGCGCGCCTTGATCCTCTCGATGCTCGGACCGCCGCCCGCCGACGCCGGCACGCTCGCCTCCGGGTCCTCGCACGCCGTGGCCGTGGCGGGCACCGCCGACGCCGCGCCCTGGCCCGAGGGCCGGCCGCCGTAGCTGCCGTCCCCGTGGGCCAGCGGCAGCAGCGTGAGCGAGGCGGTGACCGCGCAGGCCACCGCCATGCCCGTGACCCCGCCCCAGCCGCGCAGCCTGCTCCGTACGGTCCGGTCCGTCCCCCTGGTCATCGCTCGTCCCCTCACCGGTACTCCGAGAGCCTGCGGTTGACCCCGACGATCACGGCGAGGGCACCCAGTGCGGCGAGTACGGCGGCCCCGGCGGCCAGGCCGCCGAGAGCCCCGCGGCCGTCCGCGGCCGCCACGTCGAACTCGCCCTGCTCATGGGCGAGTGCCTGCTCCAGCGCGTCGTCGACCTGTTCGAAGGACTCGCCCGTGGTGTCCTTCGGCCCGATGATCTGCTTCAGGGCGTTCTCGTACTCGCCCCGGTCGTCCGTCGTCCTGGCCTTCCTGTGGCGCTCCTGCCACTCGGCCACACCGCCGAGGGCGTTCTCGACGGGCGTGCTCCCCGCGCGGTCGTCACCCGCGAGCCGCTTCGCCGCCTCCAGCTGGACGCCCAGGGCCTTCATGCCGGTGCCGTAGTCCGTCTCGTACTTGTCCGTGCCGTCCTCGGTGAGGACCGCGCCCCGGGCCACCAGCGTGAGGTTCTCGTTCGCCCGTGCCTTCAGGGAGTCGATCCGGGCCTTGTTGAGGACGTCCAGCGACTGCTGCCCGTGCACCATCGCACCGCGCAACTCCGTCCTGGCCACGGTGTGCCCCACCGCGAGCCACAGCAGGACCACGGTGGCCGCCGCCGTCGCCGCGAGCAGCCCCTGGTTGAAGACGCGGTTCGTCCTGAGGTAGTCGCGCCGCTGCAACCACAGCAGCACCGCCAGCGCGAGCAGCCCGGTGGCCAGCGACAGGAAGGGCCACCGCCGCGCATCGGCGGAGTCCGTGGCCAGCCTGCCCGTCTCCGCCGCGTACAACCGCTCGGCGGCGGGGAGGAGTTCGTCGGTCATCTTCTGGTTGGCGTACCGGAGGTAGGCACCCCCCAGCGGGAGACCCTGCCGGTTGTTCGCCCTGGCACGCTCGATCAGGCCGGTGTACTCGGGGAGCAGTTCGCCCAGGGTGGTGATCTCCCGGTGGGACGCGGAAGAGGCGTCGGTGCTCCCCGCCGCCTTCACCAGGAGCCGCGAGGCCTCCTTGATGTCGGCCTCGTACGTCCGGTGCACGTCCGCCGGTTCCTGCGCCCCCGCGAGGAACCCGCTCGCGGCCATGGTGTCCGCGTCGGCCAGTGAACGGTAGATGCTCGCCGCGTCGGCGCTCAGCGGCTGGCTGCGCTCCACCACGTCACCGGCGGACGACGCGCGCGCGGAGACCTCCAGGGACGTCACCGTGCCGAACACGACGACCAGCAGGGCGAGTACGGCGCCGGCGATCCGCAGTCTGCCGGGCTCCGTCGTCGCCGCGGCACGCAGACGTCCCACCGCCGCGGACCGGACGGCACCCCGCTGCGCGGGCACGGAGGCGGACGTGGACGTCTCGCCGGGCGCGGGCCCCGGCGGAGCGGCTCCGCTCGGCGGGTATGTCACTCGACCTCCCCCTCGGTCACTGACGTCGGCACCGGCCCCCGGCCGGGGGACTGGCGCCCGGCCAGAAGTATGGCCGCAGGGACCGGCATTCACCAGGAATACCTGGATCCCGCGCCGGATCGATCTCCCCATGATGAACACGATCGGGACAACTGATCGGTTCCCGCGGCGGGACCGAGGGCGCCACCCGTCATCCGGACAGGTGACGCCCCCACCGGAGCGACCAGGTACGACCCGGTGCGACCGGGTGCGGCCCGGCGGGTCAGGAGTAGTGGGCGCGCAGCCTCCGGTGGGCCGCGGCCGGCGCCCCCGTACGGTCCAGTCCGAGCAGCGCCGCACCCAGGACGGGAGGCTCGGTGACCACCCGCACCACCGCCTTCGGCGCCCGTTCCGCCAGGAGTCCGGCGATGCCGTCGTCGAGCTGGGGGTGCCGCGCGGCCAGCACGCTGCCGCCCAGCACCACCGGGACCGCCTCGGCCAGCAGCCCGAGCCGGCCGAGCGCCACCGAGGCCATGGCGACGACCTCCTCCGCCAGCCGGTCCACCAGGGCCCGTGCCACCGGGTCGCCGGCCGCACTCGTCGCGAACAGCACCGGGGTCAGCTCGTGCCGGCGCCCGGCCGGGATCGCCTCCCGGTGCAGCGCCTCTATCAGCTCGTACACCGAACCGAGCCCGAAGTGGCCGGGCAGGGTGCGCACCAGGTCCGTCGGCTCCCCGCGGCCGTCCTCGGCCCGGGCGGCGAACCACATGGCCTCCTCGGCGAGCCCGGAACCGCCGCCCCAGTCACCGGAGATCCGCCCGATCGCCGGGAAGCGTGCCGTACGCCCGTCCGGGACCATACCGACGCAGTTGATGCCCGCCCCGCAGACCACGGCCACCCCGCGGGGCTCGTCCACGGCGGCCCGCAGGACGGCGAAGGTGTCGTTGCGGACCTCGACGGTGGCTCCCCAGCCCCTCCGCGACAGGGCCTCGGCCAGCTCCTCCTCCTCGACGGGGAGATCGGCGTTGGCCAGGCACGCCGACACGTGCGCGACCTCGCCGGCACCGCCCCCCGCCGCGGCCACGGCCTCCCGGACCGCGGACTCCAGGACGTCCACCGCCGCCTCCACGCCGACGCGCGGCGGCTGGAAGCCGCCTCCGCGCGCGGTGGAGAGCACCGTGCCGTCCGCGCCGACGAGCGCCACGTCGGTCTTGCTGTTGCCCGCGTCGACGGCGAGGACCGAGGCGTTCACGCCCACGCCAGGTGCTCGCGGTTGTTCGCGATCAGCCGGTCGGTCAGGCCCTCGGCGTACTCGAACTGGCCGACGAGGGGGTGCGAGAGCAGCGCCTTGTACACCCGCTCCCGCCCGCCGCGCAGCGCCGCGTCCAGCGCCAGGTCCTCGTACGCGGTGACGCCGGCGATCAGCCCCGCGTAGAGCGGGTCCAGCGCGGGGACCGCGAGCGGGGAGGCACCCGAACCGTCCACCCGGGCCTGCGTCTCGATGACCGCGTCGTCCGGCAGGAACGGCAGCGTTCCGTTGTTGTACGTGTTGACCACCTGCACCGCCGGGCCTCCCCCGCCGAGCAGGGAGGCGGCCAGGTCCACCGCCGCCTCCGAGTAGTAGGCGCCGCCGCGCTTGGCGAGCAGCTCCGGCTTCTCGTCCAGGGACGGGTCGCCGTACATGGCGAGCAGTTCCTTCTCCATCGCGGCTACCTCCGCCGCCCGGGACGGCTTGGTGCCGAGCTCCCTGACCACCTCGTCGTGCGCGTAGAAGTACCGCAGGTAGTACGAGGGGACCACGCCGAGCCGGTCGATGACCTGCCGGGGCATGCGCAGATCACCGGCGATCCGCTCGCCGTGCTCGGCGAGCAGCTTCGGCAGGACGTCCTCACCCTCCGGGCCGCCGATCCGCACCCCGAGCTCCCACGACAGGTGGTTCAGCCCGACGTGGTCCAGGTGTATGTCCGACGGCGCGACGTCGAGCAGGGCGGCGAACTTGCGCTGGAAACCGATGGCGACGTTGCACAGGCCGACCGCCTTGTGCCCGGCCTGAAGGAGCGCCCGCGTCACGATGCCGACGGGGTTGGTGAAGTCGATGATCCAGGCGTCCGGGTTGGTGCGCCTGACCCGCTCGGCGATGTCGAGGACGACCGGCACCGTGCGCAGCGCCTTGGCGAGACCGCCGGCCCCGGTGGTCTCCTGGCCGACGCAGCCGCACTCCAGGGGCCATGTCTCGTCCTTGTTCCGCGCCGCCTGGCCGCCGACGCGCAGCTGGAGCAGGACCGCGTCGGCGCCCTCCACCCCGGCGTCCACGTCGGAGGTGGTGGTGATCCGGCCCGGGTGGCCCTGCTTGGCGAAGATCCGCCGTGCCAGGCCCCCCACCAGCTCCAGCCGGTCCGCGGCGGGGTCGACGAGCACCAGCTCCTCCACCGGCAGGGTGTCCCGCAGCCGTGCGAAGCCGTCGATCAGTTCGGGTGTGTAGGTGGACCCGCCACCCACTACTGCGAGCTTCATATCAGCCCTTGACTCCAGTCAGTGTGACGCCTTCGACGAAGGCTTTCTGTGCGAAGAAGAAGACGATGATGACCGGTGCCATGACGAGCAGGGTCGCGGCCATCGTCAGGTTCCAGTTGACCGCGTGCGCGCTCTTGAACGACTCCAGACCGTAACTCAGCGTCCAGGCGCCGGGGTTCTGCGCCGCGTAGATCTGCGGCCCGAAGTAGTCGTTCCAGCAGTAGAAGAACTGGAAGAGCGCGACGGCGGCGATACCGGGCTTGGCCATCGGGACGACGATCCGCAGGAGGGTGCGGAACTCACCGCACCCGTCCACCTTCGCGGACTCGATGTACTCCTGCGGAATGGTGAGCAGGAACTGCCGCAGCAGGAAGATGGAGTACGCGTCGCCGAAGGCCATCGGGATGATCAGCGGCCAGAGCGATCCCGAGAGGTGGAACTGCTGTGCCCACACCAGGTACATCGGGATGATGACGACCTGGGGCGGCAGCATCATGGTCGAGATGACCATGATCATCGCGGTGCGGCGGCCCCGGAAGCGGAACTTCGCCAGGGCGTAGGCGACCGGCACCGACGAGCACACCGTGAACAGCGTTCCCAGCAGGGCGTACACCAGCGAGTTGCGCCACCAGTCGAGGAAGCCCGGGGTGTGGAAGACGGCCGAGTAGTTCTCCCAGTGCCAGGAGCCCGGCCACAGGTCGCCGCTCATCGCCTGCTCGTCGCTCATCACCGAGGTGAGGAGGACGAACACGAACGGCAGGACGAAGAAGAGCGCGAGTGCCACCGCCACGGAGTGGACGGCGATCCAGTTCAGGACGCGCTTGCGGCGGTGGGCGGCGGCGTCCGGGCCCTTGGGGCGGCTCCGGTCGGCGGCGACCGGCCTGGTCGCGAGGGTGGTGGTGGTCATCTCAGTCCTCCGCCGGTACGAGGCCGACGCTCTTGCGCATCAGCAGGAGGGTGACGCCCATGGCGATCGCGAAGAGCACGAGGGAGAGCACGCAGGCGGCACCGGTGTTGAAGTTCTGGAAGCCCATCGAGTAGACGAGCTGCGGGACGGTGAGGGTGGAGTGGTCCGGATAGCCGGGCTGGATCACCGTGCCCGGGCCGATGGAGACCCCGGAGGCCAGCTTCCCGGCGACGAGGGCCTGGGTGTAGTACTGCATCGTCTGCACCACGCCGGTCACCACCGCGAACATCACGATCGGGGTGATGGCGGGCCAGGTGACGTAGCGGAACTTCGTCCAGGACCCGGCGCCGTCCAGGTCGGCCGCCTCGTACTGCTCCTTCGGCACGTCCAGCAGCGAGGCCATGAAGATGACCATCAGGTCACCGATGCCCCACAGCGAGAGCAGCACCAGCGAGGGCTTCGACCAGTTCGGGTCGTTGAACCAGCCCGGGCCGTCCAGGCCGACCCACGAGAGCATCTCGTCGACGGGTCCGGTGGACGGGTTGAGGAGGAAGACGAAGGCCACCGTCGCCGCGACGGGCGGGGCGAGGTACGGGATGTAGAAGGCGGTGCGGAACAGCCCTACCCCCGTCTTGATCTTCGTGATCAGCAGGCCGATCCCGAGGCCGAACACCACCCGCAGCGTCACCATCACGACGACCAGCCACAGGGTGTTCCAGAGGGCCGGGCCGAACAGCGGCATCTGCTCCAGCACGTAGCGCCAGTTCCGCAGGCCCACGAAGGTGGGCGCCTTGATCTGGTTGTAGTGCATGAAGGAGAAGTAGACGGTCGCGATCAGCGGGTAGCCGAAGAAGACCGAGAACCCGACCAGCCAGGGGGAGAGGAACCCCAGGGTCCGCAGCCGCTCGCGGTTCCGCTTGCGCCGCAGCGGCGCGTCGTCGGGAGCCGGTCCGGTGACCCCCTCGGCGGACTTCGCCGGGGTCAGATGAGAAAGTGCCATGTCTCGGCTCCTCAGTTTTCCGACTGGAGGTTGTCGGCGTCGATCTGTTCGTCGAGTTCCTTCAGGGCCTTGTGGAGGTCCTTGGTCCTGCCGGCCTCGACGGACTGCGAGAAGTCCCCGAACGAGGTGATGTACTGACCGCCGTTGTTCGAGGGCGGTACGGCCTGGCTGTGTGGGTTCTGCGCGATCTCGATGAAGGCCCGGAACGACGGATCGGCGTCCAGGTCCGGGGACTTCAGCGCGTCGAACGTCGACGGCACGTTGTGGATGGCGTTGGCGAAGTGGACGACCGCGTCGGTGTCGATCGTCAGGTACTTCACCAGCTCCCAGGCCGCGTTCTGGTGCATGCTGCTGTGCGCGATGCCGGCGACGGTGCCGGTGAGATAGCCGCGCCCGTAGGTGTCCGCCTGGTCGTCGGGCACCGGCAGCGGGGCCACACCCCAGTCGAACTTCGCCTTGGCGTCGTCGAGCATCAGCCCGCGCCATTCACCGTCCAGATGCATGGCGACCTTGCCGGTCAGGAAGGCGTTCTGCGAGGACATCTCGTCGCCGAAGCCGGCCCGGAGCTTCTCCATGGCGCGGTAGCCGCCCTGGGCGTCGGAGAGCTCGCGCATCGCGGTGAAGAACTTCTCCGTCGCGGGCTCCTCGGCGAGCCGGGCCTTGCCGTCGGAGCCGAAGTACTTCGGACCCCACTGGGCGAACATCCGGTCGGGGGAGTTCTGGTAGAGCTGGAAGTTCGGCATGAAGCCTGCCCGCTCCAGCGAACCGTCCTTCCGCTTCTTCGTCAGCTTGACCGCGTCGGCCTTCATCTCGGACACGGTGCGCGGCGGCCGGCTGATCCCGGCCTCCTCGAAGGCGTCCTTGTTGTAGTACATGCCGAACGCGTCGGCGAGCAACGGCGTCGCGCACTGGACACCCTCGTACCGCGTGTAGTCCAGCAGGGTCTTCGGGAAGACCTTCGCCTTGTCGATCCCGCTCTTCCTGAGGAAGGGGTCGAGGTCGGCCCACATGCCGGAGGAGCAGTACTGGCCGACGTTGTTGGTGGTGAACGACGTGACGACGTCGGGCGCGTCCCCGCCACCGGCCCGCAGGGCCTGGTTGATCGTCTCGTCGCTCACGTTGCCGGTGGCGACGACGTGGATGTTGGGGTGGAGCTTCTCGAAGCGGGCGATGTTCTCGTTGATCGCCTTGACCTCGCTCGGGGCCGACCACCCGTGCCAGAACTTGAGCGTCACCGGCTTGGTCGGGTCGTCGGTGTCACTGCCGGTGCTCGGGTTCGCGCAGCCGGCCAGGAGCAGTGCCGCCGCGCCGAGTGCCACGGGCACACGGGTACGGATGTGCCATCGCGCCATGTCGGACTTCCTTAACGGGGGAGGGGATGGAGCGCAGGAACGGGATCGGGGGATCAGGGGAGGGCGCGGCGGGCATGGCGGTGCCGCGGGAGCCACCGGGCACGGGTCCGCGAGGCCGGGGGAGCGGTCAGATCGTGTCGAAGACGCTGTCCCGCGCCTGGGTGAGGGCGGTGCGCAGCGCCCCGGTCAGGATGGGGTCGCCGTCGACGTCGCTGACGCGGAGCAGCGGCCTGGGCAGGGCCAGACCGGACATCTCGGCCTCGACCCGTTCGCGGAGCGGCTCGCCTCCGGCCTGGGCCACCCGGCCGGACAGGACGACCAGCTCGGGGTCTATGACCGCCACCACGGCGGCGAGTCCGGTCGCCAGCCGGGCCGCGACCTGGTCGCGCACGGCCTCGTCGGCCAGCGCCTCGGCCAGTGGCCGGCCGCCGGCGAGGTCGCGTACGGCGGGGCAGGACACCTGGCTCTGGAAACCGCCCCCCGCGTCGGGGCCCGCCCAGTCGGCCTCGCCGCCCCGGGCGAGGGGCGCCCCCGGCAGCGGCATGTAGCCGATCTCGCCCGCGCCGCCGGTGGCACCGCGCAGCAGGACACCACCGAGCACGATGGCGGCGCCGACACCCTCGTCGAGCCAGGCGAGCACGAAGTGGTCGTGGTCCTGGGCGGCGCCCTCGTGCTGTTCGGCGAGGGCGGCGAGGTTCACGTCGTTCTCGATGACGACCGGCCTGCCGACCACCTCGGCGAGGTCGGCGAGCAGGGTCCGGGAGTGCCAGCCCGGCAGGTGGGGGGCGTAGCGAAGCTGCCCCGTCCTGGGATCGATCGCGCCCGGAGTGCCCACCACCACGGCGGCGAGGTCGTCGTGCCCGAGCCCGGTCCCTTCCAGCGCGCCGTCGACCGCCTCGGCGACGAGCTGTGCGGTGCGGTGCCGGACGTCCTCCGCCACGGCGTCCGCCTCCACCCGGCGCGAGCCGACCACCGTGCCGGTGATGTCGGCGACGACGGCGTCGATGCCCGTGGGGCCGACGGACAGGGCGGCGACGTGGGCGGCGGCGGGATCGATCTCGTAGAGCACCGCCTTGGGGCCGGGGCGGCCGCTCTGGTTTCCCGTCGAGCGCACCAGCCCCGCCTCCTCCAGCCGCGCCAGCACCTGGGAGGCGGTCGGCTTCGACAGGCCGGTCAGCTCGCTGATGCGGGTGCGGGTGAGCGGCCCCTCGGCGACGAGCAGGTCGAGCGCGGCCCGGTCGTTCATGGCGCGCAGTACACGCGGGGTTCCCGGTGTGGTTCCGGCCATGAGCGACGCACCTGCCCTCTGTTAGGAAACTTTCCTATTCGGTGAGAGGACGGTAGGACGCGCCTCCCCCGCACGTCAATGGCCCACGGCCACGCAGTTGCCGGAACGCCGTACGAGGCGCCGGGGCATGCGCGGAGGGGCGCCCCGCGGCTCTGCTTCGCGGGGCGCCCCTCCGGCGCGCTGCTCCTACTTGTTCAGGTTCGTCGGCGGCGGTATCGGCGTCGCCGCCAGCGACTGCGGCGAGGTCGTCGAGGCGTACGCCGAGGGCGCCGCCATCGCCGCGGTCGGGTCGGCCACCGACTCGCCCTCCGCCTGGAGGGGGGCCACGCCGATCATCCGGATACCGGCCGCGTCCAGCGCCTGCTTGATCCGCCAGCGCAGCTCGCGCTCGACGCCCAGCGACTTGCCCGGCATCGTCTTCGCGGTCACCCGCACGGTCATCGAGTCCAGCAGCACCTGGTCCAGGCCGAGGATCTCCACCGGGCCCCAGAGCCGCTCCGACCAGGGCTCTTCCTTGGTCATGGTCTCTCCGGCCCCGGCGATCGCCTTGCGGATCAGCTCCAGGTCCTCCCCGGGGCGGACCGTCACGTCGACGCCCGCCGTGGACCAGCCCTGGCTGAGGTTGCCGATCCGCTTCACCTCGCCGTTGCGGACGTACCAGATCTCGCCGTTGTCGCCGCGCAGCTTGGTGACCCGCAGGCCCACCTCGATGACCTCACCGGAGGCCACCCCCGCGTCGATCGTGTCGCCGACGCCGTACTGGTCCTCCAGGATCATGAAGACGCCCGAGAGGAAGTCGGTGACGAGGTTGCGCGCGCCGAAGCCCAGCGCCACACCGGCGACCCCCGCGGAGGCCAGCAGCGGGGCCAGGTTGATCTGGAAGGCGCCCAGGATCATCAGGGCCGCCGTACCGAGGATCACGAACGAGCTGACCGAGCGGAGTACGGAACCGATCGCCTCCGAGCGCTGGCGGCGGCGTTCCGCGTTGACCAGCAGCCCGCCGAGGGCCGTGCCCTCCACCGCCTGGGCGCTGCGGTTCATCCGGTCGATGAGGTTGGTGAGGGCGCGCCGGATCAGATAGCGCAGGACGATCGCTATCGCCGCGATGAAGATGATGCGGAGGCCGGTGTTCAGCCAGGTGGACCAGTTCTCCTCGACCCAGCCTGCGGCGTTGCCGGCCCGCTCGGCGGCTTCGTCCAGCGAACCGCCGCCCCCCGGTGAGGGAGCCGCGGACAGAAGGGCGGACAGGGGCACGACGGGGACCTCCAGCTGGGCGACGGCAGACCAACAACAGTAACGAAGCCGGGAGGGCGGTTCGTTGCCGATGACGGGAGAGATACGCGTCTCACCCGGTGCCACAGGGCGACCGCCCGTCCCCGCCGCGGCACCGGACGCCCCACCCGGGCGGCATTCACGGGCGGACGGTCCCGTACGGCGCCCCGGGTGAGGAAAATCCCTTCGGCCCGTTACCCGCACGTGGTGGCGCTCGGACCAGGCATGAGGAGAGACTTGGAACGGATCGTCCCGGCGCGAGCCACGCGTCGCCGGCGTACAAGGAGGCAGACACGTGCCGCACGTCCTGGTTCTCAACGCTTCGTACGAGCCGCTCGGCGTCGTACCCCTGCGCCGCGCTCTCGTCCTCGTCCTCGAGAACAAGGCAGTCTGCCTCGAGGAGTCCGGCGCCTTCATGCACAGCGCCACCCGCGCCGTGCCGGCCCCCAGCGTCGTCCGCCTCAAGCGGTTCGTGCGCATCCCCTACCGGGGGCCCGTCCCCCTCACGCGCCGGGCGCTCTTCGCCCGGGACGGCGGACGCTGCATGTACTGCGGCGCCGCCGCGACCAGCGTCGACCACGTCATCCCGCGCAGTCGCGGCGGTCTGCACGCATGGGACAACGTGGTGGCGGCCTGCCGCCGCTGCAACCACGTCAAGGCGGACCGCCACCTGCCCGAACTGGGCTGGCGGCTGCGCCACCAGCCCGCGCCGCCCAGCGGACTGGCCTGGCGGATCATCGGCACCGGCCACCGCGACCCGCGCTGGCTGCCCTACCTGCAGCCGTTCGGCGCGGACGACGTGATGGCCCGGATCGACGGCGTCTCCGCCTGATACCGGATCCCCTGCGCGGTGGCCTCAGCGGGGTGTCAGCCTGATGCCGGATCCCCGGAGAGGTGCCCTCGGCGGGGTTTCAGCCCGAGGCCGGATCCTCTGCGCGGTGGCCTCAGCGGGGATCCGGGGCCTTCTCCGCGACGGCGTACGCCTCGACCGACCACAGCGAGTACCCGTACTCCGTGGCCCGCTCGTCGCCCTGGACCCTGACGAAGCGGGTGTCCTTCGCGTCCATCCGGACCGTTTCGCGGCCGCCCGAGCCCTCCCGCACGGTCGCCGCCGTACGCCAGTTCCGGCCGTCGCGGGAGACCTGTATCCGGTAGCGGCCGGCGTAGGCGTCCTGCCAGTGCAGCACGACCTGGCCGAGCCGCACGGGCGCGGCCAGCTCCGCCTGCCACCAGGCGCCGTCCTCCGCCGGTGAGGACCAGCGGGTCCGGGGATCGCCGTCCGAGGCCGCCGCGGCGGGGAAGTCGGGCGTCTCGTCCGCCGACGAGGACGCCCTGGCCGTGCGGAGGAGGTCGGGCCCCGCCGTGCGGGGGAAGGCCCGTACGGTGAGGGTGCTCCGCTGCCCGGCGAAGCTCAGCGGAACCTCGTACGTGCCCGCCGGGGTTCCGGCCGGCACGCTGATCTCCACGGGGACGTCGGCACGCGAGCCGCCGGTGACGGCCGTCCGTTCCGGCACTCTCACCTCGATGCCCTCGGGCGCCTCGGCCCTGAGCGTCCCCTCCACCTGGCCGGGCCGGCCCCCGGCCAGCCGCGCGGCCACCCGCTGGGTGCCGCCGCCGATCACCGCGTCCGTCCTCGGGCGGTCGAGGTCGAGCCGGGCCGCGGGCTCGTCCCCGAACCAGGGCACCAGCGCCCGTACCTCCGGAGCGCCCGGCGAAGCGGGCGCGGCACCCGTGACCCCCGGCGGGGGCGGTCCGACGAGGACGGGGCCCGCGGAGCGGGCCGAGACCCGCAGCGCGTCCGCCCGCAGCCCCTTCGCCGCGGTCTGTGTCCACCCCTCGGCCGACAGGGGGCCGAGGTCACGCCAGCCCTCCCCGGGCACATGGGCCTCCAGGGCGGTGTCCTGGGCGGAGTCACCCGGCCGGGTCAGCGCGGTGACCGCCTCCAGCGGGCGGGCGCGGCCGAGCCGGAGAGTGTAGCCGTGCGCGTCGCGGCTCACCTCGCCCGAGTCGCGGTCGGTGCCGTTCCAGGCCTCGGCCTCCTTCAGGACCCGGTCCAGGAAGGGGCCCAGCACGCCCTTGCCGACGGTGGCCCGGCTCGCCCCGATCTCCTCGCGGAGCGGTTCGAGCGCCAGCTGAGCCCGCCAGGCCGCCGCCCCGTCCCCGCGCTCCTGCGCCCGCAGGAGATCCACGGCCAGTTCGCCCGCACGGCCGTACCGGGCCAGCTGCCGGCTCCACGGACCCACCTCGGCCTCCAGGTGGCCGGCCGCGGGGGTCCCCAGGTGCTCCGGAGCCTCGCGCATCACCCCGAAGGCGGCCCGCAGCTCACGCGCGGCCTTGTCACGTCCCGCCCGGTCCGAGGGGTCCCCCGTCGTGCGGGAGGACCAGAACGCGGAGATCAGGGGCCGGAGGTAGGCGGACTCCTCGCCCCCCAGCACAGAGGCGGCACTGTTGCCCGCCAGGGCGCCCAGCGCGGCGCGCGCGGAGGGGTCCCCGCCCGCCAGGTCGTCCAGGGCCGCCTGCCAGGACTCCTGCGCCCGGTAGCCCTTGGGGTTCCAGGCGAAGTCCGCGGTGGTGAACAGCGGGACGCGCGAGGCCGAGGGCTGCTGCATGGCGTTGGCCAGCAGGGCGGCGGACCCGCTCGCCACCGCCGGGTCCCTGCCGGTGTACGGGCCGAGGAAGATGCGGTCCTGCGCGTAGTCGTTGACCGGATAGTTGTCCATGGTGACCAGCGGGTGGCGGAACGCCACCCGGGCGCTCGCCAGCTCCTTGCCGGTGATGGTCCTCGGCACCACCCCGACGCCCGTCCAGGCGATCTGCACCCGGGCGTCCATCTCGGAGGCGAGCGCGGCGCGGTAGTCGGTGGCGCCGTCCTGGTAGAACTCGGTCGGCATCACCGACAGGGGCGCCGCCCCCGGGTGGCGCTCGTCGAGGTGCCGGGCGACCGCCCCGGCGACGCGGGCCTGGGCCCCGGCCGCCGCCTCCGGGCCGCTGCCGAACTTCTCCGCGTCCTCGTCGCAGTGCCATTCGCTGTAGCTGACGTTCTGGAACTGCAGCTGGAACGCCCGTACCCCGAGCGCCCACATCGCGTCGATCTTCCGGGTCAGCGCCCGCACGTCCGCGTCCGAGGCCATGCACATGGCCTGTCCGGGGGACACCGCCCAGCCGAGTGTCACGTGCTCGGCGCGGGCCTTGCGCGCCAGCGCCCGGAAACCGGCCCGCTGGTCCGCCGGGTAGGGCTCCCGCCAGCGGGTCTGGCGGTACGGGTCGTCGCCGGCCGCGTACAGGTAGCGGTTCTGCTTCGTGCGTCCCATGAAGCCGAGCTGGGCGAGCCGTTCCTCCTGGCTCCAGGGCTGTCCGTAGAACCCCTCGGCCATGCCGCGTACGGCCGTTCCCGGCCAGTCCCGGACCACGGCCGGGGCGACGGTGCCGCCCTTCACCAGCTGGCGCAGGGTCTGCACCCCGTGGAACTCGCCGTCCTCACCGACCCCGTCCAGGGCGACGGCGGGGCGGCCGCCGGCCGCACCGACGGCGAGCCGGTACCCGCCGGACGGCAGGTCCGCGCGCCCGGCCGCGCCCATCTCCCGCAGTGCCGCGTCCGCGCCGGTGCCGCCGACCCGGATCACCGGGCCGCGGCCGGGCAGGGCCTCGTGCACGGTACGGACGCCGGACTCGCGCAGCAGCGCCCTGAGCGCGTCCACGGCGTACGGATCGGCCCGTGGGCCGGTGAGGAGGGTGACCTCGGTGCCCAGGCCGACGGGCCGGCCGGACGTCCTCATGGACTGCGGGCGGGGCCACACCGAGGGGATCCGGCCGTCGTCGGCGCGGTCCGCCGTGGCCGCGGCGGAACCGGCGGGTGCGACCGGAGCCGCTACGGCGGCGGGTGCGACCGGGCCGAGCAGCCCACCGATGACGGCCACGGCGACGGCCGTGGCTTGCCTCCTGCGCCTGAGCTGCACGCCCGCCCCCTCGTTCCGACCTCGCCCCGCGGTGACGTCCGAGCCCACCACCCGGGCGCGGGGGTGTCAATGTGCGTGGCCGGTTCGCCGTCAATGCCCGATGTGTCACCGGTGTGGCGCGTGGGAGGCGGGGGGAAACTGTCGACTGGCCGAAAACGGCCCATTCCAGGCAGGCGAGGGAACGGAGTGTGACCCACGGCACGTTGGGATCGTTGTCATAACGCATGTGTCACGTCGACGGGTGCTGGCGCTCCCGTTGGGTAGGCCTGCTGTGTCCTGTTGTCCACGGCCAGGAGGCCAACGTGCCCGCATCCGCGCAGCTTCTGCTCTCCGCCCTCTCCAAACAGGTGCCGAGCCACACGGATCCCGATCCGCTGGCAGGCGAGACACCCTCGGCCGTCCCCCCGATGATCAGCGAGCTCCCGCTCGCCTACGTCTCCGACCTCACCGGCGAAGGAGTCTTCGCCGACGCCCCGCTCACCAGCGAGCCCCCGCTCGCCGACGCCACACCCCTCACGAGCGAGCCACCGCTCGCCGCCGTCGCCCCTCTGACCAGCGAGCCGACAGCACCCGGCACCGCAGGGGGCATGGAGTCCCCAGGAGTCTGAATGGGCTTGTCCCGGCTCGCCGCACTGCACGGCGTCGCCACCTCCTTCTCCCCTTCCGCGGACGTCACGGTGTCCGTCCCCGACGACACGGTCACCGCCGTGCTCGCCGCGCTGGGCGTCGACGCCGACACGCCCGAAGGGGTGGCGAGATCACTCGCCGCAGCCGAATCGGCGGCGGTCTCCCGGCTGCTCCCACCGACGGTGGTGGCCTGGTCGGGAGAGCCGCTGCCGGCTCCTCTGACCGCCCTCCCGTCCGGCACGGTCCTGACGGTCGACCCCGAGCCCGGGGACACCGGAAGGGCCACCTCCCTCCGCATGCGGGTGCTCCCCGCCCCCACGCCCGCCGGGGAGGAGCCGGTCACCCCCGCGTGGTGGACCGAACCGCCCCTGGGCGTCCACCGGCTGACCGCCCGCACCCCGGACCGGCGCCACGCCACCGCCACGCTCGTCGTCGCCCCCGACCGGGTGCCCCAGCCGCCCGGGCGCACACACGGATTCCTCGTCCAGCTCTACTCGCTGCTCTCCACCCGTTCCTGGGGGATGGGGGACCTCGCCGACCTCGCCGACCTCGCCGCCTGGGCGGGGCGCACCCAGGGGAGCGGCTTCGTCCAGGTCAACCCGTTGCACGCGGCCTTCCCCGGCAGGCCGACCGACCCCTCCCCGTACCGTCCCTCCTCGCGCCGGTTCCCCGACCCGGTCCATCTGCACATCGAGTCGATCCCCGAGTACGGGCACGTCGACGAGCCCGGCAGGGCGGCCCTCGACGACCTGCGGCAGGAGGCCGCGGCGCTCCGGGAGGCCGTCCTGAACAAGGGCGCGCTGATCGACCGGGACGCGGTCTGGGAGCTCAAGAGGCAGGCCCTGGAGCTCATCCACGAGGTCCCGCTGACGCCCGGACGCCGCGCCGCCTACTGCGACTTCCTCGCCGAACAGGGACAGGCCCTGGAGGACCACGCCCTGTGGTGCGCCCTCGCCGAGGTGCACGGCCCGAACTGGCGCTCCTGGCCGGAAGGGCTGCGGGACCCCCGCTCCGCGCAGAGCGCGCGCGCCCGCGCGGACCTGCTGGGCCGGGTCGACTTCCACTGCCGGCTGGCCTGGCTCACCGACACCCAGCTCGCCACGGCGCAGAGCGCCGCGAGGGAGTCCGGGATGGCCGTCGGCATCGTCCACGACCTCGCCGTCGGTGTGCACCCCGACGGCGCGGACACCTGGGCGCAGCAGGACGCCTTCGCGCACGGCATGTCCGTCGGCGCGCCCCCCGACGCCTTCAACGCCCACGGCCAGGACTGGGGGCTCCCGCCCTGGCGGCCCGACGCCCTCGCGGCGTCCGGTTACGCCCCCTACCGCGCGCTTCTGCGCGGTCTCCTCGCCCACGCGGGGGCGCTGCGCATCGACCATGTGATGGGCCTGTTCCGGCTCTGGTGGGTCCCCGAGGGGCGTCCGCCCACCGAGGGCGCCTATGTCGGCCACGACGCGGAAGCCATGCTCGCGGTCCTCGTCCTGGAGGCGCACCGGGCGGGCGCCGTCGTCATAGGGGAGGACCTCGGCACCGTCGAGCCCGGTGTGCGTGAGGCACTCGCCCGGCGCGGGGTGCTCGGCACGTCCGTCCTCTGGTTCGAGCGCGACTGGGGCGGCACCGGCCGCCCCCTGCGACCGGAGCAGTGGCGTGCGGACTGCGTGGCCACGGCGACCACCCACGACCTGCCGTCCACGGCCGCCCGGCTGACGGGCGAGCACGTGACGCTCCGCCACCGCCTGGGCCTGCTCGCCGGCGACCTCGAGCAGGAGGCGGCCACGGACGCCGCCGACACCGCCGAGTGGCTGGCCTACCTGGCGAGACTCCGGCTGCTGCCCGAGGGCGAGGGGGACGAGGAGGCGGCCGTACGCGCGGTGCACCGCTTCCTGCTGAGCACCCCGGCCCGTATGACGGGGGTCTGGCTGCCGGACACCGTGGGCGACCGCCGTCCGCAGAACCTCCCCGGCACCTGGGACCAGTACCCCAACTGGCGCCTGCCCGTCGCCGACGCGGACGGCCTCCCCGTCACCCTGGAGGAGATCACCGCCTCGCCCAGGCTGCACCGGCTGATGGCCGTCATGGCCGAGGGCGGCGCGTCCCCTACGGCACCCCCGGGCGCGCGCCCCTCGTAGGCGTTCGCTACGTTTGCACCGTGGACAAGAAGAACGCTATGCGCGCCGGCGCCGTCGCGGCCGGTACGACGCTGATGATGCTGCTGATGTCGTCCCCCGCGCTCGCACTCACCCGCGACGACGGTGACGACCCGGGCCCCGGCCTGAACGTGATGGAGACCCTCGGTCTCTACGTCGCACTGCCGCTGGTGCTGTTCGCCGTGATCATCGGCCTGGTCATGGTGCTCGACAAGTCCAAGAAGCGGGCCTAGTCAGCTGCTCCCCGAGTGCGCCGCGCGGTACGACGTACCGCGCGGCGCACCGGCATGTCCGGAGGCCGGGTAGGTTCTCGCCCATGACCGAGTGGGACGTCAAGAAGCTCCGTATCCTGCGCACCCTGCGCGACCGGGGCACCGTCACCGCCGCGGCAGAGGTCCTGCTCATGACCCCGTCCGCCGTCTCCCAGCAGCTCACCAACCTCTCCAGACAGCTCGGGGTGCCGCTCCTGGAGGCGCAGGGCCGCCGGGTCAGGCTCACCGACGCCGCGCACCTCGTGCTGCGTCACGCCGAGGCGGTCTTCGCGCAACTGGAGCGGGCCGACGCCGAGCTGACCGGCTATCTGCGCGGCGAGGCCGGCCTGGTGCGTGTCGGGGCCTTCTCCACGGCCGTGCCCGCCCTCGTGGTCCCCGCCGTGCGCCTGCTGCGGACGGACGACCGGCCCGGGCCCGAGGTGCGGGTACGGGAGGCGGAGGCGGCGCAGGCCTACGAGCTCCTGTCCGCCGGGGACGTGGACCTGGCTCTCTCCCTGGCGGCGCACGCCCCCACGGCCCGCGATCCCCGCTTCACGCTGCTGCCGCTTCTGGCCGATCCCCTGGACGTCGCACTGCCGGCGGATCATCCCCTGGCCGGGGCTCCCGGCCTCAGGCTCGCCGACCTCGCCTCCGAGCCCTGGATCTTCGGCGGCTCGGGCCCCTGGTCGGAGATCACCACCGCCGCCTGCGAAGCGGCCGGCTTCGTGCCGGAGCAGGCCCACAGCGCCTCGGGCTGGACGGCGATCCTGGCCATGGTGGAGGCCGGGATGGGTGTCGCCCTGGTGCCCCGGATGGCGTCCGCGGCCGACCGCTGCGGCGGCGGGGTGGCGATGCGGGTCCTGGAGTCGGACCGTCCGCAGCGCCATGTGGTGGCGGCCGTCCGGCAGGGCGCGGAGCGGGGCCCCGCGGTGGAGCGGGTACTGGCGGCGCTCCAGCGGGTGGCCCGGACGGCCGCCCAGGGCTCCGCCACGAGAATCGTTCAGCAGAACTGAAGGAACTGTACGAAAACTTTCGATGGACCTGACAGGTCCTGGTGCACCACAGTCGTCACATGACCACCGACGCGAACGAGACCGCATTCCAGGACTCCGACCCCCACGCGAACGACGCGGCCCCCTACGGCGGGGGCGACCCCTACGCCGACTACCGCCACGCCACCGGTCTCTCCTTCACCGAGCTCGTGGACCTCGCGGACCGCCGCCTCGGTGCCGGCGTGATCGCGGCCAACGACGAGTTCTTCGCCGAGCGCGAGAACCTGCTGATCCGTGAGCCCGCCGTCTTCGACCCCGAGCGCTTCGGCCACAAGGGCAAGATCATGGACGGCTGGGAGACCCGCCGCCGCCGCGGCGCGGACGCGGACCACCCCTTCCCCGCGCCGGGAGAGCACGACTGGGCGATCGTCCGGCTCGGTGCCCCCGGCATCATCCGCGGCCTGATCGTCGACACCGCCCACTTCCGGGGCAACTACCCGCAGCGCGTCTCCGTGCAGGCGACCGCCGTCGAAGGCGCCCCGGGCCCCGAGCAGCTCCTCGCGGACGACGTGAAGTGGGAGGAGATCGTCCCGCCGACGCCCGTGCGCGGACACGCGGCCAACGCCTTCGAGATCACCGGTGACCGCCGCTACACCCACGTCCGGCTCTGCCAGCACCCCGACGGCGGCATCGCCCGCCTCCGCGTGCACGGCGAGGTCGTGCCCGACCCGGCCTGGATCGCCGCGCTCGGCACGATCGACCTGATCTCGATCCTCAACGGCGGCATGTACGAGGACGCATCGGACCGCTTCTACTCCTCGCCTGCCCAGATCATCCTGCCCGGTACCTCCCGCAAGATGGACGACGGCTGGGAGAACCGGCGGCGCCGCGTACGCGACACCAACGACTGGGTGCGTTTCCGCCTGCCCGCCCAGGGCGCGGTACGCGCCGTGGAGATCGACACCGCCTACCTCAAGGGCAACTCGGCGGGCTGGATCAGCCTCCAGGGCCGCGACGGCGAGGACGGCGAGTGGTTCGAGATCATCCCGCGCACCCGCCTCCAGCCCGACACCGTCCACCGCTTCGTCCTGGACGCGGAGGCCGTCGTCACCCACGTCCGCCTCGACGCCTTCCCCGACGGCGGGGTGGCCCGGATGCGGCTGCACGGCACACCGACCGAGGCCGGCGCCCTCGCGCTGACCCGCCGCTACGAGGAATCGGTGGCCTGATCCACCGCGACCCCCCGACTCCCGCCCGGCGGGCGGCAGCGCCCCGGCGCCTGCCCGCCGGGCGGTTTCCACACGTGGGCACCGCCCGCGAAGGCGACGAAGGGGGCACCCCGGCCGGGGTGCCCCCTTCACGCGTGCCTGCGCCGGACCGCTACGCGGTGGCCGCCGCGGCGTCCGCCGCCTGGGCGCGCAGCGCGCGCTCCACGCCCGAGCGGGACTCCGACATCAGGCGGCGCAGCGCCGCGCTGGGCTGTGCGGACTCCAGCCAGGCGTCGGTGGCATCCAGGGTCTCCTGGGAGACCTGGAGCGACGGGTACAGGCCGACCGCGATCTGCTGGGCCATCTCGTGGCTCCGGGTGTCCCAGACCTCCTTGACCGCGGTGAAGAACTTCTCCGTGTACGGAGCGAGAAGCTCACGCTGGTCGGTCTGGACGAAGCCCGTGATGACCGACTCCTGGAGGGAGTTGGGCAGCTTGTCCGACTCGACGACCGATGCCCACGCCTCGGCCTTGGCCTCCTCGGACGGCTGGGCGGCGCGTGCGGACGCCGCGTGGCGCTCGCCCGCGGCCGTCCGGTCACGCTCGTACTCGGCCGCGATCTCCTCCTCGTCGATGAGGCCCGTCGCGGCGAGGCGGTGCACGAACGCCCAGCGCAGCTCGGTGTCGACGGCGAGGCCCTCGATCTCCTGGGTGCCGTCCAGCAGCGACTGCAGCACGTCCAGGTGCAGCGGGCTGCGGGCCGTCGCCGCGAACGCACGTGCCCAGGCCAGCTGGTGGTCGCTGCCGGGGGCGGCCGCGCGCAGGTGCGCGAGCGTGGCCTCGGTCCACTGGTTCAGGCCGGCCTCCCGCCACTCCGGGGCGGCGTAGAGGTCCAGGGCGAGCTTCACCTGGCGGTGCAGCGACTGCACCACGCCGATGTCGGACTCCTTGCCGATCCCCGAGAGGACCAGCGCCAGGTAGTCACGCGTGGCCAGCTCGCCGTCGCGCGTCATGTCCCAGGCGGAGGCCCAGCTCAGCGCCCGGGGCAGGGACTCGGTGAAGTCGCCCAGGTGCCCGGTCACCACGCGCAGGGACTCCTCGTCGAGGCGGACCTTCGCGTACGACAGGTCGTCGTCGTTGAGCAGGACGACAGCGGGGCGGGCCTTCTCTGCCGGGAAGGGCACCGCGGTGCGCTCGCCGTCGACGTCCAGCTCGATCCGGTCGGTGCGGACGAGCTTGCCGGCCTCGTCCAGGTCGTAGCAGCCGATGGCGATCCGGTGCGGGCGCAGCGTCGGCTCGCCCTTGGCGCCGGCGGGCAGCGCCGGGGCCTCCTGGAGCACGGCGAAGGAGGTGACGTGGCCGTTCTCGTCGGTCTCGATCTCCGGGCGCAGGATGTTGATCCCGGCCGTCTCCAGCCACGCCTTCGACCAGGTCTTCAGGTCACGGCCGGAGGTCTCCTCCAGCGCGCCCAGCAGGTCCGACAGACGCGTGTTCCCGAAGGCGTGCGCCTTGAAGTAGGCCTGCACGCCCTTGAAGAACGCGTCCTTGCCGACGTAGGCCACGAGCTGCTTCAGGACCGAGGCGCCCTTGGCGTACGTGATCCCGTCGAAGTTCACCAGGACGTCGTCGAGGTCCTGGATGTCCGCCATGATCGGGTGCGTCGAGGGCAGCTGGTCCTGCCGGTACGCCCAGGTCTTCATGGAGTTGGCGAACGTCGTCCAGGAGTGCGGCCACTTCGAGCCCTCGGCGTCGGCCTGGCAGGCGATCGAGGTGTAGGTGGCGAACGACTCGTTCAGCCAGAGGTCGTTCCACCACTCCATGGTGACGAGGTCGCCGAACCACATGTGGGCCAGCTCGTGCAGGATGGTCTCGGCCCGCGTCTCGTACGCCGCGTCCGTCACCTTCGACCGGAAGACGTACTGGTCGCGGATGGTGACCGCACCGGCGTTCTCCATCGCCCCGGCGTTGAACTCCGGGACGAAGAGCTGGTCGTACTTGGCGAAGGGGTACGCGTAGTCGAACTTCTCCTGGAACCAGTCGAATCCCTGCCGGGTGACGGCGAAGATCTCGTCGGCGTCCAGGTACTCGGCGAGCGAGGGGCGGCAGTAGATGCCGAGCGGGACCGTCCGGCCGTCGCGCTCGTAGCTGCTGTGCACCGAGTGGTACGGCCCGGCGATGAGGGCCGTGATGTAGGTGGAGATGCGCGGGGTCGGCTCGAAGGACCAGACGTCGCCGCTCGGTTCGGGGGTCGGCGAGTTGGAGATCACCGTCCAGCCGGCGGGCGCCTTCACGGTGAAGCGGAAGGTTGCCTTGAGGTCGGGCTGTTCGAAGTTCGCGAACACCCGGCGGGCGTCCGGCACCTCGAACTGCGTGTAGAGGTAGGCCTGTTCGTCGACCGGGTCGACGAAGCGGTGCAGGCCCTCACCGGTGTTGGTGTACGAGCAGTCGGCGACGACCTTGAGCTCGTTGGCGCCGGCCCGGAGGTGCTTCAGCGCGATCCGGGAGTCCCGGAACACGGCGGCGATGTCCAGGTCCTTGCCGTTCAGCACGATGTCGTGGACCGCCGGGGCGACGAGATCGATGAACGTCTCGGCGCCCTCCTCGGCGGAGTCGAAGCGCACGGTGGTGACGGACCGGTAGGTGCCGCCCTCCTGTGCGCCGGAGAGGTCGAGATCGATCTCGTACGCGTCCACGGTCAGCAGGCGCGCCCGCTCCTGTGCCTCTTCGCGGGTCAGATTCGTGCCAGGCACGCGGTCATCTCCTTGCAGTGCGACGTTTTTCGCCATCCTTCCACGTGGGGTGGGCGCAACGCGATGTCCCTTTTCGGCCGGGGCGCATGGACCGCCCGGCGGGCCTCACGCACCGGGGGCCACCGTCCGGGCGCCACCGGTAGGCAAGGCATTCCTACCGGTGGTAGCATCGGAGTATGAAGATCAGTGTGAGCCTGCCGCAGGAGGATGTCGCCTTCGTCGACGAGTACGCCGCGAAGACCGACGCGGATTCGCGGTCCGCGGTCATACACGCGGCCATCGAGGCGCTGCGTGCCGCCAACCTGGAGGCTGATTACGACGCGGCCTTCGCCGAGTGGGACGCGAGCGAGGACGCCGCGTTCTGGGACCGGTTCTCGGGGGACGGACTCACCGATGAAGCGCGGTGACATCTACCTGGTCGACTACGAGCCGGTACGCGGCAGCGAGGCGAACAAGGCCCGCCCTTCCGTGATCATCTCCAACGACGGCGCGAACGCGGTGGTGGCGCGGACCGGCCGGGGTGTGGTGACGGTCGTGCCGCTGACCTCGAACACCACCCGTGTCTACCCCTTCCAGGTGTTGTTGCGCGCCGACGAGTCAGGCATGCCCAGGGACTCCAAGGTGCAGTGCGAGCAGGTGCGTGCCATGGCTCACGAGCGGTTTCTCCGGCGCGTAGGCGCTGTTCCCCGGCAGCGTCTGACCGAGATCGACACGGCTCTGCGCAGGCACCTCGCCCTCTGACCGGGGCGTACGCGCGAGGAGGGGCGGCCGCCCTCGGCCGCTGTTCGATGCTGTACACCCCGCGGCACCACGAACAACTCGCCGGGCGCTACATGGACGCTGCGTTGCGGCAGGTCGATGCG
>NZ_JBHZCI010000052.1:0-44393 GCF_042755185.1 Streptomyces sp. NPDC059166 | reverse complement strand
CACCCCCCAGGTCATCCGTTCGACAGGGGGACACAGTCATGCCAGGCCCGGAGGCCAGCGGCCCCATTGCGGAGCCGCAGAAAACATAACGGGGGAAGTCATGCCGGGCCCGAAGACCGAAGGCCCTATTGCGAAGCCACGGAAAAGGTAACGGGGGGGTCCGCTCAGGGTGACGGCGCCGGGCCGACCGATGCTGTCTTTCCCGCCGACTCGGGGGTGTTCCGACCGCGGACATTTTCGCGGAGGTGTCGAGGTCGTCTTCCTCGCCGACGCGGGGATGTTCCGAGCAAAGAACACCTCCGGGCGCGCCCCTCTTCCCCGCCGACGCGGAGGCCCGGCCCTCATGAACCTGTCCGTGGGGAGCAGCGGCCGTCCTCTCTGCGCGAGAGGAGGTGTACCGGTGGACACCGAAGAGGGGGTTGCCCGCCCCGGGTCCTGTCCGCGCGAGCACTTTCACAGCCACCGAGGCCCCGTTGTGGAATCCCTCCAAAGCCGTAGCACCACCTGCATGGCGAGCGGTCCGGCCGAAGAGCTTTCGCGCCCGCAAACCGCTGACTGCCGGACACCAGCCCCATCCAGGCTCCAGGACACCCGTCGAGATGAGCCCGGACGCACACCGAGCCCACGAGCCCAAGAACTGACGACCTATCAAAAAAGTCAGCATTGGGTCAGCATTGGGTCAGCACTGGTCCGGCTGGACCTGGTCACACCTGGCGACACCCGCACTCGACGGCTGGACGCAAACGCCCCTCACAGCAAACGCGCAAATGCGAATCAGCCCCAACGTTCTGGTCCCGGTCGCACTCAGACCACCCCCGCCCGCCGCGCGCACAAGATCCCCTGATCAGCGCGTCCGACCCCGCGGCTTCAAGGATCCGGGCGGCAGTTCAGGAGCGGACAGGCGCCCCCCTTCATACCCGTTCACGTCACCGAACCTGACCCCCTTCATCCAGTCCTCGCGTGCACGACTGACATCGTCGTGCGAACCAGCGATGAAGTTCCACCACATATCACGGAAATGCCGTTTCCCCCCAGGTCAGGAGGCTCGGGGACCATCCCTGGTCAGCAAAAGGTCAGCATTGGAAACAAGGAGTCTTCGGAGATGGCGGCACGCACACTCGCACATGGCATGGGAGCATTCTTCAAGGAGTGCGAGCACCCACAGAATCGCTGGTCAAAGTGCCTCCACCCATACACGATTCGCTATCGCAGCGCCTCTGGTAGGCAGACAGAGGAAACAGGATTCAGCACCCAGGATCTGGCCATCTCTCGCTTGACGGAGATCTACAAGGAGAAGAGGGGACGTCCTTCGTCCCAGGCAAGGGCTGAACGGATACAGAAATACGGATCGATGCGCTTCCAGGAGTACGCGACCGAGTGGATCGCTGGGCAGCGACACCTGGCACCTGCGTCCCTGCGCCACCTCGAGTCACTGATGGAGCACCACATCCTCCCGGCACTCGGCAGCCGGCACATGAACAGCTTCGATCACAAGGTGGTCGACGGCTTCATCCGGACCATGGAGCAGGCAAGCGCGGGCATGGCTACACAAGCCAACGCCTTCGACAAACTGCGGGCAATTCTCCTGGATGCGCATCAGCTCGGCCTCTACGCGGAGAGCCCTCTCACCGGCGTGAAGCCTCCTCAGTACGATCCGTCCCGCGCGGTCATCCCTACCCTGCGCCAGCTCCACTCCCTGCGCGAAGCGGGGGACGACGCATTCAAGCTGATCGTCGACCTGATGAGCGGCTGCGGGCTGCGGAATGGCGAAGCCGCAGCGGTGAACCTCAATAACATCGTCGCGGACGACGTCTACCGCATCAAGGAGCAGGTCATCATGTCAACAGGGAGGTACGGCCCCTTGAAGCACCGGAAGGCCTGGCAGCACCGTGACGTCCCGCTGCCTTCCAGCGTCAGGGACACGATCGAGGAGTACGCGGAGAAGCATGGCTCGATCGACGGCTATCTGCTCCGCCGAACGACAGACCCGACCCAGCCGTACCCTCACTGGGAAATGGCAAATCAGTGGCGCCGGCTGAAGGCCGCGGGAACGGCAGACATCCCGGACGGGATGGTGCTGTACGGGCTACGCCACTTCTTCGCTTCGAACTGTCTGAGCCATGGGGTCCCGATTACAGACGTCGCCGATTGGATGGGGCATCGGAACCTCGACGTCACCTTCAAGATCTACCGCCACCTCATGCCGGGATCCATCGGCCAAGCGGCCAAGGTACTGGACATGGCGCTAGTCGCATGACGCTCGGTCAGGGGGGGGTGCGATATTTCGGATACGATGCCTCACCCCCCTGACCACGCTCACGCAGCTTGCTGCTGACAGACCCACCTCTGAACGTCACTGATCTTGAACTGCAGCTTGGCGTTACGGCCACTGCCGAACTTGTACGCCGCCAACCCATGACGACGCGCATCACGGTATAGCCAAGTCAGCGAAACGTTGAGGTATTCGGCGGTCTGCTTGGCATCCATAAACTGCGCAGCCACAGGAAGGCTCCTAAGGTAGACGAGCTGCCACCTTCCCGACCTTTCCCCACTTGGTCAGGCTCTCAGTCGATGATAAGAGGCCAAGGTCCCCGACCCGCGTGCCCCAGGCGGGTCGGGCAACCGCCTGACTGTCGTGCTTGCTCTCACCGTGTGCACGGTGCCGACCGGTGCGACCTCGCCAGACTGGACGTCGGCAGAAGGGCCAACGAGATCACCTGCTTTCAGTCGCTGCCGGGCACCCGTCGCCGAGCGGGTCGGCGCCGTCGTCACCAGACGCCATGCACACCCAGCGCGAGCACGCCGATTACCTTCTCGCCCGGGGCGCCCACTACACCCCGGAAGACGAGGACGTCGCCCCACCCGGATGCGAAAGCGGCGTCAAGGGTGGTGAGCACGTCGCCGTCGGTGACGTCAGAATCTCGGGGCTGCGTAGTCAACCTCACGCACAAACCCGCTGGGGATGTTGGCAACGGAGAGGAGGAGCAGTGCGGTTGGGCCCTTCCCCCATCGGGCCCAACCGCACTGGCGGTCAGCCGGTGGCTGAAGTGAGCGCCGGCAGGTAGCCGAGGCGGTAGCCGTCGGCCGTGGGGTGGAGCGCAGTGAGGTTGACGATGGGGTAGATCCACGACTTGCTGGAGCAGACAGCGTGCCCGGCGAAGAACGGCTGAGCATCGACGAAGCGGAAGCCGGCCTTGGCGACGCTGGCGGACAGGGTCTGGTTGAGCGCCCTGGCGAACCGGTTGAGTTCCTTGCGCTGGAACTGATTGGGGGCGATCCACACGCTGCACGAAGCCGTGGCCTCGAACAGGTTCGGGTAGCCGAGCACATAGACGTCCGCGTTCGGCGCCGCATTCTTGATCGCGGCGTAGGTCGCGTCGACCTTGGAGCCGACGGCCGGCATGTTCGCCACCGCCTGGTCGACGGCGGCGGTGCAGGCCGCGTCACCGGACTGCAGGCAGGTCAGCACCTTCTCTCCCCAGCCGGTGTCGTTGCCCCCGATGGTGATGGTGACGACGTCGGTGTCGGCGGACAGCCCGGAGAGCTGCTTGCTCAGCACGTCGACGGTCACCGCGCCACCACAGGTCACATCGGTGAACGAGGTGATGCCGTGGGCCTTGGCCCAGAGCGCGGGATAGCCCTGTGGGCTGCGACCGCAGTCCAGGTCGGTGGTGGCCCCGCCGACACCGGCGGAGTAGGAGTCCCCCATCGCCACGTACTTGGTGGTCGAGTCGTAGGCGGAGGTCTGAGCGTGGGCGGGTGCGGTGAGCAGGCCGAGGGCGGCCGCCAGGGGAACAGCGGCGGAGAGCAAGAGAATGCTTCGTCTTCTCATGGTGCCTCCAGGGGTGCGGCTCGTCGGAGGTCGTCCGTCGATGCGCGGCGTCCGACCGCAGCGAGAACGGGTTAACGGCGAGTAACGTAGAGGCACCTTTACTCCACGTCAAGGTCTTTGGATCGATTCATTTTTCCTCATTGAAAATCCTCGATCCGCCACTCGTCGCGCCAGTCGAGGATCGGCATGTCGCCCTGGAACCGCAGGGGCAGCCACACGTAGTCGGCACGGGACGTGTCGACCACCACCGCGTCCAAGGGGGTGCGAAGCCCGGTCGCCTCACCCGAGAACAAGCGCCTGAAGTGCCCGGGCGCCTGCTGGGCCACTTCCGCAGGGACGTCCGGCAACCACCGGTCCGCGAGCGCGATGTACAAGTCCTTCTTGCCCGGATGCCGGAAGACCGAGCTGACCTGCGATCGGAAAGACGTGCCCGTGGGATCCGCGGGGTGAGGGTCGCCGAGGACGGTCCACGGTCCGTGGTATGTCTGCGCGACAGCGGCTTCGGACTGGTTCGGGAAGTACGCAGTGGTGCCCGACGTGATCAGGTAGTGCAGCCCGTGGCGGCTGAAGTAGGACGGAGCTTCCCGGACTTCAGGCGGCTGCCGCCGGGGGAAGTGGGTGGAGTAGTAGCCCGTGACGCCGGTGTAGTCGTCGGTGAGGTCCGCACAGATGAGCTCGCTGTGGACCCGCTCGAAGTAGGTGTAGGCCTTGCCGTCGTCGGGTGCGACGGCGAGATCGAAGTCTCCGGCGCTCATACCGAGAGGGCGCAGCCCGGTACGCACGATCTCGTAGGGGCCGAGCAGACGGTCGGCGACAAGTATCGTCGCGGTCTGAACGCCGTCGGCGCCCATGACCTTCAGCCAGCACACGTACCGGCCCGATCGCGCGTCATGGATGATGTGCGGCCGGTCCACCATCTGCGCCGGGTGCAACGGTGAGGTGGGATCGTCCTCGTCGGGCGGGATGATCAGGCCTTCGTCGGTCCAGTTGTAGAGATCCGTCGAGGAGTAGCACCGGATCCCCCAGTGCCATACGCCGCTTCCGGGTGTCGATCTCTCCTTGTTCTCGCCGTACCAGTAGAAAGTGCCGTCGTGATGCAGGATCGAGCCGCCGTGGGCCTGGATCCGGTTGCCGTTCGTGTCTCGCCACACCTGGCCGGGCCTGATGGCCGTGTGCAAGGCGTTGGAGGCTCTCGTCATCGGTGGTCACTCTCTCTTCGTGGTTCCGTCGTCCCTCGGATGATCAGCGACGGTGTGATGGCGTGGGTTACGGGATTGCGGCGACCGTCGATGCGTTCGCGCATGAGCCGGGCGCTCGTCGAACCGTTCAGCTTGCCGGCGGGATCGATGGTGGTGAGGGAGATCTGGGGCAGCGCGCCCACCGGGATGTTGTCCGCGCCGACCACCGCCAGGTCCTCCGGGACTCGCAGGCCGCGTTCATGGGCTGCCCGCAACACCCCCAGTGCAACTGTGTCGGTGCCTGCAAAGACGGCCGTCGGCGGTTCCGCGCGCTCCAGCGCGGTCAACGCACCCGTGTGGCCACCCTCTTCGCTGTAGTCGGTCGTGATGACGTCGGGCTCCAGGCCGTGGTCGCGCATCGCTGCGACGTAGCCGTCCTCGCGTGCCGTCTGCGGTAGCACCGAAGGGCGGCGGAACCCACCCATCGGCATGGCGATATGACAGATCCGCTCGTGCCCCAGACCGGCGAGATGCTCCACGGCGAGCCTGGCGCCCATCGCGTCGTCGTCCATCACGCTGTCGAAGTGACGGCCACCGCCGTGTCTGCCTATCAGAACGGTCGGGATCATCTGCCCGAGAGCCTCCAACGCGCTGTACGCCAGGGCGGGGACAACCAGGATCAGCCCGTCCGGGTTCCGGTGCAGCATCGCGTCGATACAGCTGCGCTGACGTGCCCGAGCGCTTCCGGCTGGTGCGAGCAGAACATCGAGCGAGGATTCCTCGAGACCTTCCTGGATGCCCTCTGTGATCTGCCCCACGATCGGCTCGCGAATATCGGCCACGACGCCGACGGTGTGAGACCTTCCCCGCATGGCACGAGCGGCCGCGTTCGGCCGGTACCCCAGCTCACCCACGGCGTGCAGAACCTTCTCCCGCATCACCGCACTGACTCCGTAACCGTCGTTGAGCACCTTGGACACCGCCGCGGGTGAGACACCCGCGGCACGTGCGACGTCGCGAATCGTGACACGGGGGACGTTCACCTGATCCTCCTGTACATGGCGAGGCGTAGGGGCCCCAGGGCCGAGCGGCATCGGATTGCAGCGTCCGCATGCCCCCGAAGGCAATCTTGTGAACCCTTTTACACCTCGTCTCGACACGGCCACAAACAGCGCGAGCCGAATGCACCACCCCGCCGGCTATCTGGCCGCCTTCACGACAGAAGCCACTGCACAGGGCTTGACAGCTTTCACGCCACCAGACCTAGACTCCAAGTAAAGCTCAGAAACCGTTTCACAGGTCTGAGTCATCCAGGGCCGGTGTCGACCCCCATGAGGGCCGCCCCAGGAGCTGCCCCATCCCTTCATCAACTCCCCCGCCCTCGCGGACAACCGCGGGGCCGGACCGTGTCGAGGAGTACACATGTCAATCAGAAGACGCCGGGGTCTTCCGTCCGTCACGGGCAGCGCTCTGCTCCTGACGGCACTCGTCATGAGCGGCTGCACGAGTGCGGGTTCGGACAGCGGCGGTGCGGGCGGGGCCGCCGGCGCCAGCAGTAAGGACAACCTGGTCCTGGGGCTCGAGATGGACATTCCTGGCTGGGACCCGGCCAAGTTGCTTCCGGGATCCGTGCAGTGGGCTTCGGACGCGGTGTACGACACGATCTTCACCTGCGACGAGGTCGGCAACATCTCGCCGAACATCGCCAAGAGTTACGAGTTCACGGATAACAACACCAAGCTCACCCTGCATCTGCGGGATGGGATGAAGTTCAGCGACGGCACCGAGCTGGACGGTTCGGCGGTTAAGACCGCACTGGAGTACCAGGTGAACTCACCGGGCGGAAAGAGCTTCCTCCCCGGTGTCAAGGTCTCGTCACCGGACGCCGAAACCGTGGTCTTGACGACGCCGGAGCCGAAGTCGTACCTCACCACGATCATGTGCATGAGCTCGGGTGCCATCGCCAGTCCCGAATACCTCAAGTCGAAGAAGCGGGACGTGGCACCGGTGGGCTCCGGCCCCTACCGCTACGACGCGGCCGCCTCCAAGCCCGGTTCGGTCTACGTGCTCACCAAGAACCCGGACCACTGGAACGCGGACCACTATCCGTACAAGAAGATCACTCTGAAGGTCCTTGGCGACCGGACGGCACGCATCAACGCCCTGAAGACGGGACAGATCTCCGGTGCGATCACCGACGCCTCGGCACTGAGCCAGCTCAAGTCCTCGGGCCTGAAGTCGGTGACGCAGCACGGACAGTGGGCCGGGCTGCTCATCACGGACCGCAAGGGCAAGACCGTCCCCGCACTCGGCGACGTCCGAGTCCGCCGCGCCATCAACATGGTTTTCGACAAGACCGCCATCGCACAGAAGCTCTACCAGGGACAGGCCCAGCCCACCCCGCAGATCTTCCGCGAGAACAGCACGGCCTGGATCGACGGCATCAAGGATCCATACCCCTATGACCTCACGGCCGCCAAGAAGCTCATGGCCGATGCCGGATACGCCGACGGCTTCTCCGTGGAGATCCCCTTCATCGCCGGTACCGGCCACGACACCGCCATGCCGGTGGTCCTCCAGGGCCTGAAGGAACTCAACATCAAGGCCAAGCAGGTCACGTTGTCCGGGTCCAACGCTCTCCTGGACGTGCTCAGCGGCAAGTACCCCATCATCTTCTGGCCGCTCGGCAACCACGGCGACTCCCGCCTGACCATCGACGGCGCCCTGCTGCCGACCTCGGCCTGGAACACCCACAAGGTCGCCGACCCCACGATCGACCGGCTCTGGCAGACCATTCTCACCAGCAAGGGCGAGACGGCCGACACAGCGCAGCGGGAGATCAACCAGCACGTCATCGACCAGGCGTGGTTCGCGCCGTGGGTGTACATGGACAGCTTCTTCGGCTACGACCCGAAGGCCATCAGCATCAAGAAGTCCAGCGACCCCAACCAGCTCGCTCCCAAGCTGAGCGACTTCCGGTAACCACCCCTCAAGAGTGGCGCCTCTCATGGTCAAAGTCATCTGCATCCGTGTCGCCAGGGCCGCGGCGGTCTTCCTCGCTGTCACCTTCGTGACCTTCGCGTTGGTGTACGCAAAGCCCGTCGCCATCGCCCGCAATATCGTCGGTGTGAGCGCGACCGACGAGGCCGTGCAAGCCCAGGTCGTCCAACTGGGTCTGGACAGGCCGCTGCTGGATCAGTACCAGCACTGGCTCGCCAGCCTGTTCCACGGTGATCTGGGGCAGTCGTTCTTCACCGGGCAACCGGTCATGTCCACGCTTCAGATCAGGTTCCCCGTCACGCTCGCGCTGATGGTCATCAGCCTGGTCCTCACCATCGTCCTCAGCGTCTGGATGGGGGTTGCCTCGGCCGTCCGCGGCGGCTGGCCGGACCGGCTGCTCCAGTTCCTCTCCGTGATAGGCGGGGCGGTTCCCTCTTTCATCGTGGCGATCGGTCTCGTCTTCGCTTTCGCCGTCGCCCTACCGATCTTCCCGGCCACGGGATACGTCTCCCCCGACGTCGGGATCGGCGGGTGGGCGGCCTCGGTCACCCTGCCCGTGATCGCGATTCTCGTCGGCTCCATCGCGAGCGCGGCTGCCCAGTTCCGCAGTGCGGTCAAGGACGTACTCGAACGTGACTTCGTCCGTACGTTGCGCGCCAGGGGGATGTCCGAGCGGGCGATCGTCTACCGGCACGTCCTGCGGAACGCGGGCGGGCCGGGGCTGACCGTCCTCTCCTTGCTGACCATCGGGCTGCTCGGCGGTGTCGTGATCATCGAGCAGGTCTTCGCGCTGCCCGGCATGGGTGTCCTCGTCGCCGACTCTGCATCTCGCAGCGACGTCCCGGTGGTCATGGGATGTGTCGCCGTCACCGTGCTCCTGGTGACGGTCGTGAACCTGCTGACCGACCTGCTCACCGCAGCACTCAATCCGAAAGCGAGGGCGTCATGACGACGCAGCCCGTCGCGGCGCCCCTGGAAGCGGCCGAGCCGGCTCCGGCCGGGCGCGGCCGGAGCGCCTGGGTGAGGCGCCTCCTGCACAATCCGATGGCCCTGGCATGCCTCGTGTTCCTGGCCGCCGCGATCCTGTTCGGTCTCTCCAGCCCGTGGCTCGCGCCGTACGCACCGAACGCGACACAGCTCGACGCCGTGAACGCGCCGCCCTTCAGCCCCGGGCACCTCCTCGGCGGCGACGGATCGGGGCGGGACATCCTGTCCCGTCTCATGTGGGGCACACAGCGGACGCTCTTCGCCTGCGTCATCATCCTGTGCAGTGCGCTGGTCGCGGGTGTTCCGGCCGGCCTGGTCGCGGGATACCGGCGGGGGGCGGCCGATCCACTCATCAACTGGATCTCCGACCTGATCATGACGCTGCCCGGAATCGTGCTGCTGATCGCGCTGTACACGCTCACCGGGCCCAATCTCGTCGCCGCCATGACGGTGTTCGGCGTTCTGGTGGCACCGGCCTACTTCCGGCTCGTGCGGGGCGTGGTCCTCGGCGTTCGCGGCGAACTCTATGTGGACGCCGCCAAGGTCATGGGGCTTTCGGACACTCGTATCGTCGGGCGTCACATCCTGTGGGCCGTGCGCGCACCCGTCATCATCCAGAGCGCGTTCGTGCTCGGCGGAGGCATCGCGATCCAGGCCGCCGTGGACTTCCTCGGCCTCGGTGATCCGTCCAAGGCCTCTTGGGGTGCGATGCTCCAGGAGGCCTTCGCGAACATCTACACCAACGCCTGGAGCGTGGTCTGGCCCGCGACACTGATCAGCCTGACGGGTCTGGCCCTGGTGCTGCTCGGCAACGCGCTGCGCGACGCGCTCCAGGTGGGTGCGGCGCAGCACGCGATGCCGCGCCGCCGACGGGCGCGACTCGCCGCCGAATTCGCGGCGCGACCGAAGACGGAGACAGCAGAGGACGAACCGCTGCCGTCGACGGACGCCCTGCTGTCCGTACGTGGCCTGCGGGTGGCGTATCCCACGGCGGACGAAGGTATGACGGCGGTGGTGCACGGCGTCGACCTCGACATCCGCGCGGGAGAGATCCGGGGTCTGGTCGGCGAGTCCGGATCCGGCAAGACCCAGACCGCGTTCTCGGTGCTCGGCATCCTGAGCGCCCATGCCCTGGTCGGAGGCTCTGTCGTCTTCGACGGCGAGGATCTGCTCGCGGATCCGGCGGCACAGGCCCGCAGCCGTGGGAGACGCATCGCGTACGTCCCGCAGGAGCCGATGACGAACCTGGACCCCTGCTTCACAGTCGGCACGCAACTCGTCCAGGGTCTGCGCGCAGTCCGTCGCCTCAGTGCGGCAGAGGCGAGGAGCGAGGTGCTGGCTCTCCTCGCGCGCGTCGGAATCAAGGACCCGGAGCACGTCTTCGGCCTGTATCCGCATCAGATATCCGGCGGGATGGCACAACGCGTCCTGATCTGCGGTGCGGTCGCGGCCGGCCCGGACGTCATCATCGCCGACGAACCGACCACTGCCCTGGACGTCACGGTCCAGGCGGAGGTCCTGGACCTGCTGCGGGAACTGCGCGACGAACGCGGCCTCGGAATGCTCCTCGTGACCCACAACTTCGGTGTCGTCGCGGACCTGTGCGACACGGTCAGCGTGATGAAGGACGGGCGCATCGTCGAGTCGGGGGACGTCCGGAGCATCTTCTCCCACCCGCGCCACCCGTACACGAAGGAACTGTTGTCCTCGACCCGGGTCGTGGACCTGGAGGAGGTGCCCACCGATGGCTGAGCCGACATCCGAGACCGAGCCGCCCGCGGTGGTCGACGTGCGGGACATGAGGATCGCCTACGGCAGCCGCCGGAAGCGGGTCGACATCGTCAAGGGAGTCTCGTTCTCCATCGCGCCGGGCGAGACCGTGGGCCTCGTCGGCGAGTCCGGGTCGGGGAAGACCACGATCGGGCGAGGACTGCTGGGCCTCGCACCGGTCGTGGGCGGGACGATCACCTTCCGCGGGCAGAACATCACCGGTCTGTCGCGGTCCCGGCGGCGTCATCTCGCCCGCGACATCCAGGTGGTCTTCCAGGACCCATACTCCTCCCTCAATCCGTCCATGACGATCGAGGACATCCTGACGGAGCCGCTCCGCGTGGCCGGTCTGAGCGACGGCCGTACGCGGGTGCGGGAACTGCTGCGTCAGGTCGGCCTCCCCGACGACACCGGCGCGCGCCATCCGCACGAGTTCTCCGGTGGCCAGCGGCAGCGCATCGCCATCGCCCGGGCTCTGGCCCTTCGGCCGAGCTTGATCATCTGTGACGAGCCCACCAGCGCACTCGACCTGACGACGCAGGCCAAGGTGCTCGACCTCCTGCGTGAGATCCAACGCGACACCGGCGCGGCCTACCTCTTCATCAGCCACGACCTGGGCGTGGTGCGGGAGATCAGCGACCGCATCGCCGTGCTGCACGACGGCGAGATCGTCGAGCTCGGCGACAGCGAGCAGGTGTCCCTCCGCCCTGCCCATCCCTACACACAGAGGCTCCAATTGGCCACACCCGTACCGAACCCCGACGTCCAGGCACGCCGACGCCGCAAGCGCAAAGAACTGCTGGAGACAGGGGCATGAGCGCACGACTCCCCGGCGGTGACCGCGACGAGCCCTGGCGGGGCCACTGGATCGGGGCCGACCCGGCCCCGGTCCCAGGGGGCGACGACACAGCCTCCGGGGGGCTGTCGGGGCGCGGATTCTCCCGCGTGCTCTTCCGCAAGGAGTTCCGCCTCGGTTCCGTGCCGATGACCGTGCCCCTGCGGCTCACCGCGGACAGCCGGTTCGTCCTGTGGGTCAACGGCAAGGAGGCCGGGCGCGGGCCCGTGCGGGCCCAGCCCCGCCGCTGGCGGTACGAGACGTTCGACATCGCGCCGTTCCTGGAGCCCGGCCCGAACGTGGTCGCCGTACTGGTCACCTACTACGGCAGTGCCACCTCGTGGTGGTTCGCGGCAGCGCCCGAGGGCGGAATCAACGGAGACGCGTGCCTCGTGCTGGACTGCCTGGGGGGCGGGCCCGACGAGTTGGTCAGCGACGCCTCGTGGCGTGTCCACCGCTCCACCGCCTGGCACTCCCTGGGCACCTTCGGCGTGCCCTGCGAAGTGCTGGACGCCCGAGAACTGCCGACGGGGTGGACCCGTCCCGGCTTCGACGACAGCCACTGGTCCACGGCGACGGTCCTCACGGCACGGCACTGGGGCGGGCTCGGACGCAGTCGGCCGCCGGTCAGCCCGTACGGGAAGCTGCTCCCCCGCCCCATCGCTGTACTCGGCGGCGACACGATCCGCCCGGCCGCCGTGCTGGACGCCCGGCTCCGTCAGAAGCCCGTGTGGGCGAGCGAGCACCCGGGCTCACGCGTGGTACAGCATCTGGAGTCGCCTGGCGATCCGGTCTGCACCGAGGGCCGCCTGCCGCTTTCCGCCGCGCTCGAAGCAGACCGGACGCTCGATGCGGTCATCGACTTCGGCGCCATGACCGCAGGCTTCGTGGAGCTGGTCGTGGACGCCCCGGCCGGCACCGTCTTCGAGCTCGGATACCGCGAGAAGGCCAAGTCCGTCGGCGTCGTCGAGACCACGTCCGACTACGCGGCCGGGGCGCGGTACATCAGTCCTGGCGGCCGGTCGGTGTACGCGGCACTGGAGCTGGCCGGGCTTCGCTATCTCTACCTCACCACGTACGCTCCCGGGGCCGCCGAGGTGACGATCGTCGATGTCGTAGTGCGTGAGAACGTCTACCCGCATATCGGGTCGGCGTACTTCAGCAGCGACGACGAAGAGATCGACCGGATCTACCGAGCCGGCATCCGCACGGTGCAGCTGAACTCCTTCGACGCGTTCACGGACTGCCCCACCCGCGAGCAGCGCGCCTGGACCGGCGACGGTGTCGTCCACCAGATGGTGCATCTGGCTACGAACGAGGACTGGCGTCTGGCGGAGCACTATGCGGAGCTCGCCAACTCGCCGCGCTCCGACGGCCTCCTACCGCTGAGCATGGCCGGTGACTTCGAGAAGTTCCAGGGGTTCACCATCCCCGACTGGTCGCTCCACTGGGTCCATGGTGTGCACAACCTCTACCGCTACACCGGAAACCGCGAGCGCCTCGCCCCGTACCTGCCGACCGTGGAACGGGTGCTGCGCTGGTACGAGCAACACCTGGACGAGCACGGGACGCTCAGCGATCTGCCGGAGTGGAATCTGGTGGACTGGTCCAGCGTCTTCACGACCGGCCGCACGTCGATCGTGTCCGCACTGTGGGCCCGCGGTCTCATCGAGTACGCGGAGCTGTGCGACTGGGTGGGCAACTCCGGTTCCGCGGCCTGGGCCAGGGAGCGGCACGCGGGTGTGGCCGCCTCCTTCGAGGACTTCTGGGACGCGCGCCGAGGTCTGTACGTCGACCACTTCGTGGACGGTGAACGCCGGCCGGCCGCCTCGCAGGCGGCGAACGCCGCCGCGATCGTGTCCGGTCTCGCGCCACGTGAGCGGTGGCGTGCGATCGCCACGGCGATGACCGACCGGTCCGCTCTCGTCACCCGGTCCTGGATCGGCGGTGACGGGGGCTACGACATCCAGAAGGAAGAGGATCAGCGGCGCGGCATCCAGCGCATCGACTGGGACGTCGAGCGGGAAGTCGTACGGGCACAGCCGTTCTTCAGCTACGCCGTGCACGACGCCATGGCCCGTGCGGGGCTCGCCGAGCGGATCGTCGACCTCGTGCGCGACTGGTCGGTCTTCCTTGACGGCGGCTACGACACGTTCGGCGAGTGCTGGGGCTGGGGCACGCCGGTGCACGGCTGGTCCAGCACGCCGACCCGCGACCTGGTGGTGCACGTCCTGGGCATCGCTCCGGACCTGCCCGGATTCGAGCGGGTGCGGATCGCGCCCCGGCCAGGCCCGCTCCGCGAGATCGCGGGTTCGGCTCCGACACCGTACGGACAGGTCGAGGTCGACATCCGAGGCGAGAAGGCCACGGTCTCCAGCCCCGTACCGATCCGCTTCGTCGCCCCCGACGGTGGCAGCCGTCAGCTCCCCGCCGGCAGCCATCACTTGGTTTTGCCGCGTGCGTTGCCCACCATCGACAACACCTCAGGGAAGCCGTGTGCTTGATTCCAGCGACATGATCACGTGCGACGCCGAACGGTCGGCGGCGGTCGTCCTCACGCATTCCTTCCGACTCGACCGCGACACCGCGCAGGTCCGTAACGCGCGCCTGAGCGCGACCGCGCATGGTGTGTACGAGGCGTGCCTCAACGGCCGGCCGGTGTCCGACGCCCTACTCTCCCCCGGCTGGTCGGCTTACGAGTGGCGCCTGCCGGTGAGCGAGGACCGCGTGGACCATCTCCTGGAGCCGGAGAACACCATCGAGGTGCGCCTCGGCAACGGTTGGTGGCGGGGCGATCTCGGCTTCACCGGCATGCGGCTCAACTACGGTCCCGAGCTGGGATTCATCGCCGAGCTGGAGGTGGAGTTCGCCGACGGGCACGTACAGCGGGTGGGCACCGGCGAGCGTTGGCGGGCGCACGCGTCCGACACCGTGGAGAACAACCTGTACGACGGGCAGCGCATCGACGCCCGGTTGCGCGGGACGCGGCAGGCGCTGCCGGTGCGGCGAGTGGACGTCGACCGGTCACGGTTCGTCACCAGGGTGAGTCCGGTCGTGACCCGTCAGGAGATCCTGAAGCCACGCCATATCAGCGTGCTGCCTTCCGGTGGGACGCTCGTCGACTTCGGGCAGAACCTGGTCGGCTGGGTGCGGATGCGTGCGCGCGGGGCGGCTGGGACAGAGATAGTCCTGCGTCACGCGGAGGTGCTGTCCGAAGGGGAGTTGGCGGTCCGGCCGCTGCGGTCGGCGAATGCGACCGACACGTTCGTCCTGTCGGGCGAGGACGACGCCTTCGAGCCGACTCTCACCTTCCACGGTTTTCGCTACGCCGAAGTAATCGGATATCCGGGAGAGTTGACGGTCGAAGACCTGGAGGCCGTCGTCGTCCACTCCGACCTCCGTCGCACCGGGAACTTCTCCTGTTCCTCGCCGCTCGTGAACCAGCTGGTCGAGAACTCCGTGCGCTCACAGAAGGGGAACTTCCTCGCCCTGCCCACGGACTGTCCGCAGCGCGACGAGCGACTGGGGTGGACCGGCGACATCGCGGCGTTCGCGCCGACGGCCTGCTTCCAGTTCGATGCCGCGGACTTCCTGCACGGCTGGCTCCTCGACCTGGAGACCGAGACGCGCCACTCCGGCACCGGGGCCGTGCCCGCCGTGGTGCCGGACGTGCTGAAGTACGCTCCGCCACCCGGTGCGGACGACCTGCCCATGCGCGACGTCCCGACCGCGGTCTGGGCAGACGCAGCGGTGTGGGTCCCCCAGGCACTGTGGCATGCCTACGGTGACCGCGACCGGCTCGCCGCGCATTACCCCGGCATGGTGCTGCACCTGGAGTCGGTCGTCGGCGCGCTCTCGGACACCGGGCTGTGGGACCAGGGCTTCCAGTGGGGCGACTGGCTCGACCCGGACGCGGCACCGGACCGTCCCTCGGACGCGAAGGCCGACCCTGGCGTCGTCGCCACCGCCTGCCTCGTGCGGTCCGCGGAGTTCGCCGCCGAGGCAGCGGCCGTGCTCGGCCATGTCGAGGACCACCGCAGGTGGGCGGAGTTGGCTGCTCGGACGAGGACCGCGTTCGTCGCGCACTACGTGGCGCCGGACGGGCGGATCCGGTCCGACTGCGCGACCGTATACGCCCTGGCGATCCGTTTCGGGCTCCTCGACGACCGTCGGCGGAGCGCCGCCGGGGCTCGGCTGGCGGAGATCGTCCGGGAGAACGGCCACCGTGTCACCACCGGCTTCATCGGGACCCCGTACGTCACCTGGGCACTGACCGAGACGGGGCACGTCGAGGACGCCTACCGCCTGCTCCTGCAGACCGAGTGCCCGTCCTGGTTGTACCCGGTCACCATGGGCGCGACCACGATCTGGGAGCGCTGGGACTCGATGCTGCCCGACGGCACGGTCAACAGCGGCGAGATGACCAGCTTCAACCACTACGCGCTCGGCGCGGTCGCCGACTGGTTGTACAAGGTGGTCGCCGGCATCCGCCCGGCCGAGCCCGGATACGCCCGGATCAGGCTCGAACCCGTGCCGGGGCCGGGTCTGGAGTGGGCGCGCGCGTCGCTGGACACATACGGCGGCACCGTCGAGTGCGGCTGGGAGCGACAGGGCGACCGGATCCACGTCCGCGCGGTGGTCCCGGACGGGATGCACGCCGATGTGGTTCTGCGGGACGGTTCCAAGCACGTGGTAGGTGGGGGCACCCACACATTCGCCTATGAGGAGGGAGACCTGTGAACGACGCGACCTGGGTGAAGCACCTCGTCGGTGACGGTCCCGACGACCCCGCTGAGAGGGTCCTGGAACTTTGGACGGAGAGCCGTCCGATGCCGGATGGCGGAGACGTCGGCGTGATCAACTTGCGGTTCACCGCCGAGGATCTGCGCGGCGCGACGTACGAGGCGACCGCTAGGATCCTCGTCCCGTCGGCTCTCGAACAAGAGCCTTACCCGCCTGTCCCTGTGTGGTTCAACTGCGGTTACGAGCTTCCCGAGCAGATGGCCCTGGACCGCGTGCGCCGCGGCTGGATCGTGGTGACCCCTTGTGAGCCCGCCCCGGACTCGGTCTTCCCGGGCGCCAACCCTCTCGTGCGGGGTCCCAACACGGATTTCGTCCTGGCCCATCTGGTGCGGGGAATGCCCTTCGTGGACCCGGCCGCGATCGTGTACGCCGGTGGCAGCGCCGGGGGGTACGCGGCGCTGCTGACCGCCGCCGAGGCATTCCCGGCGGCCGTGTCCGCGACCACGGTCCCGATCGTCAACCTGACCTATCAGGGCGCCCACCTGTTCGCCACACTCCCCACAGTGGCGGCCGATCCGCCGCCGGACCACCCTGCGGTACCGGTGCTGCGAGCGGTCCTCGTGCCGATGGCGGAAGGACTGCGCGCGGCCTACAGCGAGGACCTGAGCGGCACCGGTTGGTCCGCCCACTCGCCGGTCGAGCACGTCGACCGGATCACCTGCCCGGTCGCCGCGGTCTTCAGCACGGCCGACTTCCTCGTCCCGCTCGACCAGGTGGGCAGCGGCATCGTGGGTCCTCCGTCGGTGGCCGCCCCTTCTCGCCCCGGGCACGCTTCGGTACGGCTACTGGACGTCCTGGGCGACCGAGCCGACGTCCGCGTCGTCCCTGTCCCGCCGGGCGCCCCCGCCATGGAGGACCTCGACCTCACCCAAGTTGTCGCCGAGACGCCGCTCCCGCTGCCCGACAGGCTGGGCGGCGGCTCCAGCTGGTTGATCACCGTCGTCGACGAGGGGCCGGCCGAGTTCGGCGGCCACTGGCGGCACGCCCTCGCTCCCGATCACGAGCCGTTCGCCCGACGGGCGCTGGTGGAAGGTGTTCGGGTGGACCAGCTCACCAGGACAAAGCTCGACCAGCTGCTCGACCGCTACCGCGGTACCGAATGGCTCGCCCCCGGGTTTTCCCACCTGGACCGGCCCGCGGCCGAACGCCGCGACGTCGAGCGCGGTCTGCGCGCGTACTGCGCCCACTCTCCCGCCCACGCCCGCCGCTTCGCCGAGCTCTACGCGGAAGTGGCCGAAGACGGCCGCGTCCTTCCGGACGACCTGGTGCGCGCGCTGACTGGCTCCTCGGCCTGACGCGTTCACGCACACCCACCTCGCTTGCGCACACCACTCGAAGGAGAGCGTCCATGTCGACATCCCTACGTCGCCGAACGGCGAAGCGCGCTGGTCTCATCAGTCTGCCTCTGCTGCTCGTCGCGGTCGCAGCCACTCCCACCCAGGCGTCGCCGACGTCTACGCCACCGTCCGGAACGGCAAGAACCGGCACGACACCGCAAGCACCGCCGTGGGAGACCGTCCGGCTCCAGAAGATCAAGCTCCCGGCAACGGTGAAGAACGCGGCCGCGCCCGCATACAGCAAGGACGGCAAGCATCTGCTGTTCTTCGGCAACATCAAGGCGGACCCCGCGCAGAACCCGGACCCGGACCGCGGGCCGCTGCACCTGTGGGTGGTGGGCACCAACGGCAAGGGAGCACGGTGCCTTTCCTGCGGCACCGAGGAACCGCTGGTCGGCGAGGCGGAGCAGCCGGGCCTGATCGCACCGTTTCCTGACGGCAAACGGGTCTTCTACGGACCGTACGGCGACCCGCGGGTCCTGCACTGCGCGCCCAGCGTGCTGAACTGCAAGACCGCCACCACGTACAAGATCGACACCTCGGGAACCGTACCCGCGGGCGGTGTGATCCCGCCCGGCGGCGCGGTCACAACGCCCTCGTTCGACACAGGCGGGGCGACCTCGCCGAAGCTCTCCCCCGACGGCAAGTACGTCGCCTGGTCCGACTTCCGCACGGACAGCCTGCTGTCGATGATGATCGGCAAGCTGGAGTTCACGGGCGACAAGTACCAGGTCACCGACGCGCGGACGCTCAACCCGGCCGGACCCGCGTCTCCCACCGACCCCGATCCGCGCCCCTGGTCGGACAGCACCGCCCTCTTCGAGCTCAAGTCGTTCGCCGACAACGGGCGTTCGATGGTGTACGTCCAGGTCGGCGGCACCGCGTCCGGCAACCCCGATCTGTGGAAGGTCGATCTCAAGACCGGCAAGCGCACCCGTCTGACCGCCTATCCGGAATGGGAGGAGGACATGGCCATGTCGCCGGACGGGAGGTCGATGTACGTCGGGATCGACTCGCAGCGCCGGCACTACTTCGACTGGGCGGGCCTGATGCCCTTCCGCGGCTTCCTCGACGCGGCCTGGGTGGGGGCCACCGCGATCACAGAGGTCTCCTCGTCCGAGCTGCGCTCGTGCATCCCGTTCGCCTCCGCGCTGCTGCCCGCCGACGGCGACCGCGGCGGCAAGCTCGTCGGACAGGTCGTGGCCCCCTACGACGGCGGCGACATCCGTGAGACCTCGCAGCTGCACGGCTGGCCCATCTGGAGCCCGGACAGCACCTCGGTGGCACTGAGCACGCAGAGCCTCACCACGCTGACACCCGCCTCCCACCTGCTCGTCGCCCACTTCGACCGAGCACCGAGCAGGCCCCAGCCGGTCGCAAGCTCCGCTCCCGGCGACTGGGCTCCGGCGCCGCAGGACTACCACGGAGCACTCGGCGCCGCCACGACCATCACCCTCAAGGGCCTGGCGTCGGGCACGGTGACGGTGACCTATCCGGGCCAGCTCAGTGGCCCCGCGCCGACCGAACCACGGGCCACCTACAGCGACTACTCCGACGACGGCAAGTCCTTCGTCAACGGCACCCAGGTGATCCGGCGCAGCGGCACGACGGTCCGCCTGCTCAACGATCTGACGCTCCACGGCGAGCACACGGGTTCACTCAAGGGCGACATAACAATGGACCTGAAGAGCCGGCCGTTCACGGTCACCGGATCCCAGACGGCGAAGTACGACGGCACCACCGTCACCGGGCCCGAGCCGGCCGACGAACGCTGCGAGAGCATCCGCGAGAAGCTGCCGCGTCCCACAGAACTGGACGTGCGGACGCGGCGCTCCGGCGGGAGTGTCGTCGTCGAGGTCACCTCCGCCTACGACGGTGCCGGCGCCGACCAGCAGGACGTCGACCGCAGGCCTGTGCGCGGAGCGACCGTCACCGTCGGCGGAGACCGGGCCACGACCGATCGCCACGGGAAGGCCGTCCTCCACCCGCGCGGCACACGGCTGACCGTGCACGTGAACGCGGGAGCGTCGTTCCTGTCGACTGACGTCCCTCTCCACTGACGCCTCCGGCCCGTTCCGCCTGCGGGCGGAACGGGCCGCTTCACACACTCCGTAGAATTGCCCAGTGCCCGAACACCCGAGTACCAGTCTCAGCGGTCGCCGCTTCGAGGAAGGCCACCTTCTCGACGCCGCACGTGCCGTCTTCCACGCCGAGGGGTACTCCGCCGCCCAGGTGGCGGACATCGCCCGGCGCGCCGGGACGACCAAGCCGACCCTCTACGCCCGGCTCGGGAACAAGGAGCAGATCTACCTCCTCGTCGTCCAGAGAGAAGCCGAGGTGTTCAACGGCTGGATCGCCGACGCCTACGAGCAGGGCATCGGTCGTCGCCTCTCCGAACTGGCCCGGATCGGAATGGACCCGCTCTTCCGCTTCGCCGCCGAGAGGGTCGAGGGCTTCGACCTGCTCTTCCGGGGCGAGAAGACCGGTGACCAGCAGGGGGCGCTGCGCAGGGAGGTCGTCAGTGGTGTCACCGAGCAGCTCACGAACCTCATCAAGCTGCGCCAGAAAAGCTTCGGACCGGAGCTCGGTGCAGCGGCCGACGCCCTGGCCGCGGCCTGCGTCGGTGTCGCTCTCCAGGTGTGCGAACACACCATCGACCACAGCGGCGACCTGGAGACGGCCCGCCAGGTCGCCGAGCGCTTCGTGGGGAACGCCTTCCACAATCTCGACTTCGAAGCGCTCCCCCGATGAGCCGGCCCGGTGGCTGCTGTCCGTCAGCCGCCGGCTCGCGCATCCTCGTCGTCCCGCACCACCACCGTGACCATCGCCGGCTGGCAGTCCTGCGCCGAGGCGACGACTCGGATCTCACCAGGGCCGGTGGGGCGCAGGATCGCGAGGGCACGGCCCTCGTAGGTCTGGTGGTCGGGCCCGTCGAAGCGTTCCTCGGTGGAGGGACGCGCGCTTCCGAAGCCCGCGAGGACACCGTCTCCGGTGACCTCCAGACGTACTGGGCGGTCTGATGCCGGATGGCATGTGCCGTCCTCGTCGGTCAGGGTGAGCGAGACGAAGGCGAGGTCACCTCCGGTGACCGCGATCACGCTCCGGTCCGCCTCCGTCCGAAGACGGCGCACGCCTTCGGCCGTACGCACCGCGTACCGGCCGGTCTCCACACCTCCGGTGTAGGCGATCGCCAGCAGCTCCCCCTTCTCGAAGCAGACATCGAAGTCGGCGCGGAAGTTCTTCAACGGCTGACGACCTTGTCGGCGGCCGTTGAGGAGCACCTCGACCTCGTCGCCCGCCCCGTAGACCTCCACGGTGACCGTCGAGCCCTCGGTGTCCGGCCAGGTCCAGGACGAGATGCTGTCGCTCCAGGCCCAGGGCGTACCGGCGAACGGCTTGTCCCTGTGTTCCGGCCGCCGGACAGCTATGTACGGGTCACTCCGCAGCCCGAACACGATCTCGCGGTAGTAGGAGGCCGGGCGGCGGTGCCCCGTGATGTCGAGATCGCCGCAGTCGGCGGTCAGATGTGGGTACGGCGCGACGAGTTCCGGCTGCGGAGTGCCGGGCGTGACGTACTGCGGGCGGCCGATGCCGACTTCACCGAGGTAGTCCCAGCCGGTCCAGGTGAAGTCGCCGATGACGTGACTGTGCTTCTGGACGAGGCGCCAGATGCGGTCGATGTGGGTGGGGAACGTCTCGGTGCCGAGGATGATGCGACCGGGGAAAAGCCTGCGGTCGATGTCGTAGCGGGCTTCGGCGTAGTTCATGCCGGCGACGTCGAGGACGGCGAAGGACTCCGCGGTCTTGTGGGTGACCAGGTCGGAGGTGGCAAGGGCTTCCAGACGGGCGGCGGGGTCCGCCATGAAGGTGTTGATGCCCGTCCCGCCTTCGTCGGTCCGCCCGGCCTCCTCCTTCTCTCTCATGGCGGCGAGATCGGCCATCACGGCGAGGGCCGTGTTGACGCCGTTGGTGACGTAGCGGGTCGGGTCGAGGGCTCGGACCTTCTCCGCGAGGCGGCGCCCCCACACGGCACCGGAGGGTGATCCTGTCTCGGGAATCTCGTTTCCGATCGAGTACAGGATGACGCTGGGATGGTTGTAGTCCTTGGCCACCATCGCCTCGAGGTCGCGTTCCCACCATTCGGCGAAGTGCAGGCTGTAGTCGAAGGCGGACTTCCCGGAGGTCCACATGTCGAAGGTCTCGTCGACGACGAGCATGCCGATCCGATCGCAGGCCTCCAACATGGCGCGGCTCATGGGCTGGTGGGACATCCGGACGGCGTTGAAGCCGGCGTCCTTGAGCAGTTCGATGCGGCGTTCCTCAGCGCGCGCGTAGGTGGCCGCACCGAGGACTCCGTTGTCGTGGTGCACACAGGCGCCGCGCAGCTTCACCGGGTCGTCGTTGATGCGCAGTCCGTGGTCGGGGTCGAGTCGGAGGGTGCGGATGCCGAAGGTGACGGTCTCGGCGTCCAACTCGTCCTCGAGGGTGACGGTCGCGGTGTGAAGAGCCGGCCGGTCCGGACTCCACCGGGCGGGTTCACGAACGTACAGACGTTGCCGCGCAGTCGCGCACTGCCCGGGTTCGACGGTGACCGGAGCGGCACCCTGCGCGACGACGCGCCCCTCGGGGTCGGTCACCTCCACGGCGAGCCGTACGGTGCGCAGGACGCGCTCGTCGCTCTCCACCCGGACGGCGACCTCGACGACCGCCCGCTTCTTGTCGACCTCCAGAGTGGTGACGCGAATGCCCTCGGGGGCGATCCGCACGGGGCCGCCCGTGAGCAGCCATGTGTCCCGGTAGATACCGGCGCCGGTGTACCAGCGCGAGTCCTGATGGGTGCGGGCCTCGACGCGGATCTCGTTTTCGGCTCCGTAGCGCAGGTACGGGGTGATATCGGCACGGAACTGCGTGTAACCGTAAGGGCATTGCGTCACGTAGGCACCGTTGACGTACACCATGGCATCGCGGTAGACACCCTCGAACTCGACGAGGAGGCGTTTGCCCTCGTCCTCGGTGGCTACCTGGAACTTCTTGCGGTACTCGTAGGCGCCACCGCGGAAGTAGGCACCGGCCGCTTCCTCGGACGCGTCACGACCACGGTCCAGCATGGCGTCGTGCGGCACGGTCACCGCTCGGTGGCGGGTGGTGCGACCGGCCACCTCAGCGAACTGGTTCACCTTCGGCCGGAACTCCCAGCCCGCGTTGAAAGAGGTGCGTTTCATTGGTTCTTATGTCCTTCCGGGTTTGCCACGCGGCTCAGCTGATCGTCCGTACCTGCGGGGAAGGGCAGACCGTGGTACGGAAGCTGTGAGTCCCGCCGGTCACCGTGCGGCGGGAGCCGTCGGCCAGCACCACGTCCGCCTCGATCCCCTCCGGAACGCGGACGTCGACATGGATCGCCCCGTCGTTGCCCTCCTCGCGCCGCCATCCGCACTCGACGCGTCCGCGAGGCGTGTCGAGTGCACCCCGTGCCCAGTCGAGGCCGGGGCCAGGGGTCGGCTGGAGCAGGAGTCGGGTGTATCCGGGCTCGGCAGGGCGGATACCGGCGACCGTCTTGTAGAGCCAGTCGACGACCGCGCCGAGGGCGTAGTGATTGAAGCTCGTCATCTCACCAGCATTGACCGTTCCGTCGGGCAGCATCGAGTCCCACCGCTCCCAGATGGTGGTGGCGCCCAGCGTCACGGTGTGCAGCCAGGACGGCCCCTCCTCCTGGAGAAGCAGGCGGTACGCGTCGTCGATGTGCCCGGTGTCGGCCAGTGCCCAGGTGAGGAAGGGAGTCCCCGCGAAGCCGGTCGCGACTCGGTGCCCGGCCTCAGCGACGAGGACAGCGAGTCGGTCGCCGGCCGCCTGCCGCTGGTCTCCTTCGAGCAGACCGAAATGGATCGCCAGGGCGTATACGGTCTGCGCGTCGGAGAGGATCGTGCCGTCGTCGTGTACGTAGTGCTTGAGGAACGCCTCGCGGGTGCGGTCGGCCAGGTCCCGCCAGCGCCGGGCTTCCTCCGGCCTGCCCAACTCGCCCGCGGCATCGGCGGCGAAGGACGCGCTGCGGTACAGGCAGGCGGTCGCGACGACGCCGCCGTCAGCCTTCGACTCCCACGGCCGGTCGGCGGGGGCCGTGGGATCGAGCCAGTCTCCGAACTGGAACCCCTCGTCCCACAGACCCGAGGGCGAGATGCGGGCCTCGACCGACTCGAGGTGCCGAACCATGGCCGGGTAGTGCGCTGCGAGACGGTCCTGGTCGCCGTAGGCCCACCACAGAGCCTCGGGCACCCACACGGCGGCGTCGCCCCAGATCGCGGTCGGGACGAGCATGTGGGCGGCCTTGGCACGTGCCTCGCTCGGGATGAACTTCAGCACGTTGGGCACCACGAACGGGACGTGTCCGCCGTACTCGGTCTCCGCAGCGAGGTCGAGCAGCCAGCCGTGCAGGACGTCCGCGCAGTCGAACTGGTAGCAGGCGGTGGCGGCGTAGGCCGCGATGTCGCCGGTCCAGCCCAGGCGCTCGTCACGCTGTGGACAGTCGGTGGGCAGGTCGAGGAAGTTGCCCTTCTGCCCCCACAGCGAGTTCTCGACAAGCCGGTTGACCAGCGGATTCGAGCACTCGAAGGTGCCCGTGCGCAGCATGTCGGAGTGGACCACCACGGCTTCGAGGGTGTCGGGGGTGAGCGGACCCGGGTGGCCGGCTATCTCGGCGTAGCGGAAGCCGTGAAAGGTGAGGGTGGGTTCGAAGACATCGTCGCCCCCGGACAGCACGAACGTGTCGGTGGCCCGGGCTCCGCGCAGCGGCCGTGTGGCCAGTTCACCGTGTTCGAGGACTTCGGCGTGGCGGACGGTGATCTCCGTGCCGGCCGGACCCGACGCGCGCAGCCGGACCCAGCCGACCAGGTTCTGGCCGAAGTCCACGAGGGTCTTCCCGCCGGCCGAGGTCCAGATCCGTTCCGGACGCACCGTCTCGTGCCGTCGGATGGCGGGCTTGACCTGGGGGACCAGGACCGAGCGGTCGAACGCGACCGTGGTGACGTCCAGATGGGGACCCTTCGCCGCTCCGGCGACGATGCGTACACCGTCGTAGAGGCTGTTCTCGACGACGGACGACAGTCGGGCGTTCCAGTGCGGGCCCGTCGTCAGCAGTTGGGCGCCGCCGTCCCGGTACGTCACCTGCAGTTCGCCGATGAAGCCGAGGGCGGAGTCGTAGTCCAGCTTCAGGCCGGTGAAACCGAGCCCCCCGCGCCACCAGCCGTTTCCGAGAAGGACCTCGACTTCTACGGTGTCGGTGCGGTCGGTGAGGAGCGCGGTGACGTCGTACTCCTGCACCTGCAGGCGCCACTCGTACGCACTCCAGCCGGGCGCGAGAACGTCCTCGCTCACAGCACGGCCGTTGACGCGCACCTCGTACACACCGTGGGCCGTGGAACGCAGAACAGCCCTCGCCACCTCCGCCGCTGGTTGATCGAGCGTGAGCGTCGCGCCGAGTACGACGGCCGCGCCGCGCTCAGCGTCGGCGGTGATCATGGTGGCGTGTTCCAGCACGGTGGTGGTCCTTCTCCTGGGGTGCGGTGGTGGGTTGCCGGGCGCGGTTACTGCGGGGCGTCCGTCGGCAGGTCGCTGAGCACTTCGCTCAGCGCGGCAACGACGCGTGGCACGTTGCTTGCGACTTCCATGCGGTTGGTGAGATAGCCGAAGCCGACCTGGTGCTGTGGGTCCGCGAACCCGGCCTGGCCGCCGGCTCCGTCGTGGCCGAACGAGTCCTTGGTGAGCAGCGGCAGCGCATCGGAGAACAGCTGTACTCCGGCGCCCCATCGGTGGAAGGGGCCGGCGTTGTTCGCGTCGAAGGCTCCGGGGCCGCCGCTCCGCTCCCGCGTGAGGAGTGCGACACCGCGGTCCGACAGCAGGCGCTGCTGCCCGTCGGTCGGTGTGATCGCCGATGACCAGACGCGGGCGAGTGCCGCCGCCGTACCAATGCCGGTGGCGCTGACCAGGCCTGCTTTCTGTACGCGGGGGTCGTTGAGGCCTCCGTCCTCGGTGACGTAGCCCAGTGGGAAGGCGCCCCCCGTGGTGAAGAAGCGCAGCGCGCCGGCGTCGCCCGCAAACATCTCCGCCATCTTGGCGCCCATGACGTCGTGCTCCGGCGAGGTGCGCAGATGGGTGACGCGGGCGATCTCGGCATCCGTCGCCTGCAAGGTGATATCGGCGGGCGACTCGGTGCCGGTCATCTCCCGGAAGACCGCCGGGAGATCGAGGCCGGTCGCCCGCAGGACGGTCTCCCGGACCAACGGGCCCCATGTGACACCGTGGTAGAGGTGTGCTTCGCCCGGGATCCAGCGAGGCTTCTGCGCGGCCAGCCGAGCCGCGAAAGCCCGGCCGTCCAGAACCTCGTCCAGCGTGATGTCCTCGTCCGGCGAGTACAGGCCCGCCCGGTGTGCGAGCAGGTCTCCGACGGTCAGGGCCTGCTTGTCATGCACGCCGAACTCCGGCCAGCACTCCGCGACCGGCGTCTCCAGATCGATGCGGCCCTGCTCGACCAGCCATGCCACGGTGAGCGACGCGAGGCCCTTGGTGGAGGAAAAGAGAACACTCGGCGTCCGCTCGTCCCACGCCCGCCCGTCCCGGGCGTCCGCGACTCCCCGCCATACGTTGACCACCTCGACGCCGCGATGCCGGATCGCCAGTGCCGCGCCGGACGACTCCGGATCGGCCACGGTGTCCGCGAACGCCTCGACCACAGGCCGGAAGGACTCAACGAAACGGCCTCCCAGATCGGACGGGAGCTCTGCGTCGGATCGCGGTGCGCGGTCTTCCCACCCCGCGGCTGCCGTGTCGGAACTGCTCACTGGTCTTCCCTTCGCCAGGGGGTAGTTGTGTCGTGGTGCATGGTGGACGTCACTGCTTCAGCCCTGAGCAGGCGAGCTGCCATCCGGTCGAGCGTGGTGTGCGCGGCGTCGAGGCCGACGATGTTGAGATGGCCGTGCAGGACGCCGACCGAAAGCACCTGCTCGACGTCGACGCCCGCGGCACGGAGCTGCTCGGTGAAGAGTTCGCCGCTGCTGCGCAGGCTGTCGAACTCGTCGTTGTCGATGTAGGTCGGCGGAAAGCCGGTCAGGTCCTCGGCATGCCCCGGAAACACGTACACCGACGCCGACTCGATCGGGTCACCGCCCAGCATGAGACCGGACACCATGTCCAACTGCTCGTTGACCATGAGCAACGGGCCCGGTACCTGCGTCAGAGCGGCGGCCAGTTCGTCCGACGGGGCGGGGATGGGCGCATGGACCAGCGGATACAGCAACAGCGCCTGCCAGGGGGTTTCGCCCTCGTCCCGCAGGCGCAGCGCGGCGCCCGCCGCGAGGTTACCGCCTGCGCTCGCGCCCCCGACAGCGATGCGGTCCGGATCGATGCCGAGGTCACCGGCGTTGTCGCGCACCCAGCGATAGGCGGCGACGACGTCATCGTGGGGTGCGGGGAAGTGCACCTGGTCACTGCACAGGCGGTAGTCGACGGAGACCACGACCGCGTCGGCCCGCCCGGTGATACCCCGAGCGGTCTCATGCGCCTCCGGCATGTCCAGGTCACCGCCGACCCAGGCACCACCGTGCAACCAGACCAGGCACGGGCGTGGGGCGGGCGCCGGACCGCTCGGGCGGTAGACACGCACCGGGATCTCCGGGCCTGGGCCCGGGATCGTACGGTCCTTGACGTCGAGGTCCCAGGACTCGACACGGCCGAGCGGCGCGCCGAGCGCCTCGTAGTCGGCGATGCTGCGGCTGTCTGCCGGCTTCCCGTTGAGTTCCGCGACACGGCGACCGATCTCCGGGTCGTATTCATGGCAGGGGAACGTGGTCATCTACGCCTCCAACGGCGACACGAAGCTTGGGGATGCGGTGGTGCGACGTACTCATCCGGTGGCGCCGCCCTCTGTTTCCGCGGCGGCGACAAGCATCCTGATGGCATCCATGTCGAGCCCGAGGGTGGGGCCGTTGAACTTGACGAGCGGGATCTGGATGGCCGCGGCCAAGGACATCGGGTCAACTTCGTCCGGGTGGACGGCGCCGGGGCGTTCGGCGAGTCGCTCGCGCAGAAGCTTGCCGCCGACGGGGTGGTCCAGCCACTCCCCCAGGGAGGACTGCTCGGTGAGCCGCTCGGCGCGGCCGTCGCCCGGTGTGTACAGCTCGGCGCGCAGTCGGATATCGCGCGAGGAAGCACCGACCTCGACCGAGAAGGCCCCTGGATCGACACGCCAGTCGCCCAGTTGGGGCGAGTACCGTGCCAGGTCCCGGCCGGAAAGGGAGAGCTCTACCTGTCCAGAGCTTCCGGGAGCCAGCGCCAGTTTGGCGAAGCCTCGCAACTCGTGACGCGGTCGAGTGGGGTGCCGCTCGTCAAAGGCGACATAGAGCTGAACGACCTCCTCACCGAACCGAGTGCCTGTGTTGGCGACGGTGGCACGAACCGTCCACGCGTTGGCGCCGGTCTCTTCGACGACGAGGTCGCTGTAGGCGAAGGTGGTGTAGCTCAGCCCGTGCCCGAAGGGGTAGGCGACCGGCACGTCCAGGGTGTCGTAGTGCCGGTAGCCGACATAGCGGCCCTCGCCGTGCACCGTGTGCCCGTCCTGACCGGGGAAGTACAGGTAGGACGGCACGTCCTGGAGGCGCAGCGGAATGGACTCCGTCAGCTTGCCCGACGGACTGTGAGCACCGAACACGAGGTCGGCAACGGCCGAACCTCCTGCCTGACCACCGAGCCAGGTCTCCAGTACGGCCGCGGCATCGTCCTGCCACTCGCTCACCGACACGGTCGATCCGTTCGACAGCACGACGGCGACCTGCGAGCAGGCGGCAGCCACTGCGTGTACCACCTCGACCTGCTGGGAGGGGAGCTGAATGTGCGTGCGGTCCTGCCCCTCGGTCTCCGCGGCGTCCGGCAGGCCGAGGAAGAGCAGGACGATGTCGGCGTCGGCCGCAAGGGTCACTGCCTCCTCCACCAGCGCAGGAGCGTCGGCACCGTCAAGGAGGAACCCGGGCGCAAAAGTAAGGTCCAGTTCCGGTCCCGCTGCCTCCCGCAGCGCCTCCCAAGCGGTGTCGAGGCGCGTGGGCACGACTCGGGAACTTCCCTGCCCCTGATAGCGCGGGATACGGGCGAACTCGCCGATGACGGCCACCTTGAGGCGCGCGGAGGGGTCGATCGGCAGCAGGCCGCCGTTGTTCTTGAGCAGCACTGCTCCCGCCCGCGCGGCCTCGCGGGCCAGCTCGTGATGGGCGTTCACGTCCCATTGGTCGAGGTGCGGGGCCCGGTCGACCCGTTCCTGGAGCTTCAGCAGACGTCCGGCCGCCATGGCCACGGCCTCCCGGTCGAGGTGCCCGCCCTCGACGGCTGCCGTGATCTGGTCGTCGGTGCCGTTCGGCGGCATCTGGAGGTCGAGTCCCGCCGACAGGGAGGCGACCCGGTCGTTGACGGCCCCCCAGTCGGACATCACCAGTCCGTCGAAGCCCCACTCCTCGCGCAGCACCTGGGTGAGCAGCCAGGGGTTCTCACTGGCGTACACGCCGTTGACACGGTTGTAGGAACTCATCACGGCGTACGGCTTCGCCTCGCGCACAATGTGCTCGAACGCGGGCAGGTACAGCTCGCGCAGGGTGCGTTCGTCGACGTCGGCACTGACCCGCATCCGGTCGGTCTCCTGGTTGTTGACGGCGAAGTGCTTCAGGCACGCACCGACGCCCAGAGACTGGATCCCGTCGACGACAGCAGCCCCCATGACGCCGCTGACGTGCGGATCCTCCGAGAAGTACTCGAAGTTGCGCCCGCACAGCGGACTGCGCTTGATGTTGACACCCGGACCGAGAACCACGTCGACCTTGAGCGCGCACGCTTCCCGGGCCACCGCGGCGCCGATCCCGCGGACCAGATCAGGATCCCAGGTGGAGCCCATGGTGACCGCGGGCGGATAGCAGGTCGCCGGGATGCTGGGCGCGAACACGCTGCCGTTCTCAGCGGTACGCCGAAGCCCGTGAGGTCCGTCCGAGACGTTGAGGGAACGCGCGATGTCGCGTACGGGGGCGGTGGACCAGGCCGTGCCGCCCGAGGTGAGGGACGCCTGTTCGGCGATGCTGAGGTTCGCGAGCTGTTCGGAAGTCATGTCGATCCTGTTCGGTGCGGCACTGAAGGGGTTTTCTCGGCCGACGTCACGGCCACCTCGCCGCCGGCGACTCAATGACCTGTCGGGGCGGCGCTATCCCACCGCCAGACTTGAAACGATTCAGACAGACAGCAAAGAGCTGACTCGACGAGCGGATCACACGGAACCTCTCAGGGCCGACCGCATCACCCCGACACCCAGTTCGGCGCAAATGCGAGCCACGCAAAGAGGAGTTGAGTGATGACCGTCACAACTGATACGAACAAGTGAAACGTATGAGTAACGTAACGGCCATACAAGCACCGCACAAGAGCTCCGAGCCCGGCAATCTCCCGCGCCCGCGCTCAATGCCACCGACGGCTGACCGTGAACCGTCTACATGCTGACGCCCCGCGCATCTCTCCCTCATCCGGAGGCCTCGTTGACTTCTCTGCCCCTGACGCTCGACCAGCGCCCGCCGACCGTCGCGCATCTCTTCTTCGACCGCGTTCGGGCGACCCCGGACACCCCCGCGTACCGCTTCCCCACCGCTGATGAAGCAGAGTGGGGTGAGCTGAGCTGGGCTGACGCCGCGGAGCGCGTCACGGCGCTCGCCGCGGGACTGCTGTCACTCGGCGTCGATCCTTCCGAGCGTGTCGCCATCGCGTCGAGCACTCGGATCGAGTGGATCCTGGCCGATCTGGCCGTCATGTGCGCGGGCATGACCACCACGACGGTCTACCCCAGCACGGATGCGGACGAGACGGCCTTCATCCTGGCCGACTCGTCGAGCCGAATCCTGTTCGCCGATGACGCCACACAGGTCAGAAAGGTCCTCGCGGAGCAGGATCGGCTACCCGATCTGACGACCGTGATCACGTTCGACGCGACGGAGGAGATCCCGTCCGACCGCTTCACGATCCTGCCCCTGTCCGAACTAGAACAACGCGGCACCGCTCACCTACGCGACCAGCCGGACGTCGTACGGAAGTCGGTCGACAGCCTCGACTCGGACCAGATCGCCACGTTGATCTATACCTCTGGAACGACCGGACGCCCCAAGGGAGTGCGCCTCTCCCACGACTGCTGGTCCTATCAGAGCGCGGCCCCTGTGATCACGGGGCTGCTACGCCCCGACGACGTCCACTATCTCTGGCTCCCGCTCTCCCACGTCTTCGGCAAGACCCTCATCTGCGGGCAGATCGCAACCGGCCATGTGATGGCTGTCGACGGTCGCGTCGACAAGGTCATCGAGAATCTACAAACGGTCCGGCCGACAGTGATGGCGGCCGTTCCGCGCATCTTCGAGAAGATCTACGCAGCCATCGTCTCCCAGACCGCCCGGAGTGCCGAAGCCCCCGCCCCCCAGCTGGTCCGCGCGGCCTTCGGCGGGCGGCTGCGGATCGCGGTCTCCGGCAGCGCGGCGCTCGACCCCGGGATCACCTCCTTCTTCGTCGATGCCGGTGTGCCGGTGCTGGAGGGCTACGGGCTCACCGAGACCGCAGCCGGCTCGACGGTCAACCGACCGGACGCCGTGCGCGTAGGAACCGTCGGCACCCCGTACCCGGGCACCGAGATACGTGTCGCCGACGACGGCGAGATCCTGCTGCGCGGGCCGAGCGTGATGCGCGGCTATCACCGCCTGCCGAAGCAGACCGCCGAAGTCCTCGACGCCGACGGCTGGTTCCGGACCGGCGATATCGGCACACTCGACTCCGACGGATATCTGCGTATCACTGACCGGAAGAAAGACCTGTTCAAGACCTCCGGAGGGAAGTACGTCGCCCCGAGCGAGGTCGAAGGGCGGTTCAAAGCCCTTTGCCCCTTCATCAGTAACGTGATCGTCATCGGTGACCGGCGCAACTACTGCACGGCCCTGATCGCCCTCGACGCCTCCGTGCTACTGCCCTGGGCGGCCGGCCACGGCATCCCAGGCGACTACGCACAGATCGTCAACGCCCCCGCCACGTACCAGCTCATCGACAGTTACGTGCGGACGCTCAACGAGCGGCTCCAACGCTGGCAGACCATCAAGAAGTTCACACTGCTGTCGCGCGACCTCGACGTGGAGCACGGCGAACTGACCCCGAGCCTGAAGGTCAAACGCGCCCTTGTCGCCCGTGCCTACGAGGACGACATCGCCGCCATGTACGACCGCCCTTGAGTAAGTCACATCCGCACCCGAGCACAGTCGCTCCGAGCGACCCCTTGTCCGCACGACCATCTCCGGCTACGTTGCTCACACGTTTCACTTTTACGTTTCAGTAGTGGGTGTGAGCGGCCTGCAAATGCCACTCACCCTCTGCCAGAACCGCGTCCGACCTGGAACGAGCGGTGAAAACTGTCGGCTTGCCCCGCCGGGCTGTGAAGCCGGCCTGCCACGCACCGACGTAGCCATGGACACCGGTCCTCCGGGGTCATCGACACGGGTCGGCCCCCAGCTGACTCGTGCCGGGCCCCGGCACGCCCCTCCTGCCGGCCATCCGTCGCCCCTTCAGCACACCTCAGCGGAGTCCACTCCATGACCGCAGTACAACCGGCCCCGTCCCACGTCTCCGAACCCTCGGCGCCCGGAACGTCGATGATCTATCTCGGCGGACCACCACTGCGCCGCTACCTCATCGTGTACATCCTGGCTATGGCCGCGATCACCGCGGTGAACGGAGGTATCGGAGGCATTCTGCTGCCGCTCCAGGTCCAGGACATCGAGTTCGCCCACTGGTTCACCGGGACGGACGCGAGCGCGAATCTGCAGCACCTGACCGACCTCAAGGCCGCCATCGAGGCGGGAACCACGACGGCCACGGCGCACCAGCAGCACCAGCTCGACCTGCTCGACTCCTACGAAGCGGCGCGGGCCAGTCACTTGTCGATCGTCACCGGAGTGGGCGCGATCGCCATGATGATCGTTCAGCCCGTCGTCGGCTTGCTGTCGGACCGTACCCGCTCCCGATGGGGCCGTCGCGCCCCGTGGATCGCCGCCGGAGCGGTGCTCGGCGCCGCGCTGATGCTCGCGGTGCGCTACTCGGCCGGAATCGGCCTTCTCATCGCCTTCTGGGCGCTCGTCCAACTCATGATGAACGCGGCCCAGGGCTCACTGAACACGACCGTTCCCGACCGGATTCCGGAGAACAAGCTCGGTACCGCGTCCGCGCTCTCCGGCATCGGGACCCTGCTGGGAGTGCTCGTGGGCGCCGTGTCTGCCGGTGCCCTGTTCGACTCGATGGGCCTGGACACCTACTACCCGTTCGCCCTGGCTCTCGCCGTGACGGGTCTGCTGTTCGTGCTGGTCGCCAGGGATCGTTCCTCGACCGACCTCCAGGTGCCCGAAGCCAACTGGACGGACCTGCTGAAGTCGTATCTCATCCCGCTGCGGTCGTCCGACTTCCGCTGGGTGTGGTTCGCAGGCCTGATGGTGATGCTGAGCTACGGAGCATCCAACGCCTTCAACCTCTACATGCTCCAGAGCTACATCCGTCCTGCCCTGAGCACGGCGGAGGCCACCCGTCTCATCCCGCTCATGACGATCGCCATCATTCCCGGCACGGTCATCTCCATGCTCGTTACCGGCAGGTGGTCCGACCGGATGGGACGACGCAAGCCCTTCGTGATCGGCGCCTCGGCTCTGTTCGCCGTTTCCATGGCCGTACCTCTGGCCTGGCCGACCCTGCCCGCCATGTTCGTGCAGAACATCCTTGGCGGCCTGGGCGCGGGGTGCTACCTGGCCGTGGACCGGGCCCTGCTGATCGAGGTGCTGCCCGACCGAGAGGCAGCCGGCCGCGACCTCGGTGTCGGCGCCACGGGCATCAATCTCGGCCAGGCGGTCGGTCCCGTTGTCGCGGGCCAACTGGTTGTGCTCACCGGCGGATACGGCAGTGTCTGGGTACTCTCGCTGATCGCGGCCCTCATCGGTGCCGCCGCCATCCTCCGGGTGCGCAACGTCAGGTGACGAGTGCAGGGACCGGCCCCGCCCGCGGTGCCGGTCCCGCCCGCACTCAGACGTCAGTAGGTCGCCCTGCCACCACTGATGTCGTAGACCGCACCGGTGGAGAAACTCACGCGGTCCGACGCGAGGAAGGCGACGAGTTCGGCCACTTCCTCGGGGCGACCGATGCGCCTCATCGGGATGAGCCCGGTGATGTGGTCCAGGACGTCGGGGGCGGTGGAGTCGTTCATGGGGGTCGCGATGACGGCAGGCGTGATGACGTTCACGAGGACTCCGCTGGTGGCGAGTTCCTTACCCGCGGACTTGGTCAGGGCGATCACAGCGGCCTTGGACGCCGAGTAGACCGACAGGTTGGGGTTGCCGTCCTTCCCGGCCATGCTGGCGAAGTTGACGACGCGGCCCCAGCCGCGCTCCCGCATTCCGGGCACGAAGGCCCGCATGGCGTTGACGGTCCCGAGGACATTGACGTCGAGGACCTGTCGCCATTGTTCAGGCGTGGTCTGCAGAAGCGGTGCGTTCGGTCCGACTATGCCGGCCGAGTTCACCAGGATGTCCAAGGGTCCTATCTCGGCGGCCAGGCGACTCAGTTCCGCCGCGTCCGTCACATCGGCCGCCACGTCCGCACCGGCCAGATCGAGCGTGGTCACCTTGACGCCGTCGCCGCGTAGCCTTTCGGCCGCGGCCGCGCCCAGACCGCTGGCACCTCCGGTGATCAGGGCTGTCCTGGGAGGGGTGGTCGTCATGTCTCTCCTCGTATGCAATCGCGGAAAGGTAAGGGCGTGGGGTCGGCGGTTCAGTGGGATTCGCGGCTGACCTCGGAGCCGCTGGAGCCGATGAGGAAGTCGAGATCCGCACCGGTGTGGGCTTGCTGGACGTGGTCGACGTAAAGGCGCTCCCAGCCCCGCCTGGGCTGGGCGAAGCCGTCGAGAGTCGCCTGGTTCGGAGCGCGGCGGGCGAGTTCGTCAGCGGGTACGTCCATCTCGATCCGGCGGGCCTCGACGTCGAGGCTGACGATGTCCCCGGTACGTACGAGGGCGAGCGGTCCGCCCGCTGCCGCCTCGGGTGCCACGTGGAGCACCACCGTGCCGTAGGCGGTTCCGCTCATGCGGCCGTCGCAGATCCGGACCATGTCGCGTACCCCCTGCTCCAACAGCTTTTTCGGCAGAGGCATGTTGGAGACCTCGGGCATGCCTGGATATCCCTTGGGTCCACAGCCGCGCAGGACGAGCACCGAGTCCGCGTCGACGTCCAGATCCGCGTCGTCGATGCGGGAGTGGAAGTCCTCGATGGAGTCGAAGACGACGGCTCGGCCGCGGTGCCGGAGGAGGTGCGGGGAGGCGGCGGCGGGTTTGATGAGGGCGCCGTCGGGGGCGAGGTTGCCGCGGAGCACGGCGATGCCGCCTTCCGCGACGAGCGGCTCCTTGCGCGGGCGGATGACGTCGGCGTCCCAGACGGCGGCGGCGTCGAGGTGCTCGACGAGCGGCCTGCCGCTGACGGTGAGCGCGTCCGGGTCGAGGAGATCCCGCACTTCGCGCAGGACCGCGAGCAGACCGCCGGCCCGGTGGAAGTCCTCCATGAGGAACCAGCCGGCCGGCTGGAGGTCCACCAGGACAGGAACGCGCGAGCCGATGCGGTCGAAGTCGTCGAGGGTGAGGTCGATGCCGAGGCGTCCGGCGATCGCGAGAAGGTGGACGACGGCATTGGTGGAACCGCCGACAGCGGCGAGCGCGACGATCGCGTTGTGGAAAGACGCCTTGGTCAGGAAGGTGCCGGGGCGACGGTCGACGCCGACCATCTCGACGGCGAGGCGGCCGGTCTGGTGGGCGGCCTGCAGAAGTCGGCTGTCGGGCGCGGGAGTTCCGGCAACGCCCGGCACGACCGTGCCGAGGGCCTCGGCGACCAGGGCCATGGTGGAGGCGGTGCCCATGGTGTTGCAGTGGCCACGGCTGCGGATCATCGCCGACTCGGAGCTGGTGAAGTCCTCCTGACTGAGCGTGCCGCCGCGGACCTCCTCGGACAGCTTCCATACATCGGTGCCGCAGCCGAGCGGCTTGCCGCGGAAGGAGCCGTTCAGCATCGGTCCGCCGGGGACGACGACCGCGGGCAGGTCGACCGATGCGGCGGCCATCAGCAGCGACGGGATCGTCTTGTCGCAGCCGCCCAACAGCACGACACCGTCGAGGGGGTTGGCCCGCAGCATCTCCTCCGTGGCCATCGCCGCCATGTTCCGCCACAGCATCGCGGTGGGCCGCACGTTCGTCTCGCCCAGCGACACGACGGGCAGATCGAGTGGGATGCCACCGGCCTCGTACACGCCGTTGCGTACCGAGGCCGCCACCTCGTTCAGGTGGGCGTTGCAAGGGGTCAAGTCGGAGGCGGTGTTGGCGATGGCGATCTGCGGGCGGCCGGTGAAGGCGTCGTCCGGCACACCGCGGCGCATCCAGGCCCGGTGGATGTAGGCGTTGCGATCCTGGCCCGCGTACCACTGCGCGCTGCGAAGCTTCACCCGTACCCCTTTCCAATAATCGGTACATCGGTCTAACGTTTGGAACGCTATGGACAATACGCAGACGTTCGACGGATCGAAAGCCCCCGGACCCAAGAGGTCCGAGTCCGCCGTGGATGGACCAACCGCAGCTCAGAGCACGGGGCCTGTCGGCTCCGACCGGGTACTCGCCGTACTCAAAGAGCTCGCACGTCATCCGGACGGCGTGGGCTTGGAAGAGCTGACACGGGTGATCGCCAGCCCCAAACCGACCGTGCATCGCGCGCTGCAGTCGCTGCGCCGGGCAGGTCTGGCCCAGCAGGACGCGCGCGGGCACTACCTGCTCGGCGACGAGTTCCTACGCATGGCCTTCGCTCACCACGAAGCCCGTCCCGACCACGTACGTGTACGCCCTTCCCTGGAGGCTCTTGCCGAGCGGTTCGGCGAGACCGTGCACTACGCGGTGCTCGACGGCCACGAGGTCGTCTACCGCGCCAAGGTCGACCCGCCCACCGGAGCCGTGCGTCTGACCTCCACGGTCGGTGGCCGCAACCCCGCGCACGCCACGGGGGTCGGAAAGCTGCTCCTCGCCCACGAGTTGCGCACCGTAGGGGACGTCGAGACATGGATCGGCGACGGACCGCTGGAGCGGCGGACTGGGCGGACTCGCCACACCGCCGCGGAACTGCACGAGGAGTTCGAGGCCGTCCGGAAACGCGGCTATGCCCTGGACGACCAGGAGAACGAGCCGGGTGTCAACTGCCTGGCCCTCCCCGTGTACGCGAACTCGGCGACGACTCCGTCCGGCGCGGTGAGCGTCAGCGCGCTGACCTACCGCACGCCACTGAGCACCCTGATCGAGGCGTACGACGAAATTCGTTTCCTGCTGGATCCGTTGGGAGCACCACTCCAGTGACCGTACGACGACTGGCTGCCGCGAGCGTCGAAGCCTTCCAACTCGCCGAAGGGCCGGTCTGGGACACAGTCCGGCAGCGCCTGCTCTGGGTCGACATCCTCGCCGGGTACGTCCTCGAAGGTTCCGTCGACGACACCACCGGCCGCATCACGGTCACTCGGCGTCACTCCTTCGACTCGATGGTCGGAGCGGTCGCCGTCTCCGACGACGGCACGCTGCTCATCGCCGCTCAGGAGCACCTGGTGGTTCTCGGCATCGACGGCACTCGCCGCGTCGGTCCTCGGATCGTGCCGCCCGGCGTCCGGCGCCGCCTCAACGACGGATCGACCGACCCGTCCGGCCGGTTCCTCGTCGGCACCCTCAGCCTCGACGGCCCGTCCCAGCGGGAGACGCTGGTCCGCCTGGAGCCCGATGGCAGGCTCACCGTGCTCGACATGGACCTGGCACTGTCGAACGGCCTGGCCTGGTCCACCGACGGACACACGCTCTACAGCGTCGACACCCTCCAACACACCGTCTGCGTACGCGACTACACCCACGACGACGCCGAACGCCGCGTCCACCTGCGCATCGAGGACGGCCACCCAGACGGCATCGCGCTGGACGCGGAAGAACACCTCTGGGTCGCGGTGTGGGGCGCGGGCGAAATCCGCCGCTACTCCCCCACCGGTGCCCTCACCTCACGCTTGGCCGTCCCTGCACCGCACACCTCGTCGGTGGCGTTTGCCGGCTCCGACCTGCGCACCCTCGTCATCACCACCGCAAGCGTGGACCTCACGGATGCCCAGCGGGGTCAGTACCCCGATTCGGGACGTCTGTTCACCGCCCGTATGGACGTTCCCGGCGCGCCCGTACCCTCGTGGTCGGCCCCCGCCGATCGCACCCTCCCCTGCTGACCTCCTCCCCCTCATACCCTGGAGACTGAGCTCGTGTATCTGATGCGCATCGGCACCGTCGGCGCCGAGAAGCCCGTCGCCCGCCTCGACGACGACACGTACGTCGACCTCTCCGACATCGTCACGGACTTCGACGAGTCGTTCTTCGGTTCGGGCGGTCTCGACCGCGTCCGTCCCGTCGTGGCCGAGCGCGCGGCGGCGGGGCAAGTATCCCGCTTCTCCGGAGAACGCGTCGGGGCTCCCATCGCCCGCCCGCACCAGATCCTGTGCATCGGCCTCAACTACCGCGACCACGCGACGGAATCCGGCATGGCAGTGCCGGACGAGCCGATCCTGTTCACGAAGTCGCCGAACACCCTGGTCGGCCCCGACGACGACGTGCGCATCCCGCGCGGTTCCACCAAGCCGGACTGGGAGGTGGAGCTCGGCATCGTCATCGGCAGCCGGACCAGCTATCTGGATTCGGTGGAGGAGGCTCGCGACGCCATCGCCGGGTACGTCGTCGTCAACGACATCAGCGAGCGCGCCTTCCAGTTGGAGCGTGGCGGCCAGTGGGCCAAGGGCAAGTCCGCGGAAACCTTCAACCCTGCCGGGCCGTGGCTCGCAACCACCGACGAGATCGACGACGTCCTCGCCCTCGACATGTGGCTCGACGTCAACGGGGTGCGCCGCCAGACAGGCAACACCAAGACGATGATCTTCGACCCCTACTTCATCGTGCACTACCTGAGCCAGTTCCTCGTCCTCGAGCCGGGCGACCTCATCAACACCGGCACCCCGCCCGGAGTCGGAATGGGATTCAACCCGCCCGTGTGGCTGCGCCCCGGCGATGTGATGGAGCTCGGCATCAGCGGTCTGGGAAGCCAGCGCCAGCACGTCCTCGGGCCTAGGTGAGGGGAGTCGTGCGCGCATTCATCCTCACAGGCCCCGGTACGTACGAGGTGCAGGAGCTGCCCGATCCGGCCGCCGCCCCCGGCGAGGTCGTCGTCGACATCGAACGGGTCGGAGTGTGCGGCACCGACATGGAGTTCTTCACCGGCGAGATGGCCTACCTGCACCAGGGCCACGCGTCCTTCCCGATGCGCCTCGGCCATGAGTGGTCCGGTCGCGTTCGCACGGTCGGGGCCGGCGTCGGCCAGGAGTGGCTGGGCCGCCGGGTCACAGGCGACACCATGATCGGCTGCGGCGAGTGCCGGCGCTGCCTGCGGGGACGCGGGCATGTGTGCGAGACGCGCCGCGAGGTGGGTGTCCGGGACGGTCAGCCCGGCGCGCTGGCCGAGCAACTCGCCGTTCCCGCCTCCTCGCTGCACCCGCTGCCGGACTCCGTCGACGCCACGCTCGGCGCGCTGGTGGAGCCGGGCGGCAACGCTCTGCGCGCGGCGCGTGCCGCGACGCCGGACCGGAATGAACGGATCCTGGTCCTCGGGCCTGGAACGATCGGGCTTCTGGTCGCGATGTTCGCGCAGGCCAGAGGAGCCGAAGTGCACCTCATGGGCAAGACCCGGGCTTCTCTCGACTTCGCCGGCGTTCTCGGATTCGACCAGCTCTGGCTGGAGGACAGCCTCCCGAACCTACCGTTCGACGCGGTCGTCGACGCCTCTAACGCGGCGCACCTGCCCGGCCTCGCGCTGGAGTTGGTGGAGCCCGGCGGCAGGGTCGTCTGCATCGGCCTCGCCGGTGAGCCGAGCCGCATCGACACCCGTACGCTCGCGCTCAAGGACGTCACGGCCGTGGGGCTCCTCTCGGCGTCCCCGGCTCTCGACGCGACCATCAGGGCGTACGCGGACGGCTCGGTGGATCCCAGGCCGCTGGTGGCGGCGACCGTGAGCCTGGAACGGGCCGGAGACGTGCTCGCCGGGAGCCGCCCACTCGGCGCTGGAGCGGGCCCCAAAATCCACGTGGATCCCCGACTCATCGGGAACTGAGGGGGCGCGAAGGACCGAGCTCAGGCCGATTGCCGGACAACCACGGTGGCCAGCTCACCCCGCGGCTGTCCGGATGCCTCCGGTGGGTCCTGGCGCCGCAGGACGGCCTGAGCCAGTCCCCCGGCCACGCCGCCGATGTGCTGATCGACAGTGGTGAGGGGCGGTTCGGCGAACTGGGCGACCGGAATATCGTCCACCCCGATGACGGCGAGGTCACGTGGGGCTTCCATGCCCGCCGCCCGCATGCCGGCCAGCAATGCGAAGGCCACCTCGTCATTGAAGGCACATACCGCGGTGACGCCGTCAGTTCGCCACTGCTGAGCGATGTCCGTGGCAAGGTCCCTGTCGGAGCCGATTTCGCGCACCACGGGTGAATCAATGCCCAGCTCCCGGCAAGCCTGGCTGACCCCCTGGAGGCGCAACTCGCAGAAATCGGCCAGCCGTGGGTCGACCGGCGCCGCATACCCGATGTGCCGGTGTCCGGTGGCAGCCAGGTGGCGTACCTGCACTTCTCCGACGCGGTGCTGCGAGTGCGCCAGGGTGTCGTGCACGGCGTCCTCGGGGTCACGCCGCCATGCATTGATCACCTGGATACCGGCCGCCTCCATCCGCTTGCGCCGGTCGGCCTGGACCGGAGCCAGCATGACGACGGCCCGCGGCGCGAGGTCCGCCCACAGCGAATCGTTCGCGCCGCCGTCCTCGATGCGGGTGACCACACTCAAGCCCTGCTGACGCAGAATCCGAGTGAGCTGCTCAACCAGTTCGATCGCGGTATGCCCGAGCGGCATGTCCGCGAAAAGCAGCAGAACGATATCGCTCTGCCCTTTCCTCAACGCACGAGCCGCGGCGGATGGTGTGTAACCAAGCTTCGCGACTGCAGCGTGGATCCGCTCCTGAGTCTCGGCAGCGATCTTCTGGTGCTGCACGTCATTGAGTACGTAGCTGACTGTGGTCTGTGAGACACCCGCCTCCCGAGCCACGTCTGCAGCCGTGACACGTCGCTGCCGAGCCACCGAGCCTCCCCGCATCCGCTCTGAAGATCCGCTCCAGCGGAGCCACTGAATCGTAACAGTGGATTCCCGCAGGCCAGATGTACACGCCTTGAGATGAGACCACCGGACGCCGGTCGGGAAGCTGGGCACGGACGCAGGGCATGCCGCCCCACACTGTCCGCACTGCGCAGCTGAGCCGACAGATCTACCCGAGTCCGCTCTGAAGGCAAGGGCTCAGTGGCTGCACGAGCACGGTCTCAAGGCAGCCTGGCGCATGCTAGTGGGCCGCGCCCTGACGACAGTGATCAGCGCCGATCGTCTGCGGCCGCCGGCGAACTGACTGGCCGCAGGGGGGCCGGCCGCTGCGGGGTTCCTGCTCCGCTCGGCCCGCGGCCGCCGGCCCACACGTGTTCGAGCGTCTGCGGGAGCTGGGCGCGTCAGTCGAGGACGTACGGTCGGGTGCAGTCAGCGCGGCTCCCTGCCACAGCACCCTCACCCTCGCAACCAAGAGCGGCATACTGACCGGGATCACCGTCGGCGACGTCCTGGAGCCGTTCGAGACCCAGGCGGCGGTCCTCAAGCGGATGACGCTCGACGGCCCGCCCGCCAGGACGCTGGAAGGCCTGCCCCAGCGCTTGAAGTACGTGCGCAGGAGCGGGAACCGGTTCGCGGTGAACGCGACGTCGCCCTAACCGGTCCGAGGTGGCCGCGGCCGACACGTTTCATGACCTCTGGACCGCCCTCGGCAACCCGCATCCCGGCGATACGACAGGCACCTCGTTCCGCTCGCAGACCAGCTCGGCCTTTCGCCACCCGGCGCAGGAGGACCGGCATGCCGCTCTGGCTGGCCGATGGCTTCCGCACGTCTCCGCAGAGGTGGCTGGCGGGCACTTGAGCTGTTCCGGTGGACGCGGGCGATCAGGTGGAGCCGGACAACAACCTGGCCGCTGTGGAGGTTGGACACGCCTGTCGCAGACTACGTCTGGCTTCCCATCCGGTTCGAGGTCCATATGCCGGTATCGACCGGCACGACGAGCGGGGGATCGAGGACTACCGCCGAGATTCCGCGATCAATCACGCACAACACCTTGACCTCAAGTAAAGGTCGCCCTAGTTTACTCGGCGTTAACCTCCGTCGCCGAGACCGCCTGAACGGATCGCCGGCGACCTCCCCCCTCCCGGAGGCATCAATGACAAGCCTGTTCCTTCGTTCCCTCGCCGCCTCGCTCCCTCTGCTGGCCGCCGTCGGCCTGCTCTCCGCCCCCGCCCACGCAGCAACTCCCGGCTACGACTCCACCACCCAGTACGTAGCCATGGGTGATTCCTTCTCCGCCGGTGTCGGCGCACCCGGCGGCGACACCGGCTGCGGTCGAACCGCGCAGGGTTACCCCGCCCTGTGGGCCAATGCCCACGGCATCACCAGCTTCACCGACGTCACCTGCGGCGGCGCCGTGACCGATGACGTACTCGCCAACCAGATCTCCGGCCTCAACGCTCAGACCGACGTCGTCACCATCACCATCGGAGGCAACGACGCCGCCTGGGGCGAACAGGTCACCACCTGCATGTCCGGAGACAGCGCCTGCACCACCTCCATCAACAAGGCCATCGCCGACATGCCTGCCATCACCGCCAAGCTCGACACCACCTACGCCGCCATCCACCAGGCCGCACCCAACGCCACCGTCTACGTCCTCGGCTATCCCCTCCTCTTCGAAGAGACCGCCAGCTGCTCGGTTCTCATCGCCCCCAACCAGTTCCAGCGCAAGGAAATCAACCGCTTCGGCAAGGCCCTCAACCAGGGCATTGCCAACAGCGTCTCCAAGGCCGGCTTCAAGTACGTCGACGCCCAGCCCTCCTTCGCCGGCCACGCCGTCTGCTCCAACCAGTCGTGGTTCCACGCGATCGCCGACCTTCCCCCGCTCCACCCCACCGTCGACGGCTACAAGCTCGGCTACCTGCCCGCCCTGACCTCCGTCACCGGCTGATCCTCCCTCAGCGGGGGAGCTCGACAGGATCGAGCTCCCCCGCGACGTGGTTCCAGACCCCTCACGAGACCCGGCCGGTCCCCTTCCCCAGTTCGGTGGGCTCCCAGGTCGAGAAAGTGGCGCGCAATCTGCACGACCTCGATGCCCGTACCGGTGAGCTCGGCCGTCCGGAACGCACCAACGCTGCCTTGCACACGTTCCTCACGAGTTGCCGCGGCTAAGACGGTTTCCTACGTGGGGTCGGCTCGCTGGCCCAGTTAAAGGGCGGGGTGCGAGCGGTTCGCGGCAACCTGACACTCCTGCAGGCAACTGCCATCTCCGACCGATGGGGAACCGCCCAGTACGGACGCTCACCGGGCTCCTCGCAGCACCGGCAACCACCACCGCGGCGCTCGCGCCCTTCGCAGGCGCAGCCCTCGCCGCGCCCCTCGGTGGCTACGGACCACTCTTCGATCCCCCGGCCGGGCTTCCCCTCATCGCAGTCCCATATGCGGCATGGCAACTTCTGTCGAGCGATCGAAACCTCGCTGACAAAGGAACCCGCACGGCCCTGCCCTCGGACCGCCCACGAGCGGAATAAGCAGGGCTTTCGTTCGATTGGCCTTCTTGCAGAGATCGTAGGAGGGGGCGCTGGGGGCCGAGTTGATGATGTTCCGGCAGGACGCGGACGGACGGGATGTCGAGCTGGCCGGCTCGACCGTGGCGCTGGAGGTGGAGCTGCAGCGGCGGGTCGAGACCGGCCTGGAGCAGATGCTGGGTGTCCGTTTCCTGGCATCGGAGTATCCGACTGGCCCCTGGCACCGGGGGCGGATCGACACCCTGGGGCTCGATGAGAACGGCAGCCCGGTGGTGATCGAGTTCAAGAAGGGCTCGGACAGCGGAGTGATGTCCCAGGCTGTCTCCTACCTGTCCTGGCTGGAGTCGGCGCACCACGAGTTCGAGGCGCTCGTGCGGAAGGTGCTGGGGGCGGAGGTGGCCGAGTCCGTCGACTGGCGTCGTCCGCGGATGATCTGCATCGCAGCGGGCTTCTCGCACCACGACCGGGTGGCGGTGCAGAGGTTGCCCGAGCGGATCGACCTGGTGCGCTACCGGATCTTCGACGGTGGCCTGCTGGGGCTGCTGCTCGTGGACTCCGCGACCGGCTTCCCGAGCGCTGCCTCGTCTCGCCGGGGCCGGGAGCGGGCACCCGTGGCGGACAGCGTGCCGACGGCTTCGGCGGTCTCTCGGCCTGCGGGTGGAGGAGCGGTGCCGGAGTGCCTGCGGGACCTGTACGCGGAACTTGAGGAGGCGCTTACGGCATGGGGCGAGGTGGAGGTGGCGTCCCTGCGGCACTACATCGCCTACCGGCGGTTGGTGAACGTGGCGTCGGTGATCTTCCGTCCGAAGCACGAGGC
>NZ_JBHZCI010000051.1:0-44854 GCF_042755185.1 Streptomyces sp. NPDC059166 | reverse complement strand
GCGCAGGCTCCACCTGGGGGCACCTCCCGGCCGAAGGCTGGGGGAGAGTTCCCCGACCTCGTCCGCCACTACTGGCGGGCACAACGACTCTGGTCCGGCTCGTACTTCGCCGGTTCCGTCGACGGCGCACCGCTCAGCATCGTGAAGCAGTACATCGAGCAGCAGAACCGGCCGCACTGACCCGGGCCGAGGTGAACAGTGCGGATCCGTGCACACAGCCGAGGTCAGAGCAGCTCTCAGATTCGCTTCATCACCGGGCTGAAGCCCGGTGCACTACGAATAGTCCCGGTAGCAGCCGTCCACGCGGATGGTGTCGATGCCGCTGATGTGCCGGGCTCCGCAGCGGTCCCGGGGCAGCACGAGCTGAGGCCCCGCCAGGTCGAGAGGGGTGTCGTCGACGCTCACCGCGAGCAGGACGGCGGCCCGCCCGAAGTCCGGGTCGATCTCCGCCCAGGACAGCAGGACGTGGTGACCGTCCACCCCTGACAGCGCGATGAGGAAACGCAGCCTGTCCTTCCGCCGGACCGGATCGAAGCCGGGACCTGCGTCTCTGAGCACGTCATGCAGCAGCGGTCCCGCGAAGCGATGGCGGCGGACCCCGCTGGTGGCGCACTCGAAGCTGACGCCCACCCGGTGCTGGGGCCAGGCCAGCAGATCGCGCACCGTCAGGGTGGCGGGGCGGGCGAGGTCTCCCGTCAGGGCGATTTCCGCCGCCGGTCCGGCGGCCGCAACGGCCTGGCTCACGGGCCACCACCTCCGCCTGGTACGTACCCGCGCAGCCGGCCCGTACAAACGCACATGCGCCTCCAAATCGCTTGGGGTCCGGCTCATGCGATGCCACAAGTGACTTATCCCTAGAATCTGCGGCAGTATGATCAGCGCATGCCCACCCGGTGGATCGTCGAGGCGACCGCCCGGCCGGGAGGGGGGAGCTCCACCCCGCCTGAGCGCTCGTCCGGGGCCCGCGACCCGTACCCCGGACACCGCACGGGGCCGCCGGTACGCGGGGGCGCGACGAATCCCGCGGCCCGGAACGTCCCCACCGGGTGATCGCGCCGCACCGGGTGCACCGGCACGCGCCTTGCCTACGAGCCCGGCGGCCTCCGTGGCCCGGGGTGAAGCCCGGTGCCGAGGCGGCCGGTACGACAACAGAAGCAGCGGAGGGACCCGACGGCCCCTCCGCGGACAGCAGACGGACTCTTCGAGAAGAGCCAGAGGGAGTAGCCCCGTGATGACTCGTTCCGCGCGCCGGACCCTGCGGGTGACCGGTGCAGGCGCAGCCGCGCTGCTGGCACTGACCGCCTGCTCCTCCTCCGACGGCGACTCGTCCGAGCCGGAGTCGTCGGCGGGTGCCCCCGCGAACCTCTCAGGCACCGTCACCGTCTTCGCGGCGGCGTCGCTCAAGGAGAGCTTCGCCACGCTGGGCAAGGACTTCGAGAAGGCCCACCCGGGGACGAAGGTCTCCTTCAACTTCGGTGGCAGCGACAGCCTCGCCTCCGGGATCACCGGTGGCGCACCCGCGGACGTCTTCGCCGCGGCCAGCCCGAAGACGATGGCCACGGTCACGGACGCGGGTGCCGCCTCCGGCACGCCCGCCACCTTCGTCCGCAACGAGCTGGAGATCGCCACTCTGCCCGGCAACCCCGACGGGATCGGCTCCCTGAAGGACCTGACGAAGCCGGGCCTCAAGGTCGTGCTCTGCGACAGGACCGTGCCCTGCGGAGCGGCGGCGCAGAAGGCCCTCGACGCCGACAAGCTGAAACTCACCCCCGTCTCCTACGAGCAGGATGTCAAGGCGGCCCTGACGAAGGTGGAACTGAAGGAAGCGGACGCCGCGGTCGTCTACAAGACCGATGTGAAGGCCGCGGGTGACAAGGTGGAGGGCGTGGAGTTCCCCGAATCCGCCAACGCGGTCAACGACTACCCCATCGCACTCCTGAAGGACGCGCCGAACGCCGCCGCGGCCAAGGCGTTCATCGCCTACGTCCGGTCCGCGGAGGGGCAGAAGGTGCTCACGGCGTCCGGGTTCCTCAAGCCGTGACGGAGAAGGACCGGACGGGCGCCGCGTACCGGACCGTCACGGGGGGCGACACCCGCGACGGCCGGCCGCGGCGCCGGGGTGCCCGGACGGGTCCGGTACGCGGGACGCCCCTGCCGCTCCTGCTGCCCGCCCTCGTCGGCCTCGCCTTTCTGCTCCTGCCGCTGGTCGCCCTCCTCGTGCGCGCGCCCTGGCGCAGCCTTCCGGAGCAGCTCACCAGTCCGGAGGTCTGGGACGCCCTCCGGCTCTCATTGGTCTGCGCCACCGCCGCCACGGCGCTGAGCCTGGTCCTCGGGGTGCCCCTCGCGTGGCTCTTGGCGCGTACCGAGTTCCCGGGGCGCGGCCTCGTCCGCGCCCTGGTCACCCTTCCCCTGGTCCTGCCTCCGGTGGTGGGCGGCGTGGCGCTGCTGCTGGCGCTGGGCCGCAACGGGGTCGTGGGGCAGTGGCTGGACTCGTGGTTCGGGATCACCCTGCCCTTCACGACGGCGGGTGTGGTGATCGCGGAGACGTTCGTGGCGCTGCCGTTCCTGGTCATCAGCGTCGAGGGCACGCTGCGCGCCGCGGACCCGCGCTTCGAGGAAGCGGCGATGACCCTGGGCGCGTCCCGGTTCACGGCGTTCCGCAGGGTGACGCTGCCGCTGATCATGCCGGGCATCGCGGCGGGCGCGGTGCTGGCGTGGGCGCGCGCGCTCGGCGAGTTCGGCGCGACCATCACCTTCGCGGGCAACTTCCCCGGCCGTACGCAGACGATGCCTCTCGCCGTCTACCTGGCGCTGCAGAGCGACCCCGCGGCGGCCATCGCGCTGAGCCTCGTCCTGCTGGCCGTGTCCATCACGGTCCTGGCGGGGCTGCGGGACCGCTGGATGACGGTGTCATGATCTGCCCTTGCCCCTGTTTCTCCCCCACGGTCCACGGCGGGCCGTACGACCGCTGGACGGCCTGCTCATGACCCGTACCGAACGGGAGTCCTACGAGGGCTCCGGGGCGGGCGCCACCCCTGCGGAGGGACTGGACGCCCACCTCCTCGTCGACCGGGACGGCTTCCGCCTCGATGTGGCGCTCACGGCCGCGCCCGGTGACGTCGTCGCGCTGCTCGGTCCGAACGGGGCCGGCAAGACCACCGCTCTGCGCGCCCTCGCGGGGCTCGTCCCGCCGAGCGGCGGCCATCTGCGCCTCGACGGGACGTCGCTGCACGGGACGCCGACCGAGTCGCGGCCGGTCGGCGTGGTCTTCCAGGACTACCTCCTGTTCCCGCACCTGACCGCGCTGGACAACGTCGCCTTCGGCCCCAGGTGCCAGGGCGCGTCCAAGGCCGACGCCCGTGTACAGGCCGCCGCGTGGCTGGACCGGATGGGGCTGGCCGGGCAGGCCGGCTCCCGGCCCCGCCGCCTCTCCGGCGGCCAGGCCCAGCGGGTGGCGCTCGCAAGGGCCCTGGCGACCAGCCCCCGGCTGCTGCTCCTGGACGAGCCGCTCGCGGCTCTCGACGCGCGTACCCGGCTCGAGGTGCGTACCCAGCTCCGTCGTCACCTGGCGGATTTCGAGGCGGTGGCCGTGCTGGTCACGCACGACCCGCTCGACGCCATGGTGCTGGCCGACCGGCTCGTCGTCGTCGAAGACGGCCGGGTCGTCCAGGAGGGGACACCGTCGGACATCGCCCGCCGTCCGCGTACGGACTACATCGCGCAGCTGGTCGGCCTGAACCTCTACCGGGGCCGGGCCGAGGGACATGCGGTGCGGCTGGAGGCGGGGCCGCTGATCACCACGACGGAGGAGCTGTCCGGTCCCGCCTTCGTGGCGTTCCCGCCGGACGCCGTGACCCTGTTCCGTGAGCGCCCCGCCGGGACCAGCGCCCGCAACCTGTGGCACTGCGAGGTGGCAGGGCTGGAGACGCACGGCGACCGGATCCGGGCGGACCTGACCGGTGAACTCCCGCTCGCCGCCGATCTCACCACGGTCGCTGCCGCCGAACTCCGCCTCCACCCCGGGGCATCGGTCTGGGCCGCCGTCAAGGCGACCCAGACCCACGCCTACCCCGCGTGACTCAGGCATCCGGATCGAGGGCCAAGTCGGCCGCGATCCGGGCGAGTCGAAGTTCAGCGGCCGGCCGGGGGCGGGGCGGGAGGCGGTCCCGTGCACCGGCCGGTCGCGCCGACCCGCGGCCCCGGACCCGTCCACGGCGGCCGGGACGCCGTACTACTTGCTGATCGCGAAGCGCATCAGGGCGTGCTCGTCGCCCTGCTTGACCTTCCCCGTCGTGTTGATCACTTCGAGCTTCCACGAGCCTCCGACCCGTACGGCCTTGGCCACCGCGCAGGCGTTGTCCTGGGTGAGCAGGCTCGGCCAGATGTCGGCCACCTGCTGGCTGCTGCCGCCGGTCGCGTCGTAGACCTTGAAACTGATGTTGCGGGCCTTCTGGAACGAGCTGCCCTTCTTGAAGGCGGCGGCGACGAAGAGGACCGACGTGATGTTCGTGGGGATGCGCCCGAACTCCACGGTGACCGTCTCGTCGTCCCCGTCGCCGCGTCCCGTCTGGTTGTCGCCGCTGTGGGCGATGGAACCGTTGCCCATGGGATCCAGCGAGTCCAGGCCGGCCAGACGCACCGGATCCGCGCCCTGCATGGCGATGGCGATCAGGTCGAGGTCGGTGCCCGTCTTGCGGCGCAGGACGCCCATCACTCCTCCGCTGCTGCCGGCGGTGGGGTCCCAGGACACCCCGATGGACAGGTGGGTGACTCCGTCCAGGTCCGCCGGTCCGTCTTCCTTGCTGAGCGTGATCATGCGTGAATCATCCTCCGTTGCGGGAAATACGACACTCAGAGTGTGCCTGGCCCGCCACGGATACCCCTCCCCGGGCCCCGGACCCGGGTCGGAAGAGGCACTCCTCGAGCAGGGGCGCCGGGGCGCGGGCCTGCCTCTTGGGGCCGGCCGCGCTCGCGGCGGTTCGGCCCACCGCGTCCAGCGCCTCACGGCGTCCCCACCCGGCGGTGGTCCCCCACACCCTTCATCGGCGTCGGTCCGCCACCGCGACCGCGGCGGCGTATCCGTCGTCCACCGGGACGTCGCCCACCCACCAGCCCTTCGGTCCGGCGACCGCCTCCCGCACCGTTCCCAGGTAGTCCAGAGCGGGAGAGCGCGCCAGACCGGTGCCCAGCCCTTTCAGCCACGCCTCCTTGCGCACCCAGGTCCGGGCGAACGCGGCCGGCCGGTCCGGGGGACCCAGGGCCCTCAACTCGGCCGCCTCGCGGGGGTGCAGGGCGGAGCCGGCATCGTCCGCGACCGTGAGCGCGGGCACCGCCTCGATGTCCGCCCCCACCCGTGTCGCGGCGAAGGCCAGCAGGCAGAGCCCCGCGGTGTGCGAGAGGGAGAAGTGGAGGGGGTTGCCCCGCACGAAGGGGCGGCCGTGGGGCCGTCCGCACGAGAAGCACGGCTCCCGCTCCAGCGGAACCTCCCGGGGCGCCACGCCCAGATAGGCACCGAGCAGCGACCGCAGCCCCACATGCCCCGCCAGATAGGTGAGGCGGTCCTCGTCCTTCCGGAACTCCTCGGCCCGCCCGCTTTCACCGGCGTCGAGCACGGAGGCGGCCGATCCGGCAGCGACACCCCCGAAGCGGTCGGAGCGCACGAGCCACAGTGCGGGTGGCTCGCCCTCCTGCGGCACCGGCGGCGGCTCGCCGAGGAGGCCCTCTCCCAGCTCCAGGGGCCGGCGCATCTCACTGGACATCACCCGGGTCGTCACCGGCGCAGCATACAACTGCCCCTCATGCATGGACTGTTCAGGACAGACTGCGGCATATCGGCGTCTGTCCGAACAGTGATACTTCTCGGTTTCATGTGAACGTTTCGTAAATTCTCACGAGCCTCCCCGTGCATCATGAAACTCCTTCGCTCAGGTCCAGACCTCTCCGCCACATGCTCCGGGAACCAAGATCACCACCGCCCTCGCAGCGATAGTGTCTCGTTCCGGCGACCGGGGGGACGCCGACCAGACCCCCCACCTGCGGTTGGCGATCAGGGAAACGTGGGGGCATGGAAAGCGGAATTGTCGACTCTCTCCGCCGTTCACTGGATGTGTGGAGCGACCTCCCCCAGTCCTTCAGGAACGGTCTGCTGAGCGGTTCCACAGTCGGGGCCCGGCGCGTGCATGACGGAATCAGTGGTTCCAAAGGGGCTTGGCGCCCTCTCCGGCCTGCTTTCGTGGACCGGGAACACTACGAGGAACTGGGACGCGTCTCCGCGCGCCTGATGACTCTCCTCCTCGATTCCTGCCGCCGCAGAGCCTCCACCGCGGGCGAACTCCAGGACGTCCTCGGCGTGGACCCCGCCGACACCCCGCTGCTGTCACGCGCCGAGCCGCTCGACGAGAACCTTCTCGTGGCGGCGCGGCCCGATGTCGTCTACCGGTCCGGGATCCCGTGGTTCGTCGAATTCAACATCGACGGGGCGCTCGGCGGCACACTCCAGGCCGATCTGCTCGCCTCGCGGTTCCGGGACCTCTGCCGCGCGCTTCCCGGAGGGAACCGTGTCGACGCCCCGCCTTCCGCGGTGGATTCCCGGTTCGCCTGGATTCGCAGGTCCCTGGAGCTTGCCGAGGGATCGCGGGTCGCCATTCCGGTGTTCAGCAAGGGCGCGGCACCCGGGCTGGAGGAGGCCGACGCCTTCCTCGCCTGGCTGGGTCCGATGTGCGAGAGCGGACGGCGCCACGGAATGGACACCGTCGCCTGCCGTATGGACCAGCTGGAGACCGGTGAGCAGGACGTCCTGCTGCTCGACGGAGAGCGGGTGGACGCCGTGTTCCGGCTCTTCCTCAGCTTCGACCAGCCACCGGGGGACGGCCTCGACGCGCTGACCCGCGCCGTGCGTGCCGGGCAGGTCCGCATGCACACGTCCGAGGCGACCTGGCTGCTCAGCGACAAGACGACGATGGCATGGCTCTGGGAGGACAAGGAGTCGCTGCCGGATGCCGACCAGCGGCTCATCGAGCGCCATCTGCCCTGGACGGTCCTCTTCCCCGCTTCAGGCGCCGGGAGCGCCGAGTCGCTCGCGCACGCCCTGGCCCACCGCCCGGAACTGGTCCTCAAGCCGGCCGGCGGGTACGGCGGCGGGGGCGTCGTCCTCGGCCCGGAGGTCTCGGACGAGGAGTGGCGGGAAGCACTGGAGCGGGCGGCGCGGGAGGGGCGCCACATCCTTCAGCGGCACGTGACGCCCGACCGGCTCGCCCTGGACTTCTACGACCAGGAGACCGGGGCGGTCGAGCACGCCGAAGTGCCCTTCGTACTGGGACCCTTCATGTTCGGCGGCGCGCCGTCGGGGGTTCTGGTCCGGCACGGCGTGCCCGGCGGTGGCCCCGTCCTCAACGCGCACCACGGCGCCCTGATGAGTTCCGTACTGCTCGTGGACCGATGTTGAGCGTCCTCCGGAGGGGACGGGACACCCCGGGCAGGGAACGACTCGGTTCGCCGTTCAGGCTCTTCCAGTCCGCCGTCGTCGCCTCGGACCTCGCGGACGGCATCTACAAGATCGCGGTCCCGCTGCTGGCACTCGGGATCAGCCGCTCCGCGCTCCCGGTGACGGTGGTGGGCCTCGCCGTACGGCTGCCCTGGCTGATCTCCACCCTCCCCGCCGGGGTGATCGCGGACCGCTACCCGCCCCGGACCGTGATGCGCTGGGCCTCCGCGGTCCGGCTGCCGCTGGTTGCGGCGATGTGCGCCCTGGCGGCGTTCGACCGGCTGTCCCTGTGGCCTCTGGTGGCCGCGGCCTTCCTCATCGGCTGCGCGGGCAACTTCGTCGACGTCGCCGCCCAGTCCCAGCTGCCCAGGCTGGTTCCGTCGGAGCAGCTGCCCCGGGCCAACGCGTCACTCCAGTCCACCCAGATGTTCCTGGCGCAGCTGATCGGCCCGGCCCTCGGCGGCTACGTGGCAGCGCTGGGATCGAGTGGCGGGCTCGCCGTCGTGGTGGGCCTGTACGTGATCACCGTCTGGGCGCTCGGGCTGCTGCCCGCGGCCGTCCGCGAGGCGAGCCACGAGCAGCCGGCGGCGCCCGTCTCCGGGGCCGACCGGCGTACCACGTTCCGCTCACTCGCCGGCGAACTGGGCGACGGGCTCCGCTACTTCCGCGAACACCGGGGTCTCTCCCGGCTCGCGACGGCGGCGGCCGTCAACAACCTCTCGTACGCGATGTGCCTGACCATGCTGCCGCTGTGGGCCGTGGCGCCCGGACGGCTCGGCCTGTCCTCGACCGGTTACGGGCTGCTGCTCACCTGCATGGCGGCCGGCAGCATCCTCGCCGGGGCGGTGACCGGCCGCGTCCGGGCCGCGCTCGGGGACCGGCTCGTCCTGCGGTTCGGGACGCCGCTGCTCGGCGCCTGCTTCCTCTGCCTGGCCGTGCCCAGCGTGCCGGTCGTGGCAGTCGGTCTCTTCACCTACGGGCTGGGGTCCATGGTGTGGAGCCTGGCGGTGGTGCACTACCGCCAGACGACCATCCCCGTGCCGCTCTTCGGCCGTGTCAACGCCACCTACCGGTGGCTGACCTGGGGTGTCATCCCGTTCGGCTCGCTGATCGGTGGGGTCCTGGCCTCGACCGCCGGTATCACCTGGGTCTTCCTGGCCGCGGGTGCGCTGCCTCTGATCGCGGGGGCCCTGCTGTCCCCGCCCGGGGCCCCGCCGACGGTCGCGAAGGCGGGTGAGTGTGCGGAGGACACAGCCGCGGACACACCCGCCGGCCGGGCCGGCACCTCCCCCACTCCACAGAACTGATCCGCCCTCCCGGCATTCCGCCCCTGCTCCACATCCCTTCAGTCCGCTACCCGTTCCGCACCGACCACACGGAAAGTGGTGTCCACGCATGTCGTTCCTGCATGACCTGCTCACGGCGCAGGCCACGTCGGCCCCTACCGCCATCGCCTCCCTCGACGGGGACTCCTCGGCCTCCTACGCCCAGGTGGAGGCCGACGCGGACCGGATCGCGGCGGCTCTCGTCGCCGAGGGAGTCCGTCCCGGCAGCCGTGTCGGTCTGCACATGTCCCGCTGCTCCGCCCTGCTCCCCGCCCTCTTCGGTGTGCTGCGCGCGGGCGGCGTCTGTGTTCCGGTCGACCCGGAGGACCCCGAGGAACGCCGCTCCACCATCCTGGAGTTCTCCGGTGCCGGACTCGTCCTCACCGAGCGTGCCCTGCTCGCGGGAGGCGCCCCCGACGGAGTCCGTCTCCTGGCCGTCGAGGACCTGCTCGACGGTGCGGCGCAGCCGCTCGCCGGGCCCGTCGAACTCGCCGAGGACGCACTGGCGTTCATCTTCTACACCTCCGGCTCCACCGGCACGCCCAAGGGTGTGATGCTCACCCACCGCGCCCTGCTCAGCGGCCAGCGGTGGCTCCAGCGCACCTTCCCGCTCCAGCCCGGCGACCGCCAGCTGCTGCGCACCACCCTCAGCATCACCAACCTGGTCCGCGAGGTCTTCTGGCCCGTGCTCTCGGGCGGCACCGTCGTCATCGTGCCGCCCGGCGACCACAAGGACCCCGACCGCCTGGTGGAACTGATCAACAGCGGTTCGGTGACGACCCTCATGGTCGTGCCGGCCCTGCTCTCCGGCATCCTCGAGAACCCGGCGTTCGCCACCAACACCTCGCTGAAGTACGTCTTCTGCAGCAGCGACGTGATGCCCGGCGCCCTGCCCGAGAGGTACTTCGCCACCGGCCTCGGCGCACGGCTGTTCAACGTCTACGGCCTGACCGAGGCGCTCTACAGCACGTACTGGGAGTGCCTGCCCGGCGCCGAGTACGACGGCTTCGTCCCGGTCGGGCACGCGGCGGAGCTCACACCCCGCGTGCTCGGCGAGGACCTCACCCCGGTCGCGCCGGGCGGGACGGGCGAGCTGTGCCTGGCCGGCGTGGGCATCGCGGAAGGCTACGACCGGCTGCCCGAGCTCACCGCCGCGAAGTTCGCCGAGACCGCCGAGGGCCGGGTGTTCCGGACCGGCGACCTGGCACGGCAGACCGAGGACGGCTGCCTCGAACTCCTCGGCCGGATGGACGACCAGGTCAAGATCGCCGGTTACCGGGTGGAGCTCGGCGAGGTGGAGGCCCGGCTCCTGGAGGTCCCCGGCGTCACCGGGGCGGTCGTCTCCGGCCTTCGCGGGGCAGGCGGGCACCAGCGGCTGGTCGCCCATCTCACCTGCGCCGACGAACCGCCGACCGCCGCCGTGATCCGCGCCCGCCTGACCGACCGGCTGCCGTACTACATGGTCCCGGCGGCCTTCACCGTCATCGACGAGATCCCGCTGACCCACAACGGCAAGGTGGACCGCCGCTCCCTGCACGAGCTGCGGGGGGCCCAACTGGAGCTGGCCGAGGAGTACACGGCACCGCGCAACGAGCTCGAGAGCTACCTGTGCACGCTGTGGTCCGAGACCCTGGAGCTGCCGGCCGTCGGCATCCACGACAACTTCTTCGCGCTGGGCGGGGATTCCATCCAGGGCTTCCTGATCAGCGCCAAGGCCAACCGCGAGGGCATCAGCCTGAGCGCCACCCAGGTCTTCGCCACCCCCACCGTCGCGGAGACCGCCGCCTTCATCGAGGAGCAGCGCCGCTCGCAGCCCGCCCTGACCGGGGCCTTCGACCCGGAGGGCTTCACCCTCACGGACGCGGACCTCGCCGCGGTGCGCTCCGCCGCCGCCGACCCCGACGGGGTCGAGACGGTGTACCCGCTGACCGAGATGCAGAAGGGCATGCTCTTCCACTCGCTGCTCGACCCGGACTCCGGGGTGTACTTCGAGCAGTTCCTGTACGCCGTCGACGGCGAGGTGGACCTCGACGCCTACCACCGGGCCTGGCAGCAGGTCGTCGACCGGCACGAGATCCTGCGGGTCTGGATCGCCACCAAGGGGCTCTCCGAACCGCTCCAGGCCGTGCAGAGGACCGCCGAGCTGGGCTGGACGGTCCTGGACTGGTCCGGCCGCACCGACGCGGAACAGGCGGAGCTCCTGGAGCGGTACCTCGACGAGGACCGGCGCCAGGGGTTCGCGTACGACCGGGCGCCGCTGTTCAGGCTGACCCTGGTCCGGCTCGGCGCCACCTCGTACAAGCTGGTGATGAGCTATCACCACCTGATCCTCGACGCGTGGTCGCTCTTCGTCCTGCTGCGCGACTCGCTGGAGATCTACCACTCCGCGCTGGAGGGCCGCCTGCCCGAACTGCGGCCCACGCGCTCCTTCGGTGACTACGTGGCCTTCCTGGAGCACGAGGACATCGCGGGAGCCCGGGACTACTGGTTGGACCGGCTCTCCGGATTCCGCCGTCCGACGGTGATCGGCCGGTCGGCGCAGCTCGGCCTCTCCGCCAGCTCGCAGGAGATGCACGCCGAGGCCCGCCTCGACCTCGGCGAGGAGCTGACCGAGCGCCTCCTGGCGTTCGGCCGCGCCAACCAGCTGACCCTCAACTCCCTGGTGCAGGGTGCCTGGGCCGTGGTGGTCGGCGGCTGCAGCGCGCAGGACGACGTCTGCTTCGGCATCACCATCACCCACCGACCTGTGGCGCTGGCCGGTGTCGAGGACATCGTGGGCATCTTCATCAACAGCCTCCCGATGCGGGTGGGTCTGGAGCGTGAGCAGCCGATCGGGCGCTGGCTCCAGCAGATCCAGAGCACCCAGGTCGCGGCCCGCTCGCACGACCACTACCCGCTGCCGCTGATCCAGCAGCGCACCGATCTGCCCAGCGGCCAGCCGCTGTTCGAGTCGCTGCTGATCTTCGAGAACTTCCCCCGGGGCACCGGCTGGTCGGGGCGGGGCGGCGTCCACGTGCGTCAGGAACGCTACGTGGGCTGGACGAACTATCCGTTCGCCATCGAGGCGATGCCCGAGGAACAGCTCTTCTTCCAGGTCAAGTACGACCTGGCGTTCTTCGACGCGGAGTCCGTGGACCGCATCCTCGGGGCGTTCCGCGGTGTACTGGAGTCGATAGCCGACGGCGGTACGGAGCCGGTGGGCAAGCTCGCGGAGCACATCGCGGCCGGTCTGCCCGGCCCGGTGGCCGAACCGCCCACCGGGAACGCGGCCGCACCGGCACTGTTCCCCGCGCGCGGCACCGCCGCCACGGCCGGGTCGGGCACCGCACCGGGCACCGAGGACGAGATCGCGCTGGCCAGGATCTGGGCCGAGGTGCTCCAGGTCGAGCACATCGACGTCCACGCGCCGTTCCTGGCGCTGGGCGGCAGTTCTCTGGCGGCCATGCGGCTGCTCGCGCTGGCCCAGGCGGAGGGCTTCGACTTCGAGCTGAGCGAGCTGTTCACGGAGGACGGCACCGTCCACCGGCTCGCGGCGGACGGTGCGGCGGGGTAGCCGACGGGCCCGGCGGGAGCGACGGGTTCCCGCCGGGCCGGACCACAGGGTGAGACGTACGCGGGTCGGAAGGGGACGGCAGGGTGGGGTACACACGGTGGGGTACGGAGCAGCGGGGCACTGTCGCGCTCCTCGGTGAGCTGGCCGAGCACGGCGTCTCGGTGCGGTCACGCCGTGGCCGGCTGTCGGTCGACGCCCCGCCGGACGCCCCGGTGGAGCTGCTGCGCCGTCTCACCGCGGACGAGGGGCCGGTGCTCGAAGCGATCGCGGCCAGTACCGGCCTTCCCGGACCCCGCCTGCCCGCGGCGGGTGCGGAGGCCGGACCGGCCGCGGATCCTGCGCCGTTCCCGGTGACCGATCTGCAGAGTGCCTACCAGGTCGGTGAGTCGGGCTTCCCTCAGCTGGCCACGCCCGCCTACATCGCGCACGGCTTCGAGGTCGCGGCCTTCGACGCCGGGCGCTGGCGTACGGCGCTCCGCGCGGTCCTGGACCGCCACGAGATGCTGCGCTGCGCGGCCGACCGTGACGGGCTCCAGCGGGTCGTCCCGCTCGACGGCTCCTGGGAGCCCGCGCAGGTGGACTGGAGCCACCTGGACGCCGTGGAGGCGCGTGCCGCGTTCCGGGAGGAGCGGGACACGGCGGCCGCTCACCTGCCCGCCCTCACCGACGGCCCCCAGGTGGGCTGCACCGTCTACTCGGCCCGGGGCACGACGTTCGTCCTGCTGTGTCTGCGGCTGTTCGTCCTCGACGCCCGTTCGATCGGGCTGGTCTGCCGGGACCTCGCCGATGCCTACGAGGGGCGGGGATTCGGGGACCCGCCCGTGCCGGCCGGTCACTTCGCCCGGTACGTGGAGGCACTCGGCACGCACCGGGACAGCCAGGCGTACCGCAACGCCGTCGCGCACTGGCAGCGGCGGTCGTCCGCGCTGCCCGGCCCGCCGGAGCTGCCCGTACTCTCCCGCCCCGCCGAGGCCAGGTTCTCCCGGGTACGGCACCGGCTGCCGGCGGACACCTGGCAGCGGCTGCGCGAACGGGCCCGCGGGGCGCGCCTCTCCGCGAACAGCGTGCTCTGCGCCGCCTACGGCGAGGTGCTGCGCCGCTGGTCGGGCCAGGCGTCCTTCTCCCTGACCGTCCTCGTCGCCACCCGCGGCATGCTGGCGGCTGACCCGGAGGAGGGCCCGGCACCGGCCGGCTGCGTGGGCAACTTCGGCAGCACGCTTCTCCTGGAGTGCGACGGCACCGGCGGCTCCTTCGCCGAGCGGGCGACCGCACTCCAGCGAAGGCTGATGACGGACCTCCCGCACACCTGGGTGTCCGGGGTCGAGGTGGCCCGCCGGGCGCGCCGCGACCGCCCGGGCTCCGCCGTGGGCAGCCCGTACGTCTTCGCGTCGGGTCTCGACGACACGGCGTCCGGGGAACTGCCCCCGCACCTGAGGGCACGGGGCTGGGATCTGGTGTTCAAGTCCATGCACACCCCGCAGGTCCTCCTCGACCACCAGGTCTCCGAGGAGGACGGCGAGCTCGTCTGCACCTTCGACCACGTCGCCGACGCGTTCCCCGAGGGCCTGGTCGGGGAGCTGGCGGCGGCCCACGCGGACCTGCTGCGACGGCTCGCCGAGCAGGACGCCCCGTGGTCCGCGCGGCACGTACTCCCGCTGCCCGACGCCCTCTCCGCGGCCCGCGTGTCCGCGAACGACACCTCGCGGACGTTCCCCGGTGGCGGCGTGCTGGACGGACTGCGTGAGGGTGCGTCCCGGACTCCGGAGCGCGTCGCGTTCCACGGCGTGGAGGGGGAGATCACCTATCGCGAGGCCGCGGACCGTGTCGCACGCACGGCGGCGGCGCTCACCGCGTCCGGGCCGGCTCCCGGTGAGCTGATCGGCGTACTGGCGCGCAAGAGCCCTGCCCAGTACCTCGCCGCCCTGTCGGTGATCGCCGCCGGAGGGGCCTACGTGCCGCTCGGGGTGGACTGGCCGGCCGCCCGCGTCGAGGCGCTGCTCGGCCGGCACGGCATCGGCAGGGTCCTGGCGGACGAGGAGGGCGTGCGTCTGGTCTCGGAGCTCGGCCGGTCCGTCACCACGCTCTCCGTCGAGGCACCCGGTCCGTCCGGTGTGCCGGGGCCGCTGCCGGTCCCCGCGCCCGACGACCTGGCGTACGTCATCTTCACCTCGGGCTCGACCGGTACCCCCAAGGGTGTCGCGATCCCGCACAGCGGTCTGCTCAACACCGTCCAGGACATGGTCGAACGCTTCGGCGTCGGGCCGGACGACCGGCTGCTGTCCCTCTCCGAACTGCACTTCGACCTCTCGGCGTTCGACCTCTTCGGCGGGCTGTGCGCAGGGGCCACCGTGGTGGTCCCGCCCTGCGGCCACCGGCCCGACCCCGACCTGTGGGCGGACTGGGTGCGGCGCAGCGGCGCCACGGTCTGGAACACCGTTCCGGCGCTGCTGGAGATGCTGCTCGACCACCTCGGGGAGCGGGCCGCCGACGTGCTGGGCGGTCTGCGGCTGGTGCTGCTCAGCGGTGACTGGATCCCGCTGGGCCTGCCCGACCGCCTTCGGCAGGCCGCGCCGAAGGCCCGGGTGGTCGCCCTGGGCGGTGCCACGGAGGCTTCGATCTGGTCCAACTACCACGTGGTGGAACGGATCGACCCCTCCTGGAAGTCCGTCCCCTACGGTCTGCCGCTCGCCAACCAGCGCTACCACGTGCTCGACGCGGACTTCGCTGACGTGCCGCACTGGGTCCCGGGGGAACTGTTCATCGCGGGCGACGGCCTCGCCACCGCCTACTACGGGCAGCCCGAACTCACCGCGGCCCGTTTCCCCCGCCATCCCCGCACCGGTGAGCGCCTGTACCGGACCGGAGACCACGCCCGCTACCGGCCCGACGGCACCCTGGAGTTCCTCGGCCGGGTGGACAGCCAGGTCAAGGTGCGCGGTTACCGGGTGGACCTCATGGAGGTCGAGCAGCAGCTGATGTCGCAGCCCGGTGTCACGGCGGCGGCCTGTGCCGTCACCGGCAGCGGGGCCGACGGCCGGCTGGTCGCCTTCGTCGTGCTCTCCGGGGCCGACGGCGAGGGTGTCACGGCGCTGGATCCCGCGGCGCTGCGGTCCCGGCTCGGTGCCGCTCTGCCCTCGTACGCGGTGCCCAGTGCCTTCCACGCCGTTCCCGCGCTGCCGTTGACCGCGAACGGCAAGCGGGACGCGCGGGCGCTGCTCGCCCTCGCGGAGGAACAGGCCGTGCGGGGCGGGGAGTCCGGCGCGGTGGCCGGCCGTCCGCCGCGCACCGAGAGGGAGACGGCCCTCGCACGGCTGTGGCAGGAGGTCTGCGGGACGGCGGTCCGCTCGGTCGACGACGACTTCTTCGCCGTCGGCGGCAGTTCCGTCTCCGCCGTGCGCCTCGTGCGCCGGATCGGGGAGGAGTTCGGCGTACGGCTGGCGCCGTCCAGCCTCTTCGAAGCGAGCACGATCGCCGGCCAGTGCGCCCTTCTCGACCAGCGGGTGGACGGGCTCCTCGTCCCGATCAGGCCGGGCGACGGCCCCGCGGTGGTGCTGGTGCACCCGGTGGGCGGTCACCTGCTGGGCTACCGTGCCGTGATCGAGGCGCTGCCGGACTCGTACGCGGTGTACGGCCTGCAGTCGCCCCCCGAACACGAACTGCCTCCCGGCCTCGTGGACCTGGCGGCGGAGTACGCGACCGCGCTCGCCTCGCTGAACCGTCCCGTACACCTGTTGGGCTGGTCCATGGGCGGTGTGCTCGCGGCGGAGACGGCCCGCCGTACGGACCTCGTCCGAGCGCTTTCGCTGACCCTGGTGGACAGCTTCGTGTCGGCCGGCGGCGACGTGGCGGAGTTCGACGAGTCGGCCGCCGCCGTCGGCTTCTTCACCGACCACCTGGGGCAGGGGGAAGGCGCCGACGTGGCGATCACCGTGCCGTCCGGCCACCCGGACCCGTTCGGTCACCTCGCCGCCGCCCACCTCCCGGACGAGCGGCCGGAGTCGCTGCGCGACCTCTACGGCCAGTACCGCGCGCTGTACCGGCTGCTGCTGGGCCACCGGCCGAGCCCTCTTCCCCGGGAGTGCCCGCTCCTCGTCGTGACCGCAGAACGCGAGCGCCCGGACGCCTTCCGCGGTCTGACGCCGCTCCACCGGCATCCGGGCGGCCTCGTCCCGTCAGCGGCGGTCGTCCGGCCGCTGCCCGAATCGCACTACTCGGTGGTCCGGGGTGCCTCCGCCGGGCTCGTCGCGGAACTCCTCCGCACCCAGATATCGAAGGGATCGGCATGACCAGCAGAACGATCAAGGACATCGTGGTCTTCGGTGAGTCCGAGCCGGAGAACGTACGGAACGTCAAGAAGGGTCCGGACCGCTGGATATCCGGCGAGCTGGCCATCACCAACACCCTGCACTTCTCCAGCTCCGACGGCGCCTTCACCTCGGGCATCTGGGAGAGCACACCGGGCAAGTTCCGCGCGGTGTACGAGGAGGACGAGTTCTACCACATGCTCCACGGCAAGGTGGTCATCGCCGACGACGAGGGCAACGCCCGTACGTTCGTCCCCGGCGACACCATCGTCGTCCCCGCCGGGTTCACCGGCACCTGGGAGGTCCTGGAGCCGACCAAGAAGTTCTACGCCCACTACCGGCCCGCCGAGGACGGCCAGGCCGGCCCCGCCGTGCAGGCCGGCTGACCCGTGGAGGCGGATCGCATGACCAGCGCCTCTCCCGGGCCCGCGCACCACCGGCTCCTGGGCATCGGCTTCGGCCCGTCGCACCTGGCGATGAGCGCGCTCCACGCGTCGGCTGGAACGACCGCGCCCGGAAAGGGACTTCACTTCCTGGAGTCCAGGGACGGCTTCTCCTGGCACCCCGACATGCTGCTGCCCGGCGCCCGGATGCAGGTCGCCTTCCTGAAGGACCTGGTGACGCCCCGGGACCCGACCAGTCCGTACAGCTTCGTCAACTACCTGGTGTCCAAGGGCAGGCTGGAGTCGTTCCTGAACCTGGGCACACTCAACCCGACCCGCCGGGAGTACGTGGACTACTTCCGCTGGGCGGCGGGGCGGCTCGACCCGTACGTCACGTACGGCACGACGGCCGAGCGGATCCGCCCGGTGACCGGGCCGGACGGGGCGGTCATCCGGCTGGAGGTGGACCACCGCGGCCCGGACGGCGTCCCGCACACCGTCTCGGCCGAGCACGTCTCCCTGGCCCCCGGCGGCACACCGGTCGTCCCGCCCGGTGTCGATCCGCTCGCCCTGGAGGACGGAACGGTCTTCCACAGCAGTTCCTTCCTGGGCCGCGTCCGCTCCTTCCACGACCGCGGCCGTGAACTCCCCTACCGTTTCCTGGTGGTGGGAGCCGGGCAGAGCGCGGCCGAGATCTTCCAGTACCTCGCCGGTGAGTTCCCTGCGGCCGAGGTGACGCTGGCGCACCGCGGCTTCGCGCTGATGCCCGCCAACAGCAGTGCGCTGGCCAACGCCATCTTCGACCCGGCGTCGGTCGACCTGTTCCACGGCGCCGGTCCCGAGCGCCGGCGTGCCATCCTCGACGACCTCAGTACGACCAACTACGCGGCCGTCGACGACGAGGACATCACGGCCGTCGCCGGACTGCTCTACGACCAGCGGGTGCACGGCGGGGACCGGCTGCGGATCCGCCGCTTCACCGAGCTGGCCGGGGCCCGCGCGGAGGGCGGTCTGGCCGCGGCCACCGTACGCGACCTGCTCTCCGGCGAGACGTCCACCGAGCGGTACGACGCCGTCGTGCTGGCCACCGGCTACGACTTCCGTGAGGCCCGCGGTCTGCTGGCCGGTGTGGACCCGTATCTGCTCCGTGACGAGGAGGGCGAGCTGCTCGTCGACCGCGACTACGCCGTACGGACCGCCGAGGGCTTCGCCCCGCGGGTCTTCCTGCACGGCGCAGCCGAGCACACCCACGGTCTGACCAGCACTCTGCTGTCCCTGCTCGCCCACCGCGCCGGGGACATCCTCGACGCGGTGCTGGACACCCCGGCACCTCCCACCCCTTCCTCACCTCTTCTCGAAGGAGTCCACGCGTGAGCGGCATCCAGATCCAGCGACGGCACGAAGCCGTCACCCAGGACGAGTACGGCTGCGCGTTCCGGCGCATCCTGCCCTGGCAGTCCAGTGGTCCCTCGGACACCGGTATGGGCGTCTGTACGGTCGCGCCCGGCACGGCCACCACCCCGCACTCCCACGAGGACCACGAGCAGTTCTACGTGGTCCGGGGCAGCGGCAGCGTCGAGGTCGACGGGGTCCGCACGGACATCGCCGCCGGTGACGCACTGGTGGTGGGCTCGTATCTGACGCACCACTTCGAGAACGGCTCGGACACCGAGGAGCTGGAACTCGTGTCGGTCTGGTCCCTCGGCCCGCTCGGCGGGAAGCCCGAACTCGCCGCGGGCCCGGAGGAGGAGCGATGACGACCGCACCCCGCCGTTTCCTGGTCACCGCCACTCCCCCGACCACCAACGGCGACCTGCACGTCGGCCACCTCTCCGGGCCGTATCTGGGGGCCGACGTGTTCAGCCGCGCGCAGCGCATGATGGGGCACACCGCCCTGTACGCGTCGGGGGGCGACGACCACCAGACCTACGTGGTGACCACGGCGCAGCGCCTGGGTGTCGACCCGGTCGAGCTCGCCGCCCGGTGCAACGACGAGATCACCGGGACACTGGAACTCGCCGATGTCGCCATCGACGCGTTCACACGCCCCGACGACGCCTACCGTGAAGAGATCCGTGAGTTCTTCGCGGAGCTGTACCGGGCGGGCAGGTTGGTGCCGCGCACCTGGACGTTCCCCTACTGCGCCGAGACGGGGCGCTACCTCCTGGAGGCCTTCGCCACCGGATTCTGCCCCGAGTGCCTGGCAGGCACCTGCGGCGCGATCTGTGAGAACTGCGGCCACCCCAACGACGCCGGTTCGCTGCTCTTCGCCGAGAGCACCGGTGCCGGCGGGGGCTCTGCGAAGGAGCCGCGCGAGGTGGAGATCCTGGTCCTTCCCCTGGAGGAGTACCGGGAGCAGTTCACGGAGTTCTACCGCAGGCGGCGGTCGACGATGCGCCCGCATGTGCTGCGCTTCGTGGACGAGATGCTGTCCCGGCCGCTGCCCGACTTCCCGGTCAGCTACCCGGCCGACTGGGGGATCCCCGTGGGGATCGGGGGTTTCGAGGGGCAGGTGATCAACGTCTGGGCCGAGATGCTTCCGGGCCTGCGGCACATGGCGGAGGCGGCCAGGGCCCGTCGGACACCGGAGTCGCCGACCGGTGTGTGGGACAAGGGGTCCGGCTTCGAACTCGTGCAGTTCCTCGGCTACGACAACACGTTCTACTTCTCGTTCGTCCATCTCGGACTGGCCTTCGCGCACGGAGGCCTGATCGAGCCGACGGCCATCGTGACCAACGAGTTCTACCACCTCGAAGGCGCCAAGTTCTCCACCAGCCGGCGCCACCTGATCTGGGCCCGGGATCTGGTGGGCAAGTACGGTCCGGACAACGTGCGCTTCCACCTCGCCCTGGGCAACCCGGAGCACCAGCCGGCCGACTTCACGGAGGCCGGCTTCCTGGAGACCGTACGCACCCGGCTGCACGAGCCGCTCCGGAGGATCACCGCGGAGCTGGCCGCGTACACCGGACGGCCCGTCACCGCGGGCCCCGGCACCGAGGCCCTCCTGGACCGCTACCGTGACCGGATGCGCCGGGCGTACACGCTGGAGACGTTCTCGATGCGTCTGGCGGCGGAGACGACGGCCAACCTGCTCGTGCTGCTCGCGGCCAGGGCGTCCGATGATCCGGGGCTCGCCACCGCGGGACTGCGCGTCCTCGCCTCCCAGGCCTCGCCTCTGGTGCCCGGACTGGCGTCCACGATCGAGGAGCGGTACGGGGATGCCGCTCCGGGCTGCGTCCCGGATCTGTCCGGCCTCATCGCCGTAACCCTCTGAGCGGCCTCCCCGCCGCTCGACCCCCTCAACCGACCGCAAGGCAGAACCATGCACATCGCGTTCGTCGACTCGAACCCCGCAGCACTCGAAGCGATCAGGCTGGCCAAGGAAGCCGGCCACCGGGTCACCTATCTCCAGTCCGCCGAGCCGTTCTACCCTCCCACCGAGAAGAACCAGCGGATCGTCGGTTCCGTGGACCACCTGGTCGACGGGCTGGTGACGACCGACGCCGGGACCGTCACCCGGGTGCTCGCCGAGCGCCACGCCGTGGACCCCATCGACGTCGTCACCGGCCAACTCGAGCTGAGTGCAGAGGCCGTGGCGATCGCCTGCCGGGAGATCGGGCTCCGGGGCACGGCCACCGACGCCGTCCTCACCGCCCGCCGCAAGGACCGCTGCCGGGCGGTCCTGGAGAAGGCCGGACTCGCCTCCGCGCGGTACGCCCTGGCCGAGACCGAGGAGCAGGTGCTGGCAGCGGCCGAGGAGATCGGCTACCCGGTGATCCTCAAGCCGCCGTCGGGGGCCGACAGCCTGCTCTCCTGCGTGGCGGCGGACGCCGCCGAGGCGGCGGCCGGCTGCCGCACCGTGCTCACCGGCCTGGACGCGGTGCCCGCTCAGTGGCACGAGCAGTTCACCCGCGGGATCCTCGTCGAGGAGTACCTGGTCGGCACGCTGGTCTCCGTCGAACTGGGCGCGAGGGACGGGGAGTTCTTCCCGTTCGCGGTCTCCGGCCGGTTCCGCTGGGCGGAGGACGAGGTGGTGGAACTCGGTTCGTACATCCCCGCGAACCTCCCCGACGACGGGACCGCCGCCTGCGTCGAGTACGCCATCGACGTCTGCCGGGCCATCGGCCTCGACCTGGGCGTGTTCCATCTGGAGATCATGGTCACCGAGCGGGGACCGGTCCTGGTGGAGGTCAACCCCCGGGTGATGGGCGGCGCGCTGCCCACGATCTACCGGCACGCCACCGGCACGAACATCTTCTCCGGTCTGCTGAGCATCCTGGAGCCGGGTGCCGGGGTGGCTCTTCCGGGGGAACTCGACGGCTGCGTCGGCGGACGCAAGGTGATGGCCCGCGACGGCGGCGTCCTCGCGGCGGGTGCGGCCCTGGAATGGATCGCCGACGAGCCCGGTGTCCTGGAGGTCGTCGGCTTCGACAGCTACGGCACCGGGCCCGGCGAACGCGTCTCCGCGGGGCAGATCGTGGCCAGGTTCATGCTGCGCGGCCCGGACCATCCGTCCGTGGTACGGACGGCCGAGCGGATCCTGCGCCGTTTGGAAGAGGATCTGGGCGTTGCCCTGATGATCGGTGAGAAGGACTGACCATGACCGCTGTTTCCTCCTCTTCCCCCGCGCCCACACCCCTGCCCGGCGCCCTCGACGGGCCGCGGCTGGCGGGCGCGGCCGCTGAGTACGGCACCCCGCTGTGGGCGTACGACGCGGGGACGATCCGCGCGCAGATCGCCCGGCTGCGCCGCTTCGACGTCATCCGGTTCGCCCAGAAGGCATGTTCGAACCTGCACATCCTGCGCCTGATGCGCGAGGAGGGCGTCCTGGTCGACGCCGTCTCGGAGGGTGAGATCGAGCGGGCCCTGGCGGCCGGGTACCAGGTCGAGGGGGCCGACGAGCCGATCGTCTTCACCGCCGACCTGCTGAACCGCTCCACGCTCCGCAGGGTCGTCGAACTGGGGATCCCGGTCAACGCCGGTTCCCCGCAGATGCTCGACCAGGTGGGGGCCGCCTCCCCCGGGCATCCGGTGTGGATCAGGGTGAACCCGGGCTTCGGCCACGGCCACAGCCGCAAGACCAACACCGGCGGGGAGCAGAGCAAGCACGGCATCTGGCACGAGCACCTGGAGGAGAGCCTCGCGCTGGTCGACCGGCACGGGCTCGACCTCGTCGGACTGCACATGCACATCGGCTCAGGGGTGGACTACGGCCACCTGGAGTCGGTGTGCGAGACCATGGTCAAGCAGGTCAGGATGGCCGGGCGGGACATCCGGGCCATCTCGGCGGGCGGCGGCCTTTCCGTGCCGTACGCGCCGGGCGACCCGGAGATCGACACCGACCGGTACTTCGAACTCTGGGACTCGGCCCGCCAGGAACTCGTCTCCGAACTCGGTCACCCGGTCCGCCTGGAGATCGAGCCCGGACGCTTCCTGGTGGCGGGCTCGGGCGTGCTGGCCGCCGAGGTCCGCGCCCAGAAGCCGGTGGGCAGCAACTACTTCGTCCTGGTCGACGCCGGGTTCAATGACCTGATGCGGCCCGCCATGTACGGCAGCAACCACCGGGTCTCGGTCCTCGGCCCCGACGGTTCGCCCAGCGGCCGGGACGCCCGCGACACGGTACTGGCAGGCCCTCTCTGCGAGTCGGGGGACGTCTTCACCCAGGTCGAGGGGGGCGACGTGGAGCCGGTGCCGCTGCCCCGCACCGAGGTCGGCGATCTGGTCGTGTTCCACGACACGGGTGCGTACGGCGCGAGCATGTCGTCGAACTACAACTCCCGGCCGCTCATCCCCGAGATCCTCGTCGACGGGGAGGAGACCACGCTGATCCGCCGCCGCCAGACGGTCGCGGAGCTGCTGGCTCCGGAGCTGGACACCACGCTCTGACCCGGGGGCGTACGGGAGGCGGTCACGGCGCCGGTGCGCGCCGTGACCGCCTCCCGCACGCCCTCCGCGCCCGCGCCGGTCGGCGTGGGGCGTCCCGGCGGTGCACGGCTCGGCCGGACCGTGCACCGCCGATCGCATGCCCGCCCACACTCCCCCGCAGCGCGCAGCCGACGGATGAGACCGCCCCACCGGAGCGGCATCGGACGGCGAGCTGGCCGCCCGGCGCGGGTAGTCGCCGGTGGCGGCTGAGGCCGGCGCTTCAGCCGGTTCCGAGCCACCGGGCCGCGGGGCCTTCGGAACCTCGCTCGGGCGCGGAGGATGAGGGCCCTTGCCGTGCTCGTAGACTTACGGCATGGCATTCATGAGCACCCCGCACTGCTGCTTCCTGTGACCGGAAGGCGCTGAGGGCGATGCCGGACGGCGTCGCCCTCCTTGGCGTGCCTGCCGCACGAACCAAGTCCCCTCTGCCGGTTCCTTCCTGAGGCAGTGAGGCTCCGAGCGGGCAGGCACGGTCCCTTCCCTTCAGCCTTCGCCAGGAGCTCCTCGTGCCCGCGCCGTTTCCCCCTGCCCTCGATCTCTCCCTCGACCTGCTGCGTTGCCCCACATGCCGAGCACGCCGCCTGCACGCCGACCACGCCGCACTCCGCTGCCCGGTGGGTCATACCTTCGACATCGCCCGTCACGGCTATGCCGGCTTGCTGACGGGCACCCGCGCCACCAGCGGAGACGACGCGGCCATGGTCCGGGCCCGTGAGCGGTTCCTGTCCACCGGCGCCTACGCGCCCATCCGTGAAGTCGGAGCCCGCCTGGCGGCCGACGCCGTGTCCGAGCGGGCCACGGTGGTGGACGTGGGGTGTGGCACGGGCTACTACCTGGCCGGCGTACTCGACCATCTGTCCGGCGCCCGTGGTCTGGGGCTGGACACATCGGTGCGCGCACTGCGCTTGGCGGCCCGTGCCCACGACCGGGCCGCCGCGGTGGCCTGGGACGTCTTCCGTCCCTTCCCACTGGCCGACGGGACGGCGGATGTCGTGCTGGACGTGTTCGCCCCGCGCAACCCGGCTGAGTTCCGCCGCGTACTGCGCCCGACCGGCCGGCTGATCGTGGTCCGGCCCACCGGTCGACACCTGGCCGAACTGCGTGACCACGTGCCCGCGATGGTCGCGGTCGACCCGGCCAAGGAGCAGCGCCTGCACCGCGCGCTCGCGCCCTTCTTCGAGGCCGTCGTCACCGAGCAGGTGGAGTACTCCGCGACTCTGTCCAGGCCGGACGTGCTGGACCTGGTGGCGATGACACCGAGTGCACGCCATGTGAGCAGTGCGGACCTGAACGACGGCGCCGCCCTGCCCGACCGGGTCGGTGTCTCGGTGCTGGCCACCGCCTACCGGACTCGGTGACCACGAGCGGGCGCGTGCGCCACCGCACCATCAGGCGGTTCCGGCCTCCCGCACGGAACCCGCACGACGTGCGTCACGAACGGTCACCGTGACCCTGACGAACAGAGTGTCCCCGCACGAGGCGCTCGCCGGCGCGGACATCGTTCGGTCAGGGTCACGGTGGACCGGTGCGGCCACCTCGCACCCGACGGCCAGGAGTACTGCCGTCGGGTCGTCGGGGCGGCCGCAGGGCCCTGGGCGCTCAGGCCAGGCCGAGCGACCGCAGAGCGCGGCGCTGTGCCGGTGCCGGGCTGACGGGCCAGTAGATGTAGCACACCCCGCCCGTACCGCTCCTGACGGCACCGTTCGCGTCGTAGCGCTTCGTGCGCAGCCAGATGTTCTCCCACTCGCGCCGCTCGTAGACCCGGCGCACCGCGTCGTCGGACGGGGATGCCGGGTCGTTGGCGATGATGTCGCCGTCCGCGGTGAAACCGATGACCGTCATCAGGTGGCCGGAGGTGCCGTAGCCGGCCCCCGTCAGCTCCTCCTTCAGGAAGGACTGCGACGTTATGACCGGGACACCGGCGTCGACCAGCTTCTCCAGGTCGGCCAGCGAGCCGAGCCTGGTCACGGCGGCGTTCATCTCGTCGTACGTCGCCGCGTAGGCCGCGTTGAAGGGCCAGTTGCCGCATCCGTCGTACTGCCAGTCGAACGTGTGGCGGGCGGCGTGGCAGACCTGTGGGTCCGCGAGGCCCGGCTTCACCCAGGCGAGGTCCTCGGCGGTGGGCTTGCGGCCCCAGTACTCGATGATCATCTGCGAGGAGGTGGGACTGCACCATGCCTCGCCGCCGTTGTCGTACTCGGGGTACTGCCCGACGTGGACGTTCTGCGAGTAGCGGGGCACCGCGAGTTCCCGTACGACACCGGGGGTGGTGGCGGGCACGGTGAAGCGGTCGGGGACGTCCGACGCCATGGCGCCCAGCCGGTGGACGGTGGGCGTCAGGCGGGTACCCGGGGTCCGGTGGAGGGTGAGGCGCAGGCGGTAGGACGTCAGCCGCAGACCGCTCGCCGCGTCGTCCAGGGAGAGGGTGTCGGTCCAGACCGTGCTCCGGCCGTCGGTCTGGTCGTCCACCGAGGTCCGGCGGATGTCGGTGTCCCCGGAGGCCCAGCGGCCCATGACGTACCAGGGGGTGTCGGTCCCGTCGGAGTATGTGCCGCGCAGTTCGATCTGGATCCAGGTGCCCTGCGGAGTGTGGGCGTTCCAGGAGGCGATCACCTCGGTGGCGGGGACCGCGGAGCGATGGACCGGGGAGGTCCAGGTCGCGTACTCCCAGGTGCTGGTGGTGCCGGTGTGCGGGTCGGTGTAGTCGGACCGTCCGGCGGGCGTCGCGATGACGAGGCCGGGCCGGCGGCCGGGGACGGCCCGGGTGCCGGACGCCGTGCCGCACCGCCAGTCGGTGTAGGTGGTCCAGAAACTGTTGTCCACGAGTGAGGGCGCCGCCGGGGATGAGGGCCTGCGGGAGGGGGTGGCGCCCGCCGGGCCTGCGGCGGCCACGGTGCCGGCGCCGGCCGCTGCCGCGAGCGCGGCGGTGAGCACGGTCCTGCGTGAAGTCGGTCTGGTCATGGGCGAGACCCCCGGTCGTTGGCGGAATGGTGCTGCGGGTGCCGATCGGTGGGGCAACTATCGCGGTTCAGGACCGGATCCGGCCAGTGATTCTGCCCGTGCCGCGAAACCAATATTGGTCTGGTCCACTGGCGTGACCTGCGGGGAACCCGAATGGTCGCATCTGCCTCGCTTAGGGTGGACGCATGAACGACCTGGCTGACCGTGCGCGGAGACTGGGCTCCCTGGAGCCGTCGTGCGGGCCGGTGCGGCTCGTCGCCGTCGACGGCCACGCGGGGTCCGGCAAGAGCACCTTCACCGGGCGTCTCGCCGCGGCACTGGGCGGTGCCCCCGTGCTCGCGCTGGACGACCTGGCCACCCACGAGGAGCTCTTCGCCTGGACCGGCCGGCTCCGGGAGCAGGTGCTGGACCCCCTCTCCCGGGGGGAGCGGGCGCGGTACGCCCCCTACGACTGGACCGCACGGCGGTTCGGGCCCCCGAGGGTGCTGGCCCCCGCTCCCGTGGTGCTGGTCGAAGGGGTGGGTGCGGGCCGCGCCGCGGTGCGTCCCTTCCTGGCGGCGCTGCTGTGGATCGAGGGGGACGGCGAGGCGTCCTGGGCGCGGGGACGGCACCGCGACGGGCCGGAGCTGTCGGACTTCTGGGACGGGTGGACCGTCGAGGAGCGGCGACACTTCGCCGAGGATCCCTCCCGTCCGTTCGCGGATGTCCTGGTACGCCTGGTGCCCACGGGTTACGAGTGGCTGGAAGGGCCGCGTTCGACTGCGGGAACGGGTCGGTTCCTCACGGAAAGTGATGCCTGAGGCCGACGGTGCCTGCCGCCTGCGCGTCTTCGGGGGTCGGCGCGCCGCCGTGCGCCAACTCGCCTTGACCGGGCGGCCGTACAGGTTCTACGGTCTCAACGTGCGGCTTTTCGGAGCCCTCTCGTACGCGGAGCCCCCGGTCGTTCCCCCGTGACCGGGGGCTTCGTCACGCCTTCCGGCTCTCCGGATCACGCTCCCACTCACCGTGGGTGACCGCTTCCGTCGGCCCGCCACGCGATCCGATCACTCGTCGGCGGGGCGGGTACGATGCGTCTCGGGTGTGGTCAATTCCCCTCCCTGACACGGTGATTAGGAGCGCCGGGCTGGGCATGCTGTGCGGGCGGGGCATTCCGGGGCACGGCTTGTGGGGGACCTGATGGACATCGGCACGCAGGGCACGCACGCCCCGGCCGACCTTGCCTGGCTGCGCGGGGTGGACGCCTACACGATGGGCGCGTACCCCCAGGCCGAGGAGGAGTTCAGAGCCGCGGTGCGGTTCGACCCCGGCATGGCGGACGGCTGGCTGGGGCTGCACGCGCTGCGGATCGACACCACGACGGCGCTGTTACGCATGTACCGCCACCGCGACCGCTTCGGCGAGCAGCGCACCCGTCATCGCCGCACTCTCAACTCCTGGTATTGGCTCGGGTGGTGGGTGCAGCCCGTGCTGGAGAGCCCGCGCGACCTGCTGCTCGCCCACGCCTCGCACTGGCTGGACGGCCGTCACGTGGCCGAGCTGGACCGGGCGCTGGCCGGGCTGCCGCCGGTGGACACCGATCCCCAGGTCCGTTTCCTGCATGCCTGCCGGTCCTATCTGGTCAAGGACTGGGAGCAACTGGTGCGCACCACGGAGCAGTTGATCGACGACCCGTTGCTCGGCATCGAGGCCGGGCTGTTCGGCGGCATGGCGCGGGTGCGTCTGGAGATGTACGGGCAGGCCGAACCGATGCTGTCCACCGCCCTGATGCGCTGCCGCAGCGAGCAGCCCCAGCGCAAGGAGCTGCGCTACTGGCTGGCGCGCGCCCATGAGGGCACCGGCCGCAGCGCGGCCGCCCTGCCGCTGTACCGGGCGGTGCACCGTGTGGACCCGGCGTTCATGGACACCTCGGCCAGGCTCGCGGCGATCTCCGAGGGGGACGGTTACGACGAGGCCGTCGATCTCGCCCCCCTGACACTGGCCGGTCTCGGTTCGGACGTGCCCGGTGCGGAGGCCCGGACCGACGGGGACTCGGCACCGGGCACGGATCTGGCGGACGGCCGCGCCTCCGGGTTCGCCGGCGACGCACCGTCCCCGCCGGGAGGCGCGCCGTCCCCGGTGGCTCCCGGCGCGGACGGGATCCGGGTGAAGCCGGGGGCGCCCCGGGCGGCTGTCTTCCCCGCGGGACCGAGCGACCCGGTGATGCTTGCGCGGGCGCTGGCCGAGCTGGAGCGGATGGTCGGGCTCGAACCGGTGAAGCGCCAGGTCAAGGCGCTGTCCGCGCAGCTGAACATGGCCCGTCTGCGTGCGGAGCAGGGGTTGCCGGTGCAGCCGCCGAAGCGTCACTTCGTCTTCTCCGGACCGTCCGGGACGGGCAAGACCACGGTGGCCCGCATCCTGGGGCGGGTGTTCTACGCGCTCGGTCTCCTCGGCGGGGATCATCTGGTGGAGGCCCAGCGGTCCGATCTGGTGGGCGAGTTCCTGGGCCAGACGGCGGTCAAGGCCAATGAGCTGATCGACTCCGCGCTGGGCGGGGTGCTGTTCGTGGACGAGGCGTACAGCCTGTCCAACTCCGGTTACAGCAAGGGCGACGCGTACGGCGACGAGGCCCTGCAGGTCCTGCTCAAGCGAGCCGAGGACAACAGGAACCATCTCGTCGTCATCCTGGCCGGGTACCCGGAGGGGATGGACAGGCTGCTCTCGGCGAACCCGGGCCTGTCGTCCCGGTTCACCACCCGGGTCGACTTCCCCAGCTACCGGCCGCTCGAACTCACCGCGATCGGTGAGGTGCTGGCAGCCGAGAACGGCGACGCCTGGGACGAGGAGTCGCTGGACGAGCTGCGCAGCATCAGCGGGCACGTGGTCGACCAGGGCTGGATCGACGAGTTGGGCAACGGCCGCTTCCTGCGCACCCTGTACGAGAAGAGCTGCGCGTACCGCGATCTGCGTCTGTCGGGGTACGGCGCGCCGCCGACCCGGGACGATCTGGCGACGCTGCGGCTGCCGGACCTGATGCAGGCCTACGGCGAGGTGCTCTCGGGGCGAGGCCCGGTGGACCGGGACACCCAGGAACCGGGCGCCCTGTAGGCTGCCCGGCCCCGGGCGGCGGGCAGGCGCGGGCGCCGCCGTCCCGGCGGGGCGGGACGGCGGCACGGGCTCACCCGAGGGGCGCCATCGCCTTCGCCGCCGGGACCTCCACGGTGCGGCGGGGCACCGAGACCCGGTGGGCGGGGTCCCGGACCTCTCCCACCAGCATCTCCAGGACGTCCTCCATGGCGACGAGCCCGAGGACCTTGCCGGACGCGTCCGCGACCTGGGCCAGGTGGGTGGCGGCACGGCGCATGACCGTCAGGACGTCGTCCAGGGGGAGTTCCGCCCGCACGGTCGCCATCGGCCGCCAGATCTGCTGCGGGACGGCACGCTCGCCGTCCTCCAGCTCCAGGACGTCCTTGACGTGCAGGTAGCCCATGAACGGTCCGCCGCCCTCCGCGCACACGGGAAAGCGCGAGAAGCCGGTCCGTACGGTGAGCTCCTCGATCCGTCGCGGCGTGGCCGACGGGTCCACCGTGACCAGGGAGGCACGGTCGAGCAGCACGTCCGTGACGGGCCTGCTGCCCAGTTCGAGGGCGTCGCCGAGGCGATCGCGCGCCTCGGGTTCCAGCAGCCCCGCCTCTCCGGCGTCCTCCACCAGCCGGTTGAGCTGCTCGCTGGTGAAGACGGACTCGACCTCGTCCTTGGGTTCGACCTTGAAGAGCCGCAGGACGAGGGTGGCGCAGGCGCCGAGCGCCGAGGTGACGGGCCGGCAGAGCCGGGCGAAGCCGACCAGGCCGGGGCTGAGCCACAGTGCGGTCCGCTCGGGGGCCGCCATCGCCAGGTTCTTCGGGACCATCTCGCCGATGACGAGGTGGAGGAAGACCACGGTGACCAGGGCGACAGCGAAGCCGAGCGGGTGGACCAGGCCCTCCGGCAGGTGCATCGCGTGGAAGACCGGCTCCAGGAGGTGGGCGACGGTCGGCTCGGCGACGGCACCGAGGGTGAGGGAGCAGACGGTGATGCCGAACTGGGCGGCGGCCATCATCTGCGGGAGGTTCTCCAGGCCGTGGAGCACCTGGCGGGCTCTGCCCGACCCTCCGGCCGCGAGGGGCTCGATCTGACTGCGGCGTACGGAGACGAGTGCGAACTCCGCGCCGACGAAGAAGCCGTTGGCGAGTACGAGGAGACCGGCCAGGACGAGTTGCACGAGGCTCATCGGGCGGCCTCCAGCAGGTCCTGGGAGAGCGGTTCCGCGGGAACGCTCCGCAGGTCGGTCAGCCGGACGAACCGGACCTGCTCGGCCCGGTAGTGGCCGACCTGTCGGACGTGGATCCGCCACCCGGGCAGTTCCGCCCGGTCGCCGGGTGCGGGAATGCGCCCGAGCAGATCGGCGACCAGTCCCGCGACGGTCTCGTAGGGCCCTTCGGGGACGTCGAGGCCTATCCGGAGCAGGGTCAGCACCCGTGTGCTGCCCTCCACGTCCCAGCCGGCCCGTCCGTCGTCGGCGACGACGGGGACGAGCTCGGGGCGGTCGTCCCCTTCCGCGTCGTGCTCGTCCCGCACCTCGCCGACGAGTTCCTCGATGATGTCCTCGAGGGTGACGACACCGGCGGTCCCGCCGTACTCGTCCACCACGACGGCTATCGGCTGCTCGCTGCGGAGCCGCTGGAGCAGTTGCTCGACGGGCAGCGTCTCCGGCACCAGGAGCGGGGGCACGGCGATGAGACCGACCGGCGTACGCAGCCGCTCCCCGGCCGGCACGGCCAGGGCGTTCTTGAGGTGGACCATGCCGACGACCTCGTCGATGCGCTCGCGGTAGACGGGGAACCGGGACAGCCCGGTGGCCCGGGTGAGGTTGAGGACGTCCGCGGCCGTGGCCGACGCCTGGAGCGCGCTGACCCGCACCCGCGGAGTCATGACGTGCTGCGCGGTGAGGCCGGCGAGGGACAGGGTCCGCACGAAGAGGTCGGCGGTGTCCTGCTCCAGGGTTCCGGCCTCGGCGGAGTGCCGGGCCAGCGAGACCAGCTCACCCGGGGTCCGCGCGGAGGCGAGCTCGTCGGTCGGCTCGACGCCGAGCAGCCGGACGAGACGGTTGGCGACGGTGTTCAGCGCCGTGATCACCGGTCGCAGCAGGGCCGAGAAGCGGTGCTGGGGGCCGGCGACGAACCGGGCGACCTGGAGCGGCCGGGAGACCGCCCAGTTCTTCGGCACCAGCTCGCCGATGACCATCTGTACGGCGGAGGCGAGGAGCATGCCGATCACGACGCTCACGCCGGGTACGACCCCTCGGGGCAGTCCGGTGGCGGTGAGGGGCCCGGCGAGGAGCTGGGCGAGCGCCGGTTCGGCGAGCATGCCGACGACCAGCGAGGTGATCGTGATGCCGAGCTGGGTGCCGGACAGCTGGAAGGAGAGCTCGCGCAGGGCGGCGACGACGGTGCGGGACCGGCGGTCGCCTTCGGCGGCGGCGCGCTCGGCGTCCGGCCGCTCCACGGTGACGAGCCCGAATTCGGCTGCCACGAAGAATCCGTTGGCGAGGATGAGGAGGAATGCCGCGAGGAGCAGCAGCAGGGGGGTTGTCATGCCGCCGCCTCCGGGGAGGGGGCGGCGCAGGTACTACCGGACGATCCGTCCATTGCTGGAGGGAGTCACTCCTTGGGTCGCAGGAATGTGCCCCGCGGGCCTGACGGCCCTTCTGGTGCGGGGCGGGGCGCACCGGGTGCGCCGCCGGACCCAGAATAATCGGGATCCGGCCGTACGGGGCAGGGGGCTCAGCCGTTCTCCGTGGCCTCGTTCACTCCGCTGCCGTGGTGCTCGGCGAGCGCGCGCAGCGCCCGGGCGTCACGGATGGCCCGCTCCCGGGCGATTCCGGGCTGGATGCCCAGTGCGGGAAGGCTGGTGCCGTCGCTGAGGTCGAGGAAGACCCACGGGTCACCCGCGCGCAGGTTGACGCGGAGGATCTCCGCCCAGGCGAGCCGGCGCGTGCGGGTGATGTTGACGACCGTGACACCGGTCTCGTCGGCGGTGACGCGGGGCCTGCTGAGCAGTGCCAGGACGCCGAAGAAGAGCAGGGCGACGAAGACGAAGCTGGCCCGCTCCCCCGCGCCGAGGTTCTCCAGGATCATCGCGACCGCTGTGATCACGATGAACATGGCCGCTCCCACCGCCAGCAGGACCACCCGGGTGAGGGTGGGCCTGAAGGTGGCCGGCAGGGCGGGGAGTTCGTGCGGCGCGGGGGTGGGGGCGGACATGGCGGGGTGTCGTCCTCGGGGTGCTGTGGGCTGGCGGCCTGCCGTCAGAGGCGGCAGGCGTGGATGGCCGTCGTGAGGATGGCGCGCGCTCCCAGTTCGTACAGGTCGTCCATGACCCGCTGGGCCTCCTTGGACTCGACCATCGAACGGACGGCGACCCAGCCCTCGTGGTGGAGCGGGGAGATGGTCGGCGACTCCAGGCCGGGGGTGAGGGCGACCGCGCGCTCCAGGTGCTCGACACGGCAGTCGTAGTCCATCATCACGTAGCTGCGGGCCACCAGGACGCCCTGCAGGCGGCGGAGGAACTGCTGCACCTTGGGGTCCTCGGTGTCGGCGCCCCTGCGGCGGATCACGACGGCCTCGGACGTCATGATCGGCTCGCCGATGACCTCCAGTCCGGCGTTGCGCAGGCTGGTGCCGGTCTCGACGACGTCGGCGATGACCTGGGCCACGCCGAGCTCGATGGCGGTCTCGACGGCGCCGTCGAGGTGGACGACGGATGCCTTGACGCCCGCCTCGGCGAGGTGGGCCGCGACGATCCCCTCGTAGGAGGTGGCGATCGTCATGCCGTCGAAGTCCTGGGGGCCGGCGGCCGTGCCGGGCTTCGTGGCGTAGCGGAACGTGGAGCGGGCGAAACCGAGCTTGAGGATCTCCTCGGCGTCCGCTCCGGAGTCCAGCAGCAGGTCGCGGCCGGTGATGCCGATGTCGAGGCGGCCCGAGCTCACGTAGATCGCGATGTCGCGCGGCCGCAGGTAGAAGAACTCGACCTCGTTGGTCGGGTCGACCAGGACGAGTTCCTTCGACTCCTTGCGCTGCTGGTAGCCGGCCTCATGGAGCATCGCCATCGCAGGTCCGGAGAGTGAACCCTTGTTGGGGACGGCGATGCGCAGCATGAGGTCGGGTTTCCTTTGTGCGAAGGGATGGGTTCGGGAACGTGCGGTGGGTGGCTCAGAGGTGGGCGTAGACGTCGTCGAGGGAGATCCCGCGGGCGACCATCATCACCTGGACGTGGTAGAGCAGCTGCGAGATCTCCTCGGCGGCGGCTTCCTTGCCCTCGTATTCGGCGGCCATCCAGACCTCGGCGGCCTCCTCGACGACCTTCTTGCCGATGGCATGCACGCCCTTGCCCACCAGCTCGGCGGTGCGGGAGGTGGAGGGGTCGCCGTCGGCGGCCTTGAGCTGCAGCTCGGCGAAGAGCTCTTCGAAGGTTTTGTTCGCCATGATGGTCCTTAGAATACGGGGTCCCGGAGTGCCGCTCAGCGCCAGGGTTCGCTCACCGTGCGCAGGGTCGCGGCGGTGGCCACGGCAGCGGTGACCGCTTCGTGGCCCTTGTCCTCGCTGGAGCCTTCGAGCCCGGCCCGGTCCAGGGCCTGTTCCTCGTCGTCACAGGTGAGCACGCCGAAGCCGACGGGCACGCCGGTGTCGACGGTGACCTGGGTGAGGCCGCTGGTCACACCCTGGGACACGTATTCGAAGTGGGGGGTGCCGCCGCGGATGATCACGCCGAGGGCGACGATCGCGTCGTAGCCGCGGCCGGCGAGCACCTTCGCCACGACCGGGAGCTCGAAGCTGCCGGGGACCCGGAGCAGCGTCGGCTCGTCGATCCCCAGGTCGTGCAGGGCCCGCAGGGCGCCGTCGACGAGCCCGTCCATGACCTTCTCGTGCCACTGGGCCGCGATCACCGCCACCCGCAGGTCTCCGCAGTTGCGTACGGACAGTTCGGGTGCGCCCTTGCCGCTCATGTCTCTCCTGTGTGTGGTGTTCGGTGCTTACTGGTTGCCGCAGGTGGACGCGGAGGCGTCCAGCCAGGGCAGGTCGTGCCCCATGCGGTCGCGCTTGGTGCGCAGGTAGCGCAGGTTGTGCTCGCCGGCCTGGACGGGCATGGGCTCGCGTCCGGTGACCTTCAGTCCGTGCCGTACGAGCGCGGCGGTCTTGTCCGGGTTGTTGGTCATCAGCCGCAGGCTGCGCACTCCGAGGTCGCGCAGGATCTGGGCGCCCGCCGCGTAGTCCCTGGCATCGGCGGGGAGGCCGAGTTCGAGGTTGGCGTCGAGGGTGTCGGAGCCGCGCTCCTGGAGTTCGTAGGCGCGCAGCTTGGACAGCAGGCCGATGCCGCGGCCCTCGTGGCCCCGGAGGTAGACGACGATCCCGCGTCCCTCGGCCGTGACGCGTTCCATGGAGGCGTGCAGCTGGGGTCCGCAGTCGCAGCGCTGCGACTGGAAGATGTCGCCGGTCAGGCACTCCGAGTGGACCCTCACCAGGACGTCCTGGCCGTCCCCGAGGTCTCCGTGGACGAGTGCCACATGCTCGACGCCGTCGACGGTGGAGCGGTAGCCGTACGCGGTGAAGGGGCCGAAGGTGGTGGGCAGCCGGACCTCTGCCTCACGGCGCACCGTGGGCTCCGAGGTCCGCCGGTAGGCGATGAGGTCCTCGATGGAGATGATCGTCAGCCCGTGCTTGCGTGCGAAGGGGACGAGCTCGGGAAGGCGCAGCATCACCCCGTCCTCGCCGGCGATCTCGACGATGGCCCCGGCGGGGCGCAGTCCGGCGAGCCGGGCGAGGTCGACGGCGGCCTCGGTGTGGCCGTTGCGGACCAGCACACCGCCGGTCCGGGCGCGGAGCGGGAAGACGTGGCCGGGGCGCACGAAGTCGGCCGCCTCCGCCTTGCCGCCGGCCAGCATCCGCAGTGTGGTGGCGCGGTCGGCGGCGGAGATCCCGGTGGTCACGCCGTGCGCGGGCGAGGCGTCGACGGAGACGGTGAAGGCGGTCCTCATCGACTCGGTGTTGTGACCGACCATCTGCGGGAGTTCGAGGCGTTCCAGCTCGTCGTTCTCCATGGGCGCGCAGATCAGGCCGCGGCATTCGCTCATCATGAAGGCGACGATCTCCGGGGTCGCCTTCTCCGCGGCGATGACGAGGTCGCCCTCGTTCTCGCGGTCCTCGTCGTCGACGACCACGACGGGGCGTCCGGCGGCGATGTCGCGGATCGCCTGCTCGACGGGGTCGAGCGACAGGTCATCCGAGGTGCGGTCGTGCAGCCAGGTGGGCTGGGCAGTCATGCCGTGGCTCCTTCCAGAGCGGGTGTCCGCGTACGCAGCCACCAGTCGCGCATGCCCCACAGGACGAGGGCGCCGTATACGACGTAGATCAGACCGGAGAAGGCGAGGCCGCTGTGGAAGTTGAGCGGGACGCCGACGAGGTCGACGAGCAGCCAGGCGAACCAGAACTCGACCATGCCGCGCGCCTGGGCGACCATCGCCACCAGCGTGCCGGCGAAGATGTAGGCGTCGGCCCAGGGGCTCCAGGACAGGGACGGGAAGGCGGTGAACAGTCCGCCGACGGCGAGCGTGCCGAGCGCGGCGCCGCCCACGAGGTAGCCGCGTTCACGCCAGGTGGCGAAGCGCACGGCCAGCGTTCCGTCCTGTGCCTGCTGCCTGCCGCGGGTCCACTGCTGCCAGCCCCAGACGGCGACGGCGATGACGATCAGCTGCTTGCCGACGCTGCCGGCCTGCTGGACGGAGACGTTGGCCGCGACCAGGACGACGCCCGACAGGAGCTGGGCCGGCCAGGTCCACACGGAGCGGAGCCAGCCGAGGGCCAGCGCGGCCAGGCCGATCGTGTTGCCCAGCATGTCCGACCAGATGATGTGCTGCCCGAAGGCCGTGAACGCCTCCGAGTTCAGCCAGTCCAGAGTGCTCATACGAGGCTCTCCCCCGATGCGGGCGTGACGCCGTGGGCGAGGAGGCGTTCGACGTACTTGGCCAGGACGTCCACCTCGAGGTTGACCGGGTCGCCGGGCTGCTTGATGCCGAGCGTGGTCAGCGCGAGGGTCGTGGGGATGAGGCTGATGGTGAAGTGGTCCGGGGCGGCGTCGACGACCGTCAGGCTCACGCCGTCGACGGTGATCGACCCCTTCTCCACCACGTACCGGGCGAGCCCCGAGGGCAGCGAGATCTTGACGATCTCCCAGTTCTCGGAGGGCCGGCGCTCGACGATGTGGCCCGTGCCGTCGACGTGTCCCTGGACGATGTGGCCGCCGAGGCGTCCGCCGAGCGCCATGGGGCGTTCGAGGTTGACCCGCGAGCCGGTGGTCAGGGCGCCGAGGCTGGAGCGGTTCAGCGTCTCCGCCATGACATCGGCGGTGAACTCGTCCTCACCGAGATCCACCACGGTCAGGCAGACGCCGTTCACGGCGATGGAGTCGCCGTGCTTGGCGCCCTCCGTCACCACGGGGCCGCGCAGTCGGAAGCGGGAGGCGTCGTCGAGCTTCTCGACGGCGGTGACCTCACCCAGTTCTTCGACGATTCCGGTGAACACTCAGTTTCCCTTCCGAGCAGGAACGGGGACGGCGGTGATGCGCAGATCGGGGCCGATACGGACGGTCTCGGTCACATCGAGGCGCAACGCCTGGGAGATGGTGGAGATTCCGGCGTCGGCGAGGGCCGCGGGGCCCGCGCCGAGGAGCACCGGAGCGAGATAGCCGACGACCATGTCGACCACTCCCGCGGCGACGAAGGAGCCGGCAAGGACCGGACCTCCCTCGAGGAGTACGGAGCGGACGCCGCGCCCGTGGAGGGCGGCGAGCAGGGCGGGGATGTCCAGGCCGGACCCGCCGGAGGCGGCGCGCGGCAGGCGCAGGACGGCTTCCGGGGGGAGGTGGCCGGTCTCGGCGTCCTCGGCGACCGCGATCAGGGTGGGCGCGGTCCCGTCGAGGACCCGGGCGCCGGGCCGGACGGCGGTGGCGGAGGTGTCGACGACCACCCGGAGGGGCTGAACGGCTCCCTCGACACCGCGCACGCCGAGCTGGGGGTCGTCGGCACGGGCGGTACCCGAACCGACGACGACGGCGTCGGCCTCGGCGCGCAGCCGGTGGACGTCGGCGCGGGCTTCGGCTGAGGTGATCCACCGGCTGGTGGAGTCGGCGGCGGCGATACGGCCGTCGAGGGTGGCGGCGTACTTCCAGAGGACGTACGGGCGGCCGAGGCGGACCGAGGTGAGCCACGCCGCGTTCCCGGCCTCCGCCTCGTCGGCGAGGAGTCCCTGCTCCACCTCGACGCCGGCGGCGCGAAGGGTGTCGGCACCACCGGTGGCCTGCGGGTTCGGGTCGCTCACCGCGTAGACGACGCGCCGGATTCCGGCCTCGACGAGCGCCTGCGCGCAGGGGCCGGTGCGTCCGGTGTGGTTGCACGGCTCGAGGGTGACGAGGGCGGTGCCGCCCCTGGCCCGCTCCCCGGCGTCGCGCAGGGCGTGGACCTCGGCGTGCGGTCCCCCGGCGCGCTGGTGGAAGCCTTCACCGGCCGGCTCGCCCGTCGCGTCGAGGATGACGCATCCGACGACCGGGTTCGGGCTGGTGGCGCCGAGTCCGCGTGCCGCGAGCGTGATCGCTCGCCGCATGGCGGTGCTTTCGGCTGCGGTGGCCACCGGGTCCTCCTGCCTCTTCGGGCACGGACTCCGGGGCTGTCGATGACGACAGATGAAGCGGAACGCAACAGGGGAACGCCCGCGGCCGGATACACGGACGCGATCGCTCCGGGACAACCCGGAACGCGTCCGCCGACACGACGGCGTACCTGTGACGGCCCGCCGCGCACTGCCTCCCATCCGGACTTTCACCGTCGGTCCAGGAATCTCACCTGGTCAACCGGCCGCTGGATGCGGACGGGTCGCGGACTATAACCGCCGGTTCGGAATTACACCGACCCCGGAGTGCGCTGCTGCTGGTACACAGGTCATTCTGCCACGTCCGTCAACGGTCCATACGGGTGACCTCTGTGGGGCGGCTCACAGAGCGTGGGCGCGACTGCGGGAGTGGTGATCGCGCCCGGGCTCGGCGGCCGAGCACGTCCCTGCTGGTCAGCGGCGCGGCGCGTGAGCCGGTCGGCCTCCGGATGCAACACCCCCTGCCGAACGCGACGTACACGCAGAGTCGAGGGCGGTCCCGTATCCGCAGACCGTTGGCGGGTGTCCGTTTCGATCGGCTTGGCCGAGATCATGTTGAGGCCGCGCCGCAGACGTGCCGGAACTGGAGGAGGACCGGTCCGGCATCGAGGGGGTCAGGCGCCTGTGGTGCCGGCGTGCAGCAGGGCGAGCTGGTGCTCGACGGCCACGGTGAGCCGCGCATCGTCGTCGGTGGCGAGGAGGTCGAGCAGGGCGCCCCGTAGAACGGCCAGGGCCAGGGTCCGGCGGGTGACACCGTCCTCGCTGTCGCGCTCGGACGGCGGCTGGAAGCCGGCCAGGACGCCGAGCCAGTCCTCCACCGTCGCCCGGGCGAATCCCGCCCAGGCCCCGTCGGGCTGGACGAGGGAGCGGGTGTACGCCTCGGCCCATAGCCGCAGCAGCGGCCGATGCTCCTTCGCGGCGAGCCACGTCCAGAGCCGTTCGACGGCGGGCACGAGCCCGCCGGGGCCGTCCGGCTGCCGGGCCCGGTCCAGGAGTGCCAGCTCGTCGGACCGGGCGCGCGCCAGGAGCGCCCGCAGCAGACCGTCCTTGCTCTCGAAGAGGAAGAGCAGGACCCGTGGACTGGAGCCGATGGCCTCAGCCAGCGGGCGCAGCGACAGGTCGGTCAGACCGTGGGCGAGGGCGTACCGGTAGGCCGCTTCCAGCAGCTCGGCCTGCCGGGTGGAGGGGGTTGGCGCTTCCCTGGACATGCAGCTAGCCTAACTGAAACAGTCGTTTCAGTAGTGCAGTTCAATCGCGGGGCCGGGAGAGCAGCGCATGCATCAGCAAGATCAGAAGCAAGTCGTCATACGCCGCGCCGACCGTCCCGGCGACCTGGGATGGGTCGTGATGGCCCACGGTGAGGCATACGACCAGCAGTTCGGCTGGAACACCGACTTCGAGGTCCTGGTCGCCAATATCGTCGCCGACTACGGAACCAGGCACGATCCGGCACGAGAGGCGGGCTGGATCGCCGAGGTCGACGGCCGACGCGTGGGCTGCGTCTTCCTCGTCGCGGGCGACCGGCCGGAAGTGGCCAAACTGCGGATTCTGCTCGTCACCCCGGAGGGCAGAGGCCTTCGCCTCGGGACGCACCTGGTGGAGGAGTGCCTCGCATTCGCTCGTGAAGCGGGTTATGAGCGGGTGACGCTGTGGACCAACGACGTGCTCACTGCGGCGCGCAAGCTCTACCGAAACTTCAACTTCACCCTCGCCGACGAGGAGCGCCACCACAGCTACGGCCAGGATCTCGTGGGCCAGAACTGGACCCTCGACCTGCGCATCGGCGCGACGGACAGCGACAGCTGACCGACACGGCGAAGTCCGAGTTGGCCCGTGCCGGGGCCCTCCGACGGCGGCCACCATCATTCTGCGATCGCTGGGGGTGGGGTGTGCGTATCGGGCCCACAGCGCTTCGAGCCCCGAGCTCGCCGCTTACCAGCCGACGAACCACCGGCAGCGAACTACTCGAAGACGATGCCGGCCTCGCTCGCCAGACTCAGAGCCAGTTCCATCGAGCCCGGACCCTTCACCACGACTCCCCTGAGTGAGGCCGCGCCGCCCACGTCGGCAAGGGTGCAGTTCTCGAAGCGGACGCTTCCCGGGACCAGGTGCGCGAACTGGGCGCCTGTGAGGTCGCAGTTGGTGAACCGGACGTTGTGCATCTCGGACCTCTGGAAGTCCACACCGCGCATGGGGACGTCCTCGAAGGCGACGCTGTGGAACTTGCACTCACGGAAAAGCACGTGGTCGGCCTTGCCGCCCTCGAAACGCACATCACGGAAGGTCGAAGATCTCCACGACGATCCGGTGACACGACTGCCCGACACAGTGCAGCGGATCAGGGAGACATCGCCGGCCTTCAGCTCGGCGAAGTCACAGGTGTCGAGGACCGAGTCGGAGAACTGGCTCTGCCGAATCATGGCTCCGGAGAAGCGGACCCCCTCGAACCGGCAGCTCTCAGCCTCGAACGCCTCGGCATGCACACCGGCGAACGAGGTGCCGACATACGTGACGCCCTTCACGGTCGCGTCGTCCTCCAGGGCGTCCCGCCATGGTTCCGCCGGGTCGAGCTGGGACGGCAGTCGAGGCGCCGAGGGGTTCTTCACCGGTCCGCCCTGCCGCATGGCTCGGGGCATCCGTACCGCGCCTTCCTCAGTGGTCAAGATTCTTCCGGAACGATCAGTGCAGCCTAACCCGCCTTCACGGGAGCGGGCTGTCCGACGGATGGGCAAGTATGCGAGAAGTGGCTTTGACCAGCAAGAAAGGGTTTGCTTCGAGCCGCCTCGCAGAACCTGGCCGCCGCTCGGGTCGCCCCACTTGGGCAAGGCCTGACCTTGATACCGACGACCGACGAGCTCTTCGACAGCGTCACGGACGGCAGCGCTGACAGCCCGCTGGGATTCTGGAAACTGCCGGGAGCCTTCGACCAGATCCTCGCGGAGTGGTCGACGGCAGGGCCGGTCGCCCATGCGGAGGCCGACTACTTCGGTGGCGCCGGCGAACAACGGGCCGCGGTCTGGGCGAATGGAGCGCTCGAGTGGGGGCCGCTCCGGACGGACAGCTCGATCTCACGGGCACTCAAGCGACTGGGTGCGGTAGCAGGGGCGGCCACGGACGAGATCTCAGCCGTTGGGCTGGACCGGCACCGGTACATGGAGGACCGGGGCGAGTAGGAGCTGAGCCGTTACCGGACGACGCTCCCTTGCCGATCGACGGCGTCCGGGGAGTGGTGCAGCCGATCGTGGCCGGGTCACCGCTGCTCAGGTGCGGTTCTCTTCGGCGAGCCGCACCAGGACATCCAGGTCCGGGACGTCCAGCGCCGGTATCCGCAGCCAGGCGAACGGGAATCCGGACGCGCCGCCGTCGACTTCGTACTCCACGCGGAGCATCGCGCCCAGTTCCTCCTCGTCCTCGGAGAAGATGACGACGCTGTAGCGGCACGAGGTGATGGTGTGCCAGGGGATCTTCTTGCCGTCATGGTGCAGCGCGTCCGCCGTGGCGGTCAGTGGGCCGAAATCCACCTGGCCGCCGGCCGCGAGCGTCGCCTTCGCCCTGGCGAGATGCAGTTCGGTCACCGGAGCGTTGACGCGCTGCATCAGCGGCGCGATGACAGAGGGGGGCGAGGACGACAACTGGCCGGTACGGAAGGCGGGCTCCGGCGTGACGACGGGCGGGTCGGCCAGCAGTGAGCCCACGACCGTGCCGTCGGTGAACTCCAGCAGCAGTTCATGCAGCCACTTCGTGATCATCAAACCGTCGGCGGCTTCGCCGTCCATGTCGTTGGCGTGCCACACGTGGGCAACCTCCGACCACTGGTAGGGGCGGCGCTCATCGCCGTCGGTCAGCACCACGCCGTCATCGTGCACGGCGAGCGTCACCCCCCGCCGCCCGCCAGGTCCGTCGATATGCGCAGGCAGCGTCCCGCGCGCCGATCCGGCCGAGAACTCCGGCTCGCCCGTCACAGGCGCGTTCTTCTCCGGCGCGTCCTTCTCAGGCACATCCTTCTCCGGCACGTTCGTCTCCGACGCGGACTTCTTTCGCCACCAACCAGCCATGAGCTCTCCCCCGGAATCGGCATTCAACACCGGTGACGTGCACCGGAGTTAGCAAACTTTGCCCCGGCGATCACACTATCCGGCGGACAGGATTCGGGGCCAGAGCGTCGCAACGAGGGCCTCGGTCCAAGCCGCCGCCCCACAAGGGAATCCGCCTTGAATCGGCGCGCCCCCAGCTCGGCAGTGTGATCCTTCGCCGTCCTGGCCTCGCACAGCGGTGAAAACGCAGATCCGACAGGTCAGCGTACGCATGGATTCCCGGCCTCGACGCGCTTGCGCGCTCACGCATTGCTGCGACGGCCCGCGTGTTCGACCCCGCAGCCAGGAGATGACCCACCATCCGCCGGTTCTCGGTCGAAAGTGGTCCTGCCCCCGGTCACCTCTCCACCTTTCCGCGAGCGTACAGCCGCCCCTCCCCCACCAGGACGAGGCAACAAGCCGTCGCGGGACGGAGGCCACCGCCGTGACCTGCGATGCCCCGCCCAGGGCGAATGGTCCGTACCTATTGACTCATTGGTCTAGTCCTCTTAATCTCTGCTCCACCTCCCGAGGAACGTCCACAGGGTGTGCGCACACCCGGACCTCACGCAATGCCATCCCCGTATGCCAGTTGTGTTCTGCCGACCTCCCAGGAGGAACAACACATGCTGTCCCCCACCCGCGCGAGAGCCACCCTGATGGCAGCCGGCGCAGCCGCCGCCCTGCTGCTGGGTTCCCTCACCGCGTCCCCGTCGGCCGCCGCGGCCGACCAGGAGTCCTGTCGGCCCGACGGGCTCTACAAGACCCCCGGTGTCGACGTGCCCTACTGCTCGGTCTACGACAGCGAGGGCCGCGAGAAGATGGGCGCCGACCACCAGCGGCGCGTCATCGGCTACTTCACCAACTGGCGTACCGGCAAGGACGGCAAGCCGGCCTACCTCGCCTCGGACATCCCGTGGGACAAGGTCACCCACCTCAACTACGCCTTCGCCCACGTCGACGGCGGCAACAAGATCTCGGTGGGCGCCGACGGTCCCGACAACGCCTCCACCGGGATGACATGGCCGGGTGTCGCCGGAGCCGAGATGGACCCCGCGCTCCCCTACAAGGGCCACTTCAACCTGCTGAACAAATTCAAGAAGCAGCACCCGAACGTGAAGACCCTTGTCTCCGTCGGCGGTTGGGCCGAGACCGGTGGCTACTTCGACGACAAGGGCGCCCGGGTGGACTCCGGCGGCTTCTACTCGATGACCACGAACGCCGACGGTTCCGTGAACCAGGCGGGCATCAACACCTTCGCGGACTCCACCGTCGCCTTCATCAAGAAGTACGGGTTCAACGGGGTCGACATCGACTACGAGTACCCGACGACGATGAAGGACGCGGGCAACCCGCTGGACCACACCCTGGCCAACGCCCGCCGTGCCGGTCTCGTCAAGAGCTACTCCGCGCTGATGAAGACCCTGCGCGAGAAGCTGGACCGCGCGTCGGCCGCCGACGGCAAGCACTACATGCTGACGGTCGCCGCCCCCTCCTCCGGCTACCTGCTGCGCGGGATGGAGACCTTCCAGGTCCAGAAGTACCTGGACTACGTCAACATCATGTCCTACGACCTGCACGGCGCCTGGAACGAGTACGTCGGCCCCAACGCCTCGCTCTTCGACGACGGCAAGGACGCCGAGCTGGCGCAGGCGAGTGTCTACTCCACCTCGCAGTACGGAGGTGTCGGCTACCTCAACACCGACTGGGCCTACCACTACTTCCGCGGCTCGATGCCGGCCGGCCGGATCAACATCGGGCTGCCGTACTACACCCGCGGCTTCAAGAACGTCCAGGGCGGCACCAACGGCCTGTGGGGCAAGGCCGCCACGACGGACTGCCCGGCGGGCGCGGGCCTGACCAAGTGCGGTGACGGAGCGGTCGGCATCGACAACCTCTGGCACGACCTGGACACCAACGGCAAGGAGTCGCCTGCCGGTTCCAACCCGATGTGGCACGCGAAGAACCTCGAGAAGGGTGTGGTCGGCGACTACGTCACGAAGTTCGGCATCCCCGCGTCGACCCAGCTGACCGGCACCTACGTCCGCAACTACGACTCCACGCTCGTGGCGCCGTGGCTGTGGAACGCCCAGAAGAAGGTGTTCCTCTCCACCGAGGACGAGCAGTCGGTGGCCGCCAAGGCGAAGTACGTCGTCGACCGGGGCATCGGCGGCACGATGATCTGGGAGCTCGCGGGCGACTACGCGTGGAACGCCGCCAAGGGCCAGTACGAGCCGGGATCGACGCTGACCTCGTCGCTCTACGACACCTTCAAGTCGGCCTCGCCGTACGGCGCGAAGCGGTCCACGATCGCTCTGCCCTCCCAGGCGCTCGACATCGACGTGTCGTTCGACCAGTTCCCGCTGGGTGACTCCAACTACCCGATCAGCCCCAAGCTGAAGATCACCAACAACACCACGGCGACGCTGCCCGGCGGCACGGAGTTCCAGTTCGACTACGCGACCTCCGCACCGGCCAACGCCAAGGACCAGTCCGGCTTCGGCACCAAGATCGTGCGCAGTGACCACACCGCCGCGAACAACGTCGGCGGGCTGAAGGGCGACTACAACCGCGTCTCGCTGAAGCTGCCGTCGTGGCAGACGCTGGCGCCCGGCGCCTCCGTGCAGCTGGACTTCGTCTACTACCTCCCGACGTCGACGCCCTCCAACTGGACCGTGACCTTCGGCGGTTCCACATACGCCCTGGCGGGAGACCTGGCCCGCGGCACCACCGTTGTCCAGCCCGGCACGGGAGGCACGCCCACCCCGACCCCGACCCCGACACCCAGCCCCACGTCGACCACGGGCCCGGGCGGCGGCACCTGCTCCGCGCCCGCCTGGAGCGCCACCGCCGAGTACGGCGGCGGTACGACGGTGAGCCACGGCTCCCACACCTGGAAGGCCCGGTGGTGGACCAAGGGCGAGACCCCCGGCACCACCGGTGAGTGGGGCGTCTGGCAGGACCTCGGGGCCTGCTGACCCCAGCCCCGGGACTGAGCGTTCCACGGACACACCGCCCCGGGGGGGGGGCGCCCCCCCCCCCCCCCCCGCGGGGGGGGGGGGGGGGCCCCGGGCGCCGGGGCCCGGGGGGTGGCCGGGGCGTTATAAAAAAAATAGGAGGCGCCCGAGAGGGG
>NZ_JBHZCI010000050.1:0-49817 GCF_042755185.1 Streptomyces sp. NPDC059166 | reverse complement strand
CACGGGCCGGCCCCGTCTTTTGTTTATAACCCCCGGGGGGGGGTACGCTACGTGGGGGGGGGCGGTGCGCGGGGTGCGGCGCCCGGGGGTCCCCGGGGGCGGCCGAGGCGTGCCGCCTCGGGGAACCGCGAGACCACGCCGGTCTACGGCCGCAGCGGTGCCCGCCCGCCCTCAGCGAAACGCCGCGATGTGGCGTGCGGCCCAGTCGGCGAAGGTGTGAGGGGCGCGGCCGAGGATCCGCTGGACGTCCGGCATGACCCGCAGCTCGGCCGGGTTCGGGGACTCCAGGATGTCCAGGGTGTCGTCGGCGAGCTCCGCCGGCATGCTGCGGGTCATGCCGGACCTGGCCTCCTCGCGGGTGAGTTCCTGGTACCTGACCGGTTCGCCCAGCGCTTCGGCGACGGCATCTGTCTGCCTGCGCGGAGTGATCACCTCCGGGCCCGTCAGCTCGTAGGTGCCCCCGTTGTGCCGGTCCTCCAGGAGGCAGGCGGCCGCGACCGCGGCGATGTCCGCGGGGTCGACGAGCGGCACTCCCACATCGCCGAACGGCGCGGCGACGACCCGACGCGTGCGGACGGACTCCGCCCACCACAGGGCGTTCGAGGCGAATCCGCCCGGCCGCAGGACGGCCCATTCGAGCCCGGATTCGCGCAAGGTGTCCTCCAGGGCGCGCATGGCGATCCGAGTGGTGCCGAAGGGCCTGGTCACCACCCCGAGCGAGGACAGCAGGACGACGCGGCGGACACCGCTGTCCGCCGCGGCGCCGATGATGTCGGCGGGGTCGGCGCCCGTGGCGTGCAGGTCGCCGGACAGCAGCAGGAAGAGCGACTTCGCGCCGGCCAGCGCGGGTGCGAGGCCGGCCGGCGCGGCGAGGTCCGCCACGACGTGCCGGACACCGTCCGGTACCGCGGCCGCACGGCGTGACACCGCCGTCACCTGCTCTCCCGACTCGGCCAGCATGCGCGTCAGCGGGCGTCCGATGTTTCCGGTGGCTCCGGTCACCACGATCATGGTCAGCTCCTTCATGTGTGCTCCGAGATCCACACGCTAGGAGCAAGGGCTAACTTTTTGTAAGGGCATACCTGGAGGTAAGCTCCTGGTGTGAGCGAAGGTGTGCAGGGCAGACAGGCCGGGACGGGGGAGCGGTATGACGTGTTTCACACCGAGTGCCCCGCGAGTGACGTGGTCGACCACGTCACCAGCAGGTGGGGGATCTGGGTGCTGATCGCCCTGCGGGATGGCGACCTGCGGTTCTACGAGTTGCGGGAGAGCATCCGGGGTGTCAGCGAGAAGATGCTCGCCCAGACCCTGCGTGTGCTGGTCCAGGACGATCTGGTCTGGCGCAGGGTGGAGCCGACGTCGCCGCCCCAGGTCACCTACGGGCTGACCGGGTTCGGCCGTGACGTCGGCGAGCCGCTGACGGAACTGTTCGACCGGATCACCCGCCGGCTCACGGCGCCGGCCGAGGACTGACGGCGGGCCGGGTGGCCTGCGTGGTGCGACCGGAGGGGCCGTCCCCAGGGGCGGTCGAGGCCGGTGGGCCGCGACTCCCGCTGCCCTCGTGCGGGTGGCGGCCGCGTCGCGCCCGACTCTCCCTGGCCGACCTCCGCCGGGCGGAAGGCGGCGCCGCGAGGTCTCGGGGCGCGCCGGGGGCGGCACTTCCCCCGGAAGCCGGTGTGCTGTGCGGGGCCGCCCCGGGTGAAGGCCCTTGATCGGCGGGTGTCCGGTGGTGCGGGAGGTGAGAAGTCCGGGACCGACCGGTGAGCTTCTTCGCTTTTCCGGTGCGAAGGGGCGCGAAGGGGTCGTTTCGGGCTTCCGGCCGCGACAGGAGGTGTCACCGGACGTGCGCGAGGGGTGACCGAGTCCGTTTCGGTATACGGCCTCGGGGCGGCGGGGTCGAGGCCGGTGCGGGCCGGCGGTGCCCTCGGATCCCGTAGCGGGCAAAGGCTGTTGCGGTGTCGCGGCCCGGAGGGCGGGCTTCCGCGTGTCAGGTCGTCAGGTAAATCCTGTCCGCCATGTGGGCGGAAGCCTTGCCTTGCGGACTGTATGCGAAATACGGTCTGCGATATTCCTTGATCACCCCTGGCGGGAGGTAGGCCCCCGTGCGCCGAAAAGCGGTTGCCCTGGTGGCGGTTCTGTTGGTGTCCCTCACCTCGGGCTGCGCGTCGCTGCAGTCCTCGGCGACCGAGGTCGGCGGTGTACGCATGACCGACGACCGGTCCGTGCGCGACGGCGGGACGCTCACCGTCGCCCTGGCGTCGGACCCGGACAAACTGGACCCCAGCCTCGCCCAGACCCTCGTGGGCCGTACGGTCTTCGCGGGCATGTGCGAGAAGCTCTTCGACATCGACGAGGACGGCACCCTGGTGCCCCAGCTCGCCGCGTCGCTCCCCACCACCTCGGCCGACGGCCGCACGGTCACCATCAAGATCCGGCCGGGGCTGCGGTTCAGTGACGGCACCCGGCTGGACGCGCGGGCAGTCGTCACCTCGCTGCTGCGCCACCGCGACCTGCCTGGTTCGGCACGAGGCACCGAACTGGCGCCCGTCCGCAAGGCCGAGGCCACCGGACCGCTCACGGTCAGCCTCACACTCGACCACGCGTACGTGCCGCTCACCGGCGTGCTCGCCGACCGGGCCGGGATGGTGATGTCACCGACCGCGCTGAAGAAGTACGGGAAGAACTTCACCAACCACCCCTCCTGCGTCGGCCCCTTCCGCTTCGTCGAGCGCGTCGGCGGGGACCGGATCGTGCTGAAGAAGGACCCGAACTACTACGACGCCGACCAGGTGCACCTGGACGGCGTCGTCTACAAGCCGATCCCCGACGGCAACGTCCGGCTCGCCAACCTGCGCTCCGGCGACCTCCAGGTCGGCGACCAGATGGCCCCGGTCGACGTACAGAGCGCCCTGACCGAGCCGAAGCTGCAGCTGTTCAACTCGCCCTCCCTCGGATACCAGGGCATCGGGGTCAACGTCGGCAACGTGAAGGGCCTCGGACAGCCGCCCGGGAAGATCGACTCCCCGCTCGCCCGGGACGTCCGCGTCCGTGAGGCGTTCGAGCTGGCCATCGACCGCGACCTGATCAACAAGGTCGTCTTCCAGGGCATGTACGAGCCTGCCTGCGGCCCCATATCCCCGCAGTCGGCCATCGCCCCCGGGCCCGCGCCCGAGGACTGCCCCCGGCGCGACGTCGAGCGGGCGCGCAAGCTCCTGAAGGAAGCCGGGGTGAAGACCCCGGTCAAGATCGAACTGAAGACCTCCACCACCCCCGAGCAAGGACGCGTCGGCCAGGTGCTCCAGGCCATGGTCAAGGAGGCGGGCTTCGAACTGTCGCTGCGCCCCACCGAGTACGCCACCATGCTCGCGGAGACCGACGCCGGTGACTACGACGTCTTCACCAGCGGCTGGTCCGGCAGGCTCGACCCGGACGGCAACGTCTCCAACTTCCTCAAGACCGCCGGCGCGATGAACGCCTACGGGATCGGCGACCCGCAGATCGACAAGCTGATCGCCCAGGGCCGCAGCGTCGCGGACCCCGCGAGGCGCACCGCGGTCTACGACGAGCTCACCCGGCGCGTCCAGGACGCCCACGCCATGATCTACCTCTACCGGCAGAAGAACTACGTCGTCGCCGGCAAGGACGTGGCAGGCATCCACGTCTACGGCGACGGCCTCGTCCGGGTCAAGAATGCGGGGTACACCCGATGACGAAGTACCTGCTGACGCGCCTGCGCCAGTCCCTCATCACGCTCTTCCTCGTCAGCGTCGTCGTCTTCGCCGGCATCCGGGCGCTGCCCGGTGACCCGGCGCTCGCCCTGGCCGGCGAGGAACGCAGCCCGGAGGCGCTCGCCGCCATCCGCGAGAGCTACGGCCTGAACGACAACGTCGTCATCCAGTACGGGCGGTTCATCGGCCACGCCCTCACCGGCGACCTCGGCACCTCCTCCCGTACGGGCCTCCCCGTCGCCGACGCGATCGCGCAGGCCCTGCCCGTCACGCTGGAACTGGCGGCGCTCTCGCTGCTCCTGGCGGTCGTCGTCGGCATCGGCGCCGGAGTCGTCGCCGCCGTACGGCGTGGAAAGCCCGAGGAGTGGCTGGCCAACGCCATCGCTCTGGTCGGCCTGTCCATCCCGACCTTCTGGCTCGGTATCGTGCTCGTCCTCGGATTCGCCATCGCCGTCCCGGTGTTCGCCGCATCCGGATACGTCCCCTTCGGCACCGACCCCGTCGACAACCTGCGCCGCATGGTGCTGCCGGCGATCGTCCTCGGCTCCGGTCTCGCAGCAGTCGTGATGCGGCAGACCCGGGCCGCGATGCTCGACTCCCTCTCGGCGGACTACGTGCGGACGGCCCGCGCCAAGGGACTGTCCCGGGGAGCCGTCGTCGGCGGGCACGCGCTGCGCAACTCGCTGGTCACCGTGGTGACCGTGCTCGGGCTCCAACTGGGACACCTCATATCGGGCGCCGTCGTCACCGAGCAGATCTTCGTCCTGCCCGGCTTCGGCAAGCTCACCATCGACGCCGTCTTCACCCGCGACTACGCGACACTCCAGGCCGTGGTGCTCTGCACCTCCGCCGCGTACATCCTCATCAACCTGCTGGTCGACGTGGTCTATTCGGTCATCGACCCGCGCATCCGGCTCGGAGGTGCCCGGTGACCACCGCGACCACAGCGCTCCCCAAGGCGGCCGAGGCGCCCCGCCGGAAGCCCGGCGGCGGCAAGCTGCGCGCCCTGACCCGCAACCGGCTCGCGCTCACCGGCGGGATCATCGCCGCGGTGTTCGTCCTCGCCGCCCTGCTGGCCCCGCTCATCGCCCCCTACGACCCCGCGCAGCCGGACTTCGGCAACGTGCTCGCCGAGCCGGGCGCCGCACACTGGCTGGGGACGGACGACCTGGGCCGCGACCAGCTCTCCCGCATCCTCTACGGCGCCCGCGCGTCCATGCAGGTCGGACTCCTGGCCGTGGTGCTGGCCTTCCTCGTCGGCGTCCCGCTGGGGCTGCTCGCCGGCTACTACGGAAAGTTCGCGGACACCGCGGTGTCCCGGCTCACCGACACCATGCTGGCGTTCCCGTTCCTGGTGCTCGCCGTCGGGCTCGCCGCGATCCTCGGTCCGTCGCTCACCAACGCGACCATCGCCATCGGCATCTCGCAGATCCCCGCCGTCATCCGGATCACCCGCGCCGAGACCCTGCGGCTCAAGCACGTCGACTACGTCGCCGCCGCGGTCGCCAACGGGGGCGGCGACGGCACGGTCCTCTTCCGGCACATCCTGCCCAACGCCACCTCCGCCCTGATCGTCCAGGCGACCGTCGGAATCCCCGCGGCGATCATCGGAGAGGCGCTGCTGAGCTTCCTCGGCCTCGGGGTCCAGCCGCCGGACCCCTCACTGGGCGTGATGCTCTCCGGAGCCCAGTCGTTCCTGGCGCCGGCCCCCTGGCTCGCGGTCTTCCCCGGGCTCGCGATCGTCGCGGCGACGCTGGCCTTCAACCTGCTCGGCGACGGGCTGCGCGACGTCCTGGACCCCCGAGGAGGGACCCGATGACCGAGACCATGTCCGAACCGGCGGCGAAGAAGCAGACCCTGCCCGCCCTCAGCGTGCGCGACCTCTCGGTCTCCTTCCACTCCGACACCCGCACCGTGCACGCCGTGGACGGGGTCTCCTACGACCTGGCACCCGGCGAAGTCCTCGCCGTCGTGGGCGAGTCGGGCTGCGGGAAGTCCGTCACCTCCATGGCGACGATGGGCCTGCTCCCGCCGACCGCCCGGATCGGCGGCTCCATCAGGCTCGCCGGGAAGGAGCTCGTGGGGGCTCCCGAGAAGGAACTCCAGAAGATCCGCGGCAAGGACATCGCGATGATCTTCCAGGAGCCGATGACCTCCCTGAACCCGGTCCTCACCATCGGCCGGCAGATCGGCGAGGTGGTCCGCAGGCATCAGGGGCTCAACCGCAAGGAGGCCAGGGCGCGCGCCGTCGAACTCCTCGAACTCGTCGGCATCCCCGCCCCGGCACGCCGGATCGACGAGTACCCCCACCAGCTGTCCGGCGGTATGCGCCAGCGCGTCATGATCGCCATCGCGGTGGCCTGCGACCCGGCCGTCCTGATCGCCGACGAACCGACCACGGCGCTGGACGTCACCGTGCAGGCGGGCATCCTCGAGGTGCTCCAGTCCCTGCGCGAGCGTCTCGGCACGGCGATCGTCCTGGTCACCCACGACCTCGGGGTCGTCGCCGACGCCGCCGACCGGGTCCTCGTGATGTACGCGGGCCGGGCCGTCGAACAGGCCCCGGTGCACGAGCTGTTCGCCTCCGGCCGCCACCCCTACACCCGGGGCCTGCTCGGCGCAGTGCTGCGGCCCGGAGGCGAGGGCAAGCGCCGCCTCCCGGAGATCCCCGGCCTGGTGCCGAGCCTGGACAGCCAGCCCGACGCCTGCACCTTCGCGCCCCGCTGCTCCCGCGCCGACGCCACCTGCACCGGCAGCCGCCCCGGCTTCCGCGCCATCGACCCCGGGGCAGGTACGGACGCACCGCACCGCGCCGCCTGCTGGCACCCCCACGAAGACGCCGCCGTCGAGCGGGAAACGGCCCAGGCCACCCCCGAAACCCCCGTGAGCGCCGACGAGAAGACCGAGCGCAGCCCCGACCAGGAGGCCGGAAAGTGACCACCGCACAGACCGTCCCCGCGCCCCGGGACGGCACAACCGCGCACCCCCCGGTGCTTGAGATCAACGCCATGGAGCGGCACTTCGGCGCTTCGGGCGGCGGCACGGTGAGGGCCGTGGACGGCGTCTCGATCACCATCGGCCGCGGCGAGGTCGTCGGCCTCGTCGGCGAGTCCGGGAGCGGCAAGTCCACCGTCGGCCGGTGCGCCGTGCGCCTGGACGAACCCACCGGGGGCAGCGTCCACATCAACGGCACCGACGTCAGCCACCTCTCGCGCCGCGCGCTGCGCCCCCTGCGCAAGGACTTCCACCTGGTCTTCCAGGACCCCTCGTCCTCGCTCGACCCCCGGATGACCGTCGGCCAGATCATCGCCGAGCCCATCCGGCTGCACCGCCGAGCCCGCGGAGCGGCCGTACGGGAACGCGTCGAGGAGCTGCTCGGCCTGGTCGGGCTCCGCCCGGAACACGCCGACCGGCACCCGCACGAACTCTCCGGCGGCCAGCGCCAGCGCATCTCGATCGCCCGCGCCCTGTCCTGCGAACCCGACCTCGTGGTCGCCGACGAACCCACCTCCGCACTGGACGTCTCGGTGCAGGCGTCCGTCCTGAACCTGCTGGCCGACCTCCAGCGGGACCGGGGCTTCGGCTGCCTGTTCATCACCCACGACCTGGCCGCCGTCGAGTTCCTCGCCGACCGGATCGCCGTGATGTACCTCGGGCAGATCGTCGAACAGGCCCCGACCGCGGAGCTGTTCGCCTCGCCCAAGCATCCCTACACCCAGGCGCTCCTCTCGGCGGCCCCCGTCCCCGACCCGGTCGCCCAGCGCTCCCGCGAGCGCATCGTGCTCCAGGGCGAACTCCCCAGCCCGCTCGACCCCCCGCCCGGCTGCCGCTTCCACACCCGCTGCCCGCTCGCCGTCGACCGGTGCCGCACCGAGGTGCCCGCACTGCGGGAGATCCCCGGCGGACGGCAGGTCTCCTGCCACCTCGTCACCGACGACGGCAGCGCCCCCGACGCGGCGGCCTGACCTGCCTGTACGGGCCCGGCCTCCCGTACGTACCATCCGCGAACGCAGCACTCGACCACCGATCCAGCACTCCGCAGCAAGGAGCCGAACCCCGTGTTCACCACCCGCCCCACCCTCCAGGGCACCTTCGGAATGGTGTCCTCCACCCACTGGCTCGCCTCGCAGTCCGCGATGGCCGTCCTGGAGGACGGCGGCAACGCCTACGACGCGGCCGTGGCCGCCGGATTCGTCCTGCACGTCGTCGAACCGCACCTCAACGGCCCCGCCGGTGAGGTGCCGATGATCCTCGCTCCGAAGGACGGCGACGTGCGGGTGCTGTGCGGCCAGGGCCCGGCCCCGGCGGGTGCCACCGCGGCGCACTACCGCTCCCTCGGCCTGGACCTGGTCCCCGGCACCGGCCCGCTCGCCGCCGCCGTCCCCGGCGCCTTCGACGCCTGGATGCTGCTGCTGCGCGACCACGGGACCAGGACCCTGGCCCAGGTCCTGCGGTACGCCGTCGGCTATGCCGAGGACGGCCACGCCCCCGTCGAGCGCGTCGGCCAGACCGTGGAGACCGTCCGGGAGCTCTTCGAGACCGAGTGGCCGTCCTCCGCCGAGGTCTACCTCCCCGGCGGCAGGTCGCCCGAGCCCGGCACCCTGTTCCGCAATCCCGCCCTGGCCGCCACCTGGCGCCGCGTCATCGCGGAGGCCGAGGCGAAGGGCGGCGAGGACCGGATCGCGCAGATCGACGCCGCCCGGGACATCTGGCGTACCGGATTCATCGCCGAGGCCCTGGTGCGCCAGGCCGCCGTACCGACGAAGGACACCAGCGGCAGCCGCCACACCGGCACCCTGACCGCCGCGGACCTGGCGGACTTCTCCGCGTCCTACGAGGAGCCCGCCACCTACGAGTGGAACGGCTGGACCCTCGCCAAGGCCGGCGGCTGGAGCCAGGGCCCCGCGTTCCTCCAGCAGCTCGCGGTCCTCCCCGCCGAACTCCCGGCCTACGGATCCGCCGAATACGTCCACCTGCTCATCGAGGGCTGCAAGCTCGCGATGGCGGACCGAGAGGCCTGGTACGGCGACGCCGACGAGGTGCCCGTGGAGACCCTGCTCTCCGCCGCGTACAACGAAGAGCGGCGCGCCCTGATCAAGGACACCGCCTCCCTGGAGCTGCGCCCCGGCAGCCCCGACGGCCGCACCCCGGTCCTCAGCGCGCACGCGCACGCCGTCGCCTCCGGCGAGTCCGGCTTCGACGCCATGGGCATCCCGTCGGCGGGTGCGGGCGAGCCGACCGTGGCCAAGGACGGCGGCACCCGAGGCGACACCTGTCACCTGGACATCGTCGACCGCTGGGGCAACATGGTCGCCGCCACCCCCAGCGGCGGCTGGCTCCAGTCCAACCCCGTCGTCCCCGAACTGGGCTTCCCGCTCGGCACCCGCCTCCAGATGGCCTGGCTCGACGAGGGCCTGCCCAACACCCTCACCCCGGGCCGTCGTCCGCGTACCACCCTCACGCCCTCCCTCGCGCTGCGCGACGGGGTGCCGGTCATGGCGTTCGGAACCCCGGGTGGCGACCAGCAGGACCAGTGGCAGCTGCACTTCTTCCTGGCCGTCGCGCTCCGTGGCCGGGTCCGCGGCGGACTTGACCTCCAGGGCGCCATCGACGCCCCGAACTGGCACAACGACTCCTTCCCAGGATCGTTCTTCCCGCGTGGGATGCGGCCGGGAAGCGTCACCGTCGAGGAGCGCATGGACCCCGGGGTGATCGAGGAACTGCGCCGTCGCGGACATGATGTGACGGTCGGTGAGCCCTGGTCGGAGGGCCGGATGTGCGCCGTCGCCAGGGACCCGGAGACGGGTGTGCTCTCCGCCGCCGCCAATCCGCGCGGGATGCAGGGGTACGCCGTCGGCCGCTGACGGTGGCGGGGCCCGGGCACCCGGGTCCCGTGCCCGGCCGAGACGGTCCGGAAAGGAGCGGGCACTCGCCCCGGCGAGCGCCCGCTCCTCCACCCGTGCGGGTGCTGCGCGAGTTCGGCGGTGTCCGGCACCGGGCAGGCCTCCCGCCCGTCGTCGAGATGGTGACGCCGGTACGGGCGGGCTCAGCCGAGCACGCGGTCCTCGAGGGCGGTCCGCCACGCCGGGGGAGTCGCCTCCTGCGCGGGGGCGGTCACCCTGCCGCCCCTGCCCAGGAAGTCGGCGAGGGGAAGCGTCGCCGCACCCACCGTGACCGCGTCGGGGCCGAGTCTGCCCAGCTCCACGGTGACTCCGGCGGCCGGATGGGACAGGGAGTACGCGACGGCGTGCAGCCGGACGTCCTCGAGGAAGCGGGGCCCGAACTGCAGCCCTGCCCAGCCGCCGACGAGGATGCGCTCCGGCTGCAGCAGGTTGATGAGTCCCGCCAGGCCCGCGCCGAGGTACTCGGCGGTCTCCTTGACCACCGTGCGTGCGGTCGGGTCTGGCTCGCTCCCGTCCGCGGGATCGGCGGACGTCAGGAGCGCGGTGAGCCGGGTCTCCTCGTCGACCCCCTCCGGCGGTCGCCCGCCCGCCTCCTGCCACCGCTGGAGCACGGCTTCCGCCCCCGCGTATGCCTCCAGGCACCCCGGTGAGCCGCACCGGCACCTCCGGCCGCCGACCTGCACCGTCAGATGGCCCCACTCGAGCGCTTGGCCCTGGGGCGCGTCCTCGGCGAAGAGGCAGGCGCCCACGCCGGAGCCGAACAGGATGGCCACGGCGCTGCGCGCTCCCCGGCCCGCCCCGAACCACATCTCCGCCTGGCCCAGGGTCTTCGCCCCGTTGTCGATGAAGCAGGGGGTGGTGTCGGGCACTCCACCGGAGCCGCGCAGCAGGGCCTCCAGCGGCACCGCGTCCCAGCCGATGGTCTGCCCGTGCACCACGGCGCCCCGGACGGGGTCGCGCTCGATGACCCCGGGGACGCCGATCCCGACCCCGAGCAGGCCCTCCACCGGTAGGCCGGTGCCGGCCAGTACCTCCTCTATCCCGCCGCGGATGTGATCCGCGATCACATCCGGGTCGTAGTGATCATCGACCAACGGGCGTTCCGTACGCGCGAGTTCGCGGAGCGTGAAGTCGAAGGCCTCGATGCGTACCCGGGTCTCCCCGACGTCGATCCCGATCAGATGACCGCGCCGCGGACTGACCCGCAGGAGGGTGCGGGGGCGGCCGCCGTCCGATTCCACACTGCCGGCCTCCTCCACGAGCCCCTCCGCGACGAGCTCCGCCACGACGTTGCTGACCGAACCGGAGCTGAGGCCGGTGGCCGGCCCCAGCTCCTGGCGACTCATCGGGCCATCGAAATACAACCGTTGCAATACGGCCGAACGGCTGTCTCTGCGCAGGTCATGCACCGTACGCCTGGTCCGCTGGGGCATCTGGGCTCCTTCATGACTCGCCTGAACAGCACGCTACCCCGGCTCAGACACTTGACGCGACCTTTCCCCGAGGCTTAACTCACATCATAAATTAAGCCATGTGAGCCGTGGGATCCGCATGCCGCACTTCCGGCGGTGGGCTCAGCACTTCTGGCTTGAACGCTCCTCAGGAAAGGGACACCTGGAGCCATGCGAAGAATCCGGACAGTGGCCGGCAGCGCGGCCGTCATCTCCCTGCTCGCTGCCGCGACGGCTTGCGGCGGCGGGACATCCACGGACGGTGGGTCCGCATCACCCAAGACGCTCACCTACTGGGCTTCCAACCAGGGCCCCAGCCTCGAGGCCGACAAGAAGATCCTCACGCCCGAGCTGAAGAAGTTCGAGAAGAAGACCGGCATCAAGGTCAAGCTGGAGGTGGTGCCCTGGTCGGACCTGCTCACCCGCATCCTCACGGCCACGACCTCGGGCCAGGGGCCCGACGTGCTGAACATCGGCAACACCTGGTCCTCCTCGCTCCAGGCGACCGGCGCACTGCTGCCGTGGGACGACAAGAACTTCGAGAAGGTCGGCGGCCGCGACCGGTTCGTCGAGTCGGCGCTCGGCTCCACCGGTGCCGAGGGCAAGGACCCCGCCGCGCTCCCGCTGTACTCGATGGCGTACGCGCTCTACTACAACAAGGCGATGTTCCAGGAAGCCGGCATCGAGAAGCCGCCGGCCACCTGGGCGGAGGTGGCCGAGGCCGGCAAGAAGCTGTCCAAGGACGGCAAGTGGGGTCTGGGCGCCGAGGGTTCGAACCTCTCCAACAACATCCACCAGGTCTTCGTGCTGGCGAAGCAGCACGGCGCCGACTTCTTCGACGCCTCCGGCAAGCCGACCTTCACCAGCGACGGAACCGTCGCGGCCGTCAAGCAGTACGTCGACATGATGGCCAAGGACAAGATCGTCGCCCCCGGAAACGCCGAGTACGCCCAGAACCAGTCCCTCAGCGACTTCTCCAAGGACAAGACGGCGATGGTCCTCTGGCAGGCCGCCGCCACCACCTTCAAGTCCCAGGGCATGGACGACTCCGAATGGGGCGTCGCCCCCGTACCCGTCCAGTCCGGGACACCGGGTCAGGGCGAGCAGGTCAACTCGATGGTGGCCGGCATCAACATCGCCGTCTTCAAGAACAGCAAGAACCTCGACGGCGCCACCGAGTTCGTCAACTTCATGACGAGCGACGAGGAGCAGAAGGTCCTCTGCAAGGCCTACGGATCCGTCCCGCCGGTCAAAGCCGCCCAGAGCGACCCCGCGTTCGACAGGCCGGAGCTGAAGGTCCTGAGCCAGACGCTGGCGACCAGCGCCGCGGCGCTGCCGCAGGTCCCGAACGAGTCGCAGTTCGAGACGTCCGTGGGCAACGCGGTCAAGGCGCTCTTCGCCAAGGCCGCCGGAGGCGCGGCCATCTCCACCGCGGACGTCAAGGCCGAGCTCACCAAGGCTGAGCAGCAGATGGCCGCACAGTGAGCGATGTGTCCATGACCACCATCGTGAACCCCGAAGCGGGCAGCCCGACGGTGCATCAGGACACACCCGTGGCGGCGCCGCGCAAGCAGCGCCGCCCCGGGCGGATCCGCCGCATCGGTCTTCCCTACCTGCTGCTGCTTCCCGCGGTACTGCTGGAACTCCTGGTCCATCTCGTGCCGATCGGATTCGGCTTCGTCATGGCCTTCAAGGAGCTGACGCAGTTCTACCTCCGCGACTGGTCCGCCGCCCCCTGGCGCGGCCTGGAGAACTTCTCCGTCGCCGTCGACTTCGACGCCCCCGTGGGACAGGCGCTGCTGCGCTCGTTCTGGGTCACCTGCCTCTTCACCGTGCTGGCGGTGGCGCTGTGCTGGCTGCTCGGCGTCGCGACGAGCATCTTCATGCAGGAGGCGTTCTCGGGCCGGGGCGTGCTCAGGGCCCTGTTCCTGGTGCCCTACGCGCTGCCGGTGTACGCGGCCGTCATCACCTGGGCGTTCATGTTCCAGCGGGACAACGGCCTGGTCAACCACGTGCTTCACGACCAGCTCGGCCTGACCGACGACCTGCCCTTCTGGCTGATCGGCGACAACGCCTTCGTCACGCTGCTGATCGTCTCCGTCTGGAAGGGCTGGCCGTTCGCCTTCCTGATCGTGACCGCCGGACTGCAGAACATCCCCAAGGAGCTCTACGAGGCCGCCGCCCTGGACGGTGCGGGCATGTGGCAGCAGATCCGCCGGATCACCCTGCCGTCGCTCCGGCCGGTCAACCAGGTCCTGGTCCTGGTCCTGTTCCTGTGGACGTTCAACGACTTCAACACGCCCTTCGTGCTGTTCGGCAAGTCGGCCCCGGAGTCCGCGGACCTCATATCCGTCCACATCTACCAGTCGTCCTTCGCCACCTGGAACTTCGGTACCGGGGCGGCGATGTCGGTCCTGCTGCTGCTGTTCCTGCTCCTGGTGACGGCGGTCTACCTGTTCTTCACCTCCCGGGGAAGGAAGGCCTCAGATGGCTAGCACCACCGTGTCCGGCGGCCGCCCCCCACGCTCGCCGATGGCGTCACCGCGCTCCTTCGCCTGGGCGCGCAGGATCTTCCTGACCGTGCTCGCGGCGTTCGTCCTGCTGCCCGTGTACGTCATGATCTCCAGCTCGCTCAAGCCGCTGGAGGACGTGTCGGGCAAGTTCCAGTGGATTCCCAGCGGGCTGACGATCCGTCCGTACTTCGACATCTGGGAGACCGTGCCCCTGAGCCGGTACTTCGTGAACTCGCTGATCGTGGCCGGGGCGGCGACCGTCCTCTCGGTCGTCATCGCCGTGTTCGCGGCGTACGCCGTCAGCCGGTACACCTTCCGCGGCAAGCGGGTCTTCACCATCACGGTGCTGTCCACGCAGATGTTCCCCGGCATCCTCTTCCTGCTGCCGCTCTTCCTCATCTACGTGAACCTCGGCGAGGCCACCGGAATCGCCCTGTTCGGCTCGCGGGGAGGACTGATCCTCACCTACCTCACCTTCTCGCTGCCGTTCTCGATCTGGATGCTCATCGGATACTTCGAATCCGTGCCGCGGGAGCTCGACGAGGCCGCCATGGTGGACGGGTGCGGGCCGGTCATGGCGCTGTTCCGGGTGGTGGTGCCCGCCGCGGTCCCCGGCATCGTCGCGGTGGCGGTCTACGCCTTCATGACGGCCTGGGGCGAGGTGCTGTTCGCGTCGGTCATGACCAACGAGACGACCCGTACCCTCGCCGTCGGCCTCCAGGGCTACTCCACCCAGAACGACGTCTACTGGAACCAGATCATGGCCGCCTCGCTGGTCGTGAGCATTCCGGTGGTCGCAGGATTCCTGCTGCTCCAGCGCTATCTGGTGGCGGGCCTGACGGCCGGCGCCGTCAAGTGACCGGCACCGCGCCGCGGGCCGGGGCCCGGTCCGCCCGCCCCTGACCGCCGGTACCCCGGCCGGTGCCCGCGTCCCCGTACACCTCCGGCCCGGCAGGGCGGGACAGGGGCGGAGGGCGGCGCCCTGGCCGGGGTACCGGCGGCGGACCGTGCTTAGCTGGAGTCATGATCGATGACTTTCTGTACGGGGCCACCGGAGCGACGTCCGAGGTGGAGAACCTGGTCCGGGAGGCGGTCGCCGCCGAGATCCTGCCCCGCTACCGGCAGCTCGCCGCCCACGAGATCGTCGAGAAAAGCGGCCCGCACGACCTGGTCACGGCGGCGGACCGGCTGGCCGAGGCACATCTGACCGCCTCCCTGACCCGCCTGCTGCCCGGCTCGGTGGTCGTCGGCGAGGAGGCCGTCCACGCGGACCCCGCGGTCTACGACGCGCTCGGCGGCGACGCCCCGGTCTGGATCGTGGACCCGGTCGACGGCACCCGCCAGTTCGTGCACGGCGAACCGGGCTTCTGCACCCTGGTCGCCCTCGCCCGCCACGGCCGGGTGTACGCCTCGTGGACGTACGCCCCCGTGCTCGACGAGATGGCCGTCGCGGTCCGGGGCAAGGGCGCGACGCTCAACGGGATTGCGCTGCACAGCGGTTCACCCGCCCCCGGCGCCGTGCTCAAGGTGGCCATGTCCCACCCCGACTACACCTCCGACGCCCAGAAGCGGGCGCTGCTCGGCCTGCGCACCGAGGGCATCGACGCACGCGCCTGCGGCTCGGCGGGACTGGAGTACCTCGCCGTGGCCTGCGGCGCGTCCGACGCCGTCGCGTTCAACTGGGAATTCGCCTGGGACCACGCGGCGGGCCTCCTCCTCGTGACGGAGGCGGGAGGCACCGAGGCCACCCTCTCCGGCGCCCCGTACCGCATCACCGGGGGCAACGACCTGCCCTTCACCGCGGCCAGGGACGAGGCCACGGCCCGGCGGATCCTCGGGGCGCTGCGCGCCGGCACGCGGGGCGACACCCCCGGGGCCGGCTGATCAGCCGGCCTCCAGGACGGCCCGCACCTCGCGCACCACACCGGCCGCCGTCTCCACGGCGGCCGGATCCAGGGCACGCAGTGCCTCGGCGACCCGGTCCGCGAAGCCGGACGGGGTGTCCGGAAGAGCCGCCGCGGCGGCGAGCGCGCCCTTCTCGTTGAGGCACCACCGCCGGTGATGCGCGTGCAGGGCCTGGGCCAGGACGCCGAATGCCTTCGACAGGCACAGGGCGACGTAGAGGGTGTCACCGGCCGGGGCCGCCTTGCGCGCGGCGGCCACCGAGAAGTCCGCCTCCCACACCGCACCGGTCAGTGCGCGGCGCAGCGGCTCGGGGTAGGTGCGGGCCGCCTCCCGGAGGGCGGTCAGCGAGCCGCCCGGATCCCGCAGGACCCGGCAGAGCGCCACCTCGCCCGCGTAGCACGGGGACCAGAAACCCAGCGGATGGCCCGGCTGGATCCCCACCTCGTAGCGGCCCGCACGGCAGTGGGACCACACGGACTCCACCCGGTCGAGGTCCCGCAGGATCCAGTCGACGGCGACGCCGTCCACCGTCAGCCAGGCTCCGCCGTTCACCCAGGGGCCCCAGCCCCCGGGCCCCGCGACCTCGACGGGGGATCCCTGGGTCCGCGAGGCGAGGGCGGTGAGGGCCGCGACGTCGAGGGAACCCCGGTAGTAGACACCCAGGTCCCAGTCGGAACCGGGGCGGTGGGTACCGCGGGCCCGGCTCCCGCCGAGGGCGACGGCCTCGACGCCGGCCACCTGGACGAGCCCGGCGGCCATGGCGACGACGGGGGGCGGGTCCGCGGGTCGACCGTTCACGGACCGGGAGACTACCCGGCGTCCTCCCGTGGGCGCGCGTGAATATCCTGGACGCCAGGCCGCCGGCTGACAAAGGAGTCCCAAGGTGCCATCGATGCTGGACGCCGTCGTCGTGGGAGCGGGCCCCAACGGGCTGACGGCCGCCGCCGAACTGGCCCGCCGGGGCTTCTCCGTGGAGGTGTTCGAGGCGGGGGAGACCGTCGGCGGCGGCGCGCGTACCGAGGAGCTGACCCTGCCCGGCTACCGCCACGACCCGTGCTCCGCGGTCCACCCCCTGGGGATCGGGTCCCCCGCCTTCCGGGCGATGCCGCTCGCCCGGCACGGCCTGCGCTGGCTCCAGGCGCCGCTGTCGCTCGCCCACCCGTTCCCCGACGGCACCGCCGCCGTCCTCACCCGGTCCATCGGGGAGAGCGCCATGTCGCTGGGCCCGGTCGACGCGGGCGCCTACCGCAGGCTGGTCGCCCCGTACACCGGCCACTGGGACGCCCTCGCCGCGGACTTCCTGCGCACCCCGTGGGACGGCCTGCCCAGGGACCCGTACCGCTGGGCGCGGTTCGGCCTGGACGCGGTCCAGCCGGCCGCCCTGCTCGCCCGCCGCTTCCGCGGGGAGAAGGCGCGCGGTCTGATCGCCGGTCTCGCCGCCCACGCCATCGCGCCCACCAGCGGTTTCGCGACCGGGGGAATCGCGCTGCTCTTCGCCCTCGCGGCACATGAGAACGGCTGGCCGGTTCCGGACGGTGGCTCGCAGGCCATCTCGGACGCACTCGCCTCCTACGTCCGCGAGCAGGGCGGTGTGATCCGTACGGGGACCGAGGTCAAACGCCTCGACGAACTCCCGCCCGCCCGCGCGTACGTCTTCGACACCTCACCGGCCGCGGTCGCCCGGATCGCCGGGCTCGGCGGCGCCTACGACCGCTACCGCTACGGTGCTTCCTGCTTCAAGATCGACTACGCGCTCTCCGGTCCCGTGCCGTGGACCGCGGAGGAGGCCCGGCGGGCGGGTACGGTCCACGTCGGCCCCACCGCCACGGAGATCGACGCGTCCCTGAGGGCCGCGGTGACGGGACGGGACCCGGGCGTGCCCTTCCTCATCACCGCCCAGCCCAGTGTCGTCGACCCGAGCCGTGCGCCCGAGGGGCACCACGTCTTCTGGGCCTACGGGCACGTACCGGCGGGCTGGGAGGGCGATGCCACGGAGGTGATCGAGCGTCAACTGGAGCGCTTCGCACCGGGTTTCAGGGACCTCGTCCTCGCCCGTGCGATCGCGGGCCCACCGCAACTCGCCCTCCGCAACGCCAACTACGTCGGCGGGGACATCGCCACCGGGGCGTTCGACGGGCTGCAGACCGTGCTGCGGCCCAAACTCGCCCGCGTGCCGTACGCCACCGCACACCCGGCCGTCTTCCTCTGCTCGTCGGCCACCCCGCCCGGACCCGGTGTCCACGGCATGTCCGGCCATCACGCGGCCAAGGCGGTGTGGCGGCGCCTCCGTTCGGAGTGACCCCGCCGCACACGGCACCCCGGACGCCTGGCTCCGTTCCGCGTCTGCCTCCCGGAGATCCGGGAGGCAGCCCTCACGCGCCGTCCCGGCACCTCGGGGGTCAGCGAGGCGGTGCGTGTGACCGGGCGCCCCGCCGGGCGGGGCCCGTCACCTCCCCGGCCCGGCGGGGTACGGCCGATGGAGCCGGAACAAGTACGGGAAGGGACCGACGGGAGCGCAGCAGGCTCCTGCCGGCCCCCGTGGCCCGGACCGTGCGGACGGGCGGCGGTCGGACGGGTACGGGCGACGGTCAGACGGGGACCACCGCATCCTCGCGCATCCAGCCCCGGCCGTCCGACGCCGCGTCGGTGGTGACCAGCACATAGCCGTACTCGTTGTAGGACGCGCCCTCACAGGTGGAGGCGCCGACTATGTCACCGGCCTGCTTGGTCTTGACGACCGCACTGGCCGGGTTCGGGTTCTCGTACACTCCGGCGGTCGGCCAGACGACCTTGTACCGGCATCCGGCCTGGGCCGCGGCCCCGGCTCCCGGGGCGGTGGCCAGCGCACCGGCCAGGCCGAGTGCGGCGACCAGGACGGCGGTGGCGCGACGAGTCATACGCATGAGTGGTGATGCCTCTCGGTGATCGACGATCTGTCGGAGCAAAGAATGACAGGCATCACGGTGGTCACACCCCCACCGGGGGCGAGAAGATCTCCCGAACCCGTCCGGAGCCCTCCTGACGCGCACTCCGCGGAGCGTCCGCCGGTGCCGAGGCGCCCCCGACCGGAAGCCCGTCCCGCCTCCTCAGAGCGCCTCGGGGCCTCGCTCGCCCGTGCGGACCCGGACGACGGTCTCCACCGGCAGCGCCCACACCTTCCCGTCACCGATCTTGCCCGTGCGGGCCGCCCGGACGACGGCGTCGATCACCGGTTCCGCCTCGGCGTCCTCGACGAGGACCTCTATCCGGACCTTCGGCACCAGGTCCACGCGGTACTCGGCCCCCCGGTACACCTCGGTGTGTCCGTGCTGGCGCCCGTATCCACTGGCCTCGGTGACCGTCAGGCCGTTCACACCGAGGTCCTGCAGGGCGGTCTTCACCTCGTCGAGACGGTGCGGCTTCACGACCGCGGTGATGAGCATCATCGAGCTGGACTCCTGTCCTGGGTACGGCGTTCGGGCCGGCCCGGGGTCTGCGAGGCCGCATGACCGAGGCCGCCGTGATCGTAGGCGCTCTCGGCGTGCACCGTCTGGTCGAGTCCCGTGAGCTCCTCGTCCTCGGAGGCCCGAAGGCCCATGAGCCGGTCGATCCCCTTGCCGATCGCGTAGGTCATGAGGAAGGTGTACGCGGCGACCGCCACCACGGCCACGGCCTGCCGGGCGAGCTGGCCCGCCCCACCGCCGTAGAGAAGGCCCTCCGCGCCGCCGGTCATCGAGGCCGTGGCGAACAGCCCCACGAGCAGGGTGCCGACGACCCCGCCCACGAAGTGCACGCCGACGACGTCGAGGGAGTCGTCGTAGTCGAACCGGAACTTCCAGGCCACCGCGTACGAACAGACCACACCGGCGACGAGTCCGACGGCGGCGGCACCGAGGACGCCCACGGTCCCGCACGCCGGGGTGATCGCCACCAGCCCCGCGACCGCGCCGGAGGCCGCGCCGAAGGTCGTCGGGTGGCCGTCCCGCTTCTGCTCGACGAACAGCCAGCCGAGCAGGCCGGTGCATCCCGCGACCAGGGTGTTCAGGACCGAGGCGGCGGCCAGGCCGTTGGCCCCGAGCGCCGATCCGCCGTTGAAGCCGAGCCAGCCGAACCAGAGAAGTCCCGCGCCGAGCACCACCATCGGCAGGTTGTGCGGCCGCATGGCGTCCTTCCTGAAGCCGATGCGCGGTCCGACGACCAGCGCCAGGGCGAGACCCGAGGCCCCGCAGGTGATCTCCACGACCAGACCGCCGGCGAAGTCCAGGGCGCCGAGCGAATCAGTGATCCAGCCGCCGGGACCCCACACCCAGTGGGCGACCGGAACGTATACGAGCAGGGTCCACACCGGTACGAACGCGAGCCAAGCCGCGAACTTCATGCGGTCGGCGATCGCCCCGCTGACCAGCGCGGCCGTGAGGATCGCGAAGGTGAGCTGGAAGGTGCTGAACAGCAAGGTCGGTACGCTGCCGGTGAGTTCGGCGGGACCGATCCCCACCATGCCCAGGTGGTCCGGGCCGCCGAGGAGTCCGGCGAAGGTGTCGTCGCCGAAGGCGAGCGAGTACCCCGCGACCAGCCACACCACGGTGACCAGTGCGATCGAGACGAAGCTCATCATCAGCATGTTGAGCACGCTCTTCGTGCGGACCATTCCGCCGTAGAAGAGCGCCAGTCCCGGGGTCATCAGCAGGACGAGGGCCGTCGCCGCCAGGAGCCAGGCGGTGTCGCCCGTGTCGAGGCCTGCCGAGGCCAGGGTCGCGGGGGTCAAGAGAGAGTCCCTCCTCGGGGCGGCGTGGGGTCCGGCCCGAAGAGGGTGGCGGGCGCTCGTTTCGTGGAGGGCGCCGCGACGTTTCCGGCATGTTTCATTGCGTGAAGGTGACGGAATCCTCACACGCGGCGGTCACCGGGTGGTCCAGGGGACGGCCGGAGCCCGACGGCAGAGCCCGCGGCGACGACCGTGCGGCCGCGGGACGTCCACCCGGCGCGGTGCGAGCCACGAGCCCGCGAGGAGCGGTCTGTCGTCCCACCGATATGATCTCCGACCGCACGGAGTCCTCACCGCACCGAGCCGAAGCGGAGTCCTCATGCCCCTCTCGATCCTGAAGGATCCCTCTGCCGTCGTCACCCGGCTTCGCACGCCGTCCCTCGCCTGGGTGGAGAGCTGCACCGGTGAGACCGCGACGTTCTTCCCTGCCATCGACATCCCTCAAGCCAGGTTCAAGGGCAAGGGCGTCGGCTGGGTGGCCGAGCCCGCCGAGATCTTCACCGGCTGTTACGACGAGGACGAGGAGATCCCCGAGGAGTGCGTCTGCATCGCCTCGTACGGGCTCGACCAGCAGATGATGGAGATGTCCACCGGCGAGATCGCGGTGTACAACCCCGGTGGCTGGGACAGCGCTTCGGGTATGGCGTCCTCCGGAGACTTCCCGTCCGACGGCCATGCGGGGGCCGCCGTCTCCCTCCTCGCCGCCGTCGTCCGGGAGCTGGAGCTCCTCGACCGCCTGGACCCCGGGGCGCGTGAGACGGCGCTGACGGCGGCTCTCGACGAGGTCGATGCCTTCGTCGAGGCATTCCCCGACGATGTGGACGGTCCCCACTTCTGGAGCACGGTGACCCGGGACCTGCGCCGCCACTACCTGAGGCGGTGAACCCCGGGCCGGTGGCACGGGCCCCGGCCTCAGCTCCTACGCGCCGAGGCCGGCGGGGCGTAGGGGGACCCGCCGGCCTCGGCCGGATGTGCTTCGCCTTGACTTGACCTCGTGCCGTCGTCCGTCAGCGGGTCGTGGTGCCGCATGCCGACGGGCGGCGGTGGGAGAGCGGGACTACGGGGTCACTTCCTTGCCTCCGAAGGTCACCACGAGGTGGCCGTCCTCGGCGAAGGACCAGTCCATCGCGCCGCTGTAGGCGGAGCAGTCCGAACCGTTGGATCCGGTCCAGAACTGGTTCGAACTGTCGGCGTCACCCACGGTCTTGTCGTTCGAGCCGTCGTCCTTGCGGCAGGAGACGTTGTTGCGGAACACCGAAGTGCCCTTGTCGAAGCTGAAGTTGCGCTCGGCGTTGTCGATGCCGACGTTGTCCGACACCGTCATCGAGCCCGGGTTGCTGTTGTAGGTGAACCCGTGGTGGCCGTTGTCGTAGGCGATGTTGCGCCGGACGATGTGGTCCACCTCGATGTCGTCGCCGCCGAGCTTGAAGCCGTTGCGGTCGCCGTCCTCGTTCACGGTCCCGTCGGAGAGGGTGCCGTTGCTGTAGGAGAGGGAGTCCTCGATGGTCACCGGGCCGATGGGACCGGTCTCCGTCTTGGTGTAGAGGTCCCAGCCGTCGTCGATGTTGTTGTGGGACACCGTGTACCGGAACACGTTGCCGGGGCCCGAGGTGAGCTTCGAGGCGAAGCCGTCGGCGTCCTCGCCGTCCGAGTCGGCGTTGTCGTGGGACTCCGAGCTGAGGATCAGGTTGTTCGCCGGCCACTCGTCGTCGGGGGTGTCGGAGGCGATGCGCGAGATCTGGAGGCCCGAGTCGTGGTTGAAGCGCGTCACGACGTGCTCGATGACGTTGTTGCTGCCGCCGACGAAGATCCCGTTGTCACCGGCGTGCTCGACGACGACACCGTCGATGTGCCAGTACGCGCCGTTCACGGCGAGCCCGCGGTTGGCGGGGTCCTCGCTCATGGCGGAGAAGTTCAGGACCGGGGTCTCCCCGGGGTAGGCGGCCAGTGTCGTACGGGCGCTCGCGGAACCGTCGTTGCCCGGGGGGATGGTGACCGTCTCGGAGTAGGCGTACGTGCCGCCGCGCAGGTAGATCGTCCCGCCGGAGGCGACCTTGCCGATCGCCGCGGCCAGGGTCGTGGGGTCGGACTCGGTCCCCGCCGCGTCGGCGCTGCCGTCCGGGGCCACGTACAGGGCGTCCGCGGCGACAGCGGCGGCGGAGCCGACCGTCCGGGTGCCCGTGTTCACGGCCTCGGGCGCGGAGGTCGCCTGCGCCATCGCGCCGGACAGCGCTACGAGTGAGCCGGCCAGCAGGCCGACGCAGGCGATGACGGGCTTCTTCTTCTGCATCGTTCGTCTCCAGGTTGGGGGGAAGGTGACCAGTGGGGGGCCGGAGCGGCGGATCCGGGAGAACTCCCTGCGTCGCCGGAGCGGTCCGGTAGGGGCGGACCTGGCCGGCGGGCCGGGTGCGACGGGGGTGTCCCGTCGTGGAACGAGCTGCTGTGTGCTGTGTGCGAAGACTCGACTCCCTGTTCGGGTGTGTGAACAGAAGGTACGAGTGGTACAGGATCACGTGGGGGGCAAGCGCTTTCTTGGACCGTAGGCCCGTGTCGTGGTCGCGTCAATACATGTGTACGTGATTGATGTTCACCAATATGAACGATGTATGGCTGGGTACACCTGTCGCGCCCCTGAGCTCGGGCGGCGTCGGCGCGTGTTCGGGGAGGGCCCGCAGGTGTCCGTCACGGAGTCGTCGCCCGCGAGGTGGATGTCGGATTTCCGCCAGCCTCGAGGACCCCGCCGGGTGATGCTTGAACCATGCACACCGATACCGCCCGCTGTGTCCGGGCCGTCCGGTCGAAGGACGCCCGCTTCGACGGCTGGTTCTTCACGGCGGTCCTGACCACCGGGATCTACTGCAGGCCCAGCTGCCCCGTGGTGGCGCCGAAGGCCGGCAACATGACCTTCTACCCGAGTGCCGCCGCCTGTCAGCAGGCCGGCTTCAGGGCGTGCAAGCGGTGCCGCCCGGACACGACTCCCGGCTCCCCGGAGTGGAACGCCCGGGCCGACTCCGTCGCCCGGGCGATGCGCCTCATCCAGGACGGGGTGGTCGACCGGGAGGGCGTGACCGGGCTGGCCGCCCGGCTCGGCTACTCGGCCCGGCAGATCGAACGCCAGCTCCTCGCGGAACTCGGTGCGGGGCCGCTCGCGCTGGCCAGATCCCAGCGCGCCCAGACCGCCAGGGTGCTCATCGAGACGACCGGGCTTCCCATGGCCGAGATCGCGTTCGCGGCCGGGTTCTCGTCCGTCCGGACCTTCAACGACACCGTGCGGGAGGTCTTCGCCCTCGCCCCGGGCGAGCTGCGGACCCGGGCCGCTCGCGGGAGCCGGGCCCCCGTCACCCCGGGAGTCATCGCGCTTCGGCTTCCGTACCGGGCCCCGCTCACCCCCGGCAACCTCTTCGGGCACCTCGCCGCGACCGCCGTCCCGGGGGTCGAGGAATGGCGCGAGGGCGCCTATCGCCGCACGCTCACCCTCCCGCACGGCCACGGCATCGTGGCGCTCTCCCCGGGCGCCGGCCACATCGACTGCAGGCTCTCCCTCACCGACCCCCGGGATCTCACCCAGGCCATCAGCCGCTGCCGCAGACTCCTCGACCTGGACGCCGACCCGGTCGCCGTGGACGGGGAGCTCCGCTCCGATCCCCAGCTGGCGGCGCTGGTCGACTCCGCGCCCGGCCGGCGGGTGCCGCGCACCGTCGACGCGGCCGAGTTCGCCGTGCGCGCGGTACTCGGGCAGCAGGTGTCCACGGCGGCCGCCCGCACCCACGCGGCGCGCCTGGTCCGCGCGCACGGGCTGCCGGTCGAGGACCCCGAGGGCGGGCTGACCCATCTCTTCCCGACGCCCGCCGCACTGGCGGGACTGGATCCGGAGGCGCTCGCCCTGCCGCGGAGCAGGCGTGCCACGCTGACCACCCTGGTGACCGCCCTCGCGAACGGCTCGCTGCGCCTGGACGAGGGCACCGACTGGGACAGGGCACGCGCGCAGCTCACCGAGCTGCCCGGCTTCGGGCCCTGGACGGTCGAGGTCATCGCCATGCGCGCCCTCGGCGACCCGGACGCCTTCCTGCCGACCGATCTGGGGATCCGACGGGCCGCAGAACGGCTCGGGCTCCCCGCGACCCCGGCCGCGCTGACCGCGCGCGCGGCCGGATGGCGCCCCTGGCGCGCGTACGCCGTGCAGTACCTGTGGACCGTGGACGGCCACCCCATCAACCATCTCCCCGCCTGAGGAACGCACCATGACCAGCACAGACACGACAACCAGACGGCACACGGTCGTCGACAGCCCGTACGGGGCGCTCACCCTCGTGGCGACCGACGGTGTGCTGTCCGGCCTGTACATGACCGGCCAGAGGCACCGCCCGCCCGAGGAGACCTTCGGCGATCCGGATCCGCGGCCGTTCGGTGAGACCGTCCGCCAGCTCGCCGCGTACTTCGCGGGGGAGCTGACGGAGTTCGACCTGCCGATGAGCCTTCGCGGCACCGAATTCCAGCGTGCCGTCTGGGCGGAGCTCGTACGGATCCCGTACGGGGAGACCCGGTCCTACGGCGAACTGGCCGACCGCCTGGGCAGACCGGGCGCCTCCCGGGCGGTGGGTCTGGCCAACGGGAGGAACCCGGTGGGGATCATCGTCCCCTGCCACCGCGTGGTCGGAGCCTCCGGGGGTCTGACGGGGTACGGCGGCGGGCTGGACCGCAAGCAGCGGCTGCTCGAGTTCGAGAAGGGGGCGGGGAACGGGACGCCCGCCCTGTTCTGACCGTGGGGCCCGCCGTGGAGGCACCGTCCCCGTGCCCGGCGCCCGGTCCGGCCACGGCGGTGCGCCCGCCGTACGGCGGGCACGATCCCACCGCCACGGCGCAGTGCGCAGGGAGCCGCCCCGGCCCGTGGAGCGGGTGGGCCGGAGGCCCTCACCGCCGGACCGGGCCGGTCCGGACGGGCCCTCGGGCCCCGAACCCGGCTCAGCCGGTGAAGATCTCGATGACCGACCAGATCGCCAGGGCCAGCATGCAGAGTCCGCCGACGCGCTGCACCGTCTTGAGCGGGACACGCTTGGCGATGAACCGCCCGGCCAGCAAGGCCAGTGCGGAGACCGACATCAGTGCCGCCGCGGACCCGATCGCCGTCGACCAGGTGCCGTTGCTCGCGGCGAGGTTCGCGGTGGTGATCTGGGTGAGGTCGCCCCACTCGCTGATGAAGACCGCCATGAAGGCGGTTGAGTAGACCGGCCAGAAGCCGGTGACCGTCTTGACCTCCTGGTCCTCGTCCTCGTCCCCGCCGCCTCCACGCAGCAGCATGAACGCGCCGAAGGCGAAGAGGGCGGCCGAGACCAGCTTGACGATCCAGCCGGGCAGCAGGCCCAGCAGCCCGCCCGCCCCGACCGCGATGGCGACGTGCACGATGAACGCGGAGGACGTGCCGAACCAGACGTAGAGGGGCCGCATGCGCGTGCCCATGGCCAGTGAGGCGAACATCGTCTTGTCGGGGAGCTCCGCGAGGAAGATCAGCCCGAAGGCGGTGAGGATCGCCAGGGGGTCGAGATGCATTCCGGGTGGCTTTCTGTGTGGGCCGGGCCCGGGCGTTCCGCGAAGAGCCGCTCGGGCTGTCCGGAGGACCACTCGGCCCGGCATGACCGCAGCGCCCGCGGGGGTGCGGGCGTGTCATACCTGACCGAAGGTCTCGCCCGCCCGTGACGATCCTCGGGCCCGGCCACCGGGAACCCGGGGGTTCCAGTGTGTCGACGACCGGTTTGCAGGGCTACTCCCCTTCGCAGCCCTCAACACTACCCCACGGGATCTGCGGCGGCCCTCCCGGCCGGAGTCCGGCGAAGACCGGCCACAGCTCCGGGGGAGCGCCTTCAGGGGCCGGCGGCGCCCGGGCGCCGCCGGACGGCCCCGGTGTCCCGGACCCGCCGGAGAGCCCGGCCCTGTACGCTTTCAGCCCCTCCCGGCGCGTCAGGCCGGGCCTGGAGGGCTGAGGCCACGAGCGGGCCCTGACGGGCGAGGGGGAGAGGCGCGGGATGAGCTTCCGGCTGGCGGCCTACGCCGTCTGCGTCCGGGACGGACGGGTCCTCCTGGTGCGCGCCGTACCCGCCGCGGGGGAGCCGCTGTGGTCGCTGCCGGGCGGGAAGGTGGAGCACGCCGAGGACCCCTTCCACGCGGTGACCAGGGAGATCACCGAGGAGACCGGCTACGAAGCGGTGGTCGAGGAACTGCTCGGCGTGGACTCCCGGGTGGTCCCCTCGGCCGAGCGCACCGTACCCGGCGGCCCCGAGCACCAGAACGTCGGAGTCTTCTACCGGGCCAGGATCACGGGCGGCCGGCTCCGGCCGGAGCCGAACGGAGAGACCGATGCCGTGGTCTGGACGCCGATGGACGACGTCGTGGGGCTCCGCAGGTCCTCCCTCGTCGACATCGGCCTCGCCCTGGCGCGGACACGGCCGCCGACCGGGCACGTCGATCCCGTGCCGACCGGCGGCCTGATCCAGCACTGACGGCACCGCCACGGTGAGCGGGGGCGCCGGAGATCCCTAGGCGCCGCCGTGCTCCGCCGCGAGCCGTTCGAGCAGCGCGGGAAGCGCCGTCCCGATCGGCTCGCGGACGGTCTCCTCCGCGAGTTCGTCGTACGGCGTCGGCTCGGCGTTCACCACGATCAGGCGGGCTCCGTGCTCCACGGCGATCCCCGCGAGCGAGGCCGCCGGCTGCACCTGGAGCGTCGTTCCCACGGCGACGAACACCTCGCTCGCCTTGGCGATCGACATCGCCTGGGCGAGTACCTCCGGGTCCAGCCGCTCGCCGAACATCACCGTCGCCGACTTCAGGATCCCGCCGCAGGCGGTGCACGACGGGTCCGCGTCACCGGCGTCGACCCGTGCCAGCGCGTCCTCCATCGACGACCTGGCATGGCACCGGGTGCAGACCACCCGCCGTGCGGTGCCGTGCAGTTCGAGGACCTTCCGGGCGGGCAGTCCGGCCGCTTGGTGCAGACCGTCGACGTTCTGGGTGATCACCCGGACGGGAACACCGGAACGCTCCAGGGCGGCCACCGCGTGATGCGCCTTGTTCGGTTCGGCGTTCCAGGCCGCGCTGGTGCGCCGCATCTGCCAGGAGCGTCGCCGGATCTCCGGATCGGCCATGTAGAAGTCGTACGTGACGAGCTTCTCCGCCTCCGGGTCCTGACGCCACAGGCCCTGCGGGCCGCGATAGTCGGGAATGCCGGAATCGGTGGAGATTCCGGCTCCGCTGAGGATCGCGACGAGAGTCATGGCCCGAGCCTACGAAAGGCCCCGGGCCGACGCGAGGGGATTTGCCCAGGCGTCCGGCCCCGGCGCCTCACCTCAGCCGGAGACCGGCACCCCGTCCTCGAGTTCGGCCGGGCCCGCCCCGGAGTCCAGCACCTCCAACGCCGCTGCCACACGGAGCCCCAGGCTGCCCAGCAGGTGTGCAGGAAGGTCCTCGCGTTCCACCAGGCGCCAGGAGACGAGTTCCTCCTCCTGGAGCCGGATCGCGTCGAACGCCTCCCCGGTCAGCACCCCGCCGTCGTACAGGTAGGCGACGATCGGCGGACGCCCCGCCCCTCGCGCCCAGTCGACGGCGAGCAGCCTGCCCGGCGCGAGGTCCAGCCCGATCTCCTCCAGGGTCTCCCTGCGGGCGCCCTGCCGCGGGCTCTCCCCGTCGTCCGACTCGACCGTGCCGCCGTTATGAACAGTTCGCATGTCTCAATGCCTCAGATGTCTCATCGCGGCGCTTCAAGGAACAAGGCACAGCCACTGCAGGGGAGCCTGGGTGTCTCAGCGCCGCAGAGCGTCAAAGTCCCAGCATTGAGACACCCGGAAAATCAGGCGTGGACCAGTTCCAGCGCCTGCTTCAGGTTGTACTCGGCAATGCCTGCCATGAAGGCCCGGTCGGGGAAGTCCCCGTCGAGCAACCGCAGCGGTCCCGCCGTCAGCGAGAGCCGCTGTGCCAGCATGTAGAGCGCGAGCCGGTCCTCGTCCAATCCGGCCACCGCCAGCGGCCGGTAGGCATCGTGCAGGCGGATCTGCAGGAACACGTGCTCCCACTCGACATCGAAGTACATCAATCCCTCGATGTCGATCGCCACGGGATTCCCGTCCGCGTCCACCAGCACGTGGTCGGGTCCCAGTTCACCGTGCACGGCCGCGTACTCCGCGCGCGGCCGCACCGCCGCCGCCAGGCCCAGCAGCCGCTCTTCCAGTCGGTCGCGGGCGCTCGCGATCCGTGGCTCGCGCGAGGCTGCCTCGGCGAGGTCCCGCAGCGCACGGTCGAGGACTACCCCCTCGCACGACGTACCGCGCGACGTTCCTCCTCCGTCGACCACGGCCACCTTCCCGTACGCCGGTGCCCGGTGGCTTCGCATCGCCTCCAGCGATTCCGCGAGCCGGGCCATGACCGGAGCAGCCGCGTGCCGGTCGCGGGCGAGCAACTCCTCCAGGCTTTCGCCCGTGAGGTCCTCGACGATGGCAAGGTCGGCTGGGCAGTGAGCGCCGTCGCGATCGACGAGACGGATCGCCGGAACGAGGACACCGAGTGCGTACAGCCGCGCGTGCGCAGCCTCGAACAGATCGAGCCCGAGACCGGGCGAGAACGGGTCGGTGAGGTCGTCGTCGCCCTCGGCCGCCGGCCAGTAGTTCTCGGCGTCGTCCCACAGGTAGGCGACCGCCGTTGTCGCATCGTCCATCACCAGGCGGTACACGCCCTTCTTGCTGCCGCCCGCGATCCGCTCGACCGCCTCCAGCCGCCGTCCGCCGCCCAGCGCGACCCGCGCCGCACTCGCCAACTGCTCCCGCGTTACTGCCCTGGGTGCCACGTCCCGAACCGCCTCTTCACCACGACAACCCGCATACCTTACGGGAGCCATCGACGTGCGGGCGATTGCTTAATTCCAGATCCGAGCATGTGCTGGCTCTGGTCCCAAGGGGCGCCCCGCTGCCGGCCGAGATCACTGATGCTCCCGGACTGCGCTCCGCGGGGAGCTGACGACAGTTGTATACGATCGCCTACCAGTAAATCTCAACCCCGTCCCCGCCCCGGGGGCGACTGGTCAGCTGGAATGCCAGGCGCGAGGGGTCAACGGTGAGAATCGATCTCGCTGGTGAGGGCGGCGAGGCGACCCTGCTGCCGAGTGTTCTGCTTCTTCTTCAGCTCGATGTTCTCGTGGTAGAGGTTGGCCGTCACCGTGGCCAGGGCGTCGAGCTTGCTCTGCAGCTCGGTGACCTTCTGGCTGGCTTTTCTGAGTTTTCCCTTCAGCTCGGCGATGGATTCGTCGCGCTGGACCTCGCCGGGCGTACGGAGGACTGGTTGCGGGATGCGGGCGTTCCACTCGGCGAGGATGTCCTCGGCTCGGTGGACGGTGGCGTGGCTGACCTGGGCCTCGCGGGCCAGATTCTCCTTGGTGAGCGCGCCGTCGCTGTACAGGGGCGCTCCGGCCAGCAGCCGGGTCATGGCTTCCCTGAGTTTCGCGGTGGTGACTGCGGACACAGGCATCAGATGTTCTCCTTCAGCTTGTCGATCTGCGAGGTGGCAGAGCGGACTTCGGCGAGCCGCGTCTGGGCCTGTTCTCGTAGCGGCTTGGAGAGCTTCTTCTTCAAAAGCTCCACCAGGTCGGCCTCCTCCATGCGCCAGATCCGCTCGTGCGACAAGGTGAGGACTGAATTGCGGCATCGGGACGGTTGGCAGGCACCCAGCAGTGGGCCCTGGCCGCGCTGAGCAGGTGGGAGTTGGTTCTGGCACTCTGCCGTGGGCGCGTTCCACAGGCAGTGGTTGACCGTGCCCAGGTGGAGGTTCGCGAACTCGTCCCGCAGGAGGGTGATCTCCAGCCGCTCGTCTGCGATGTGGGCCCGCAGCGTCGGGTTCGCTTCGATTGCGGCGTTGACCTTGTCGAGCCCGGCGTGGAAGCGGGTTGCACCTGGTCCGACCGCGATGGTGGCGCCGGACCGGCGGGCTTGGAGCAGCCGCACCAGCTTTTGCGCTGCCGCGGTCTGCAGATCGGTGTCGAACTCCTTCGCCCACTTGGCATCGGGTTTGCCGTAGGCGCCGGTGAGACGATTGGCCAGTGCCCTGCGCGCGGCGTGCTTGAGCTGGATCCCCAGGGCGATCTCGCCGTCCGGTTGCTGGCTGGCGATGATCGACATGGTCTTTCGGAACATGTGCGGACGTACCCGCCCGGGAGGGATCTCCTCCACGCCAGTGAGGTGCCTGGTGGCGTTCACCGTCTCGATGAAGAAGTCGATGTCGTCGGCGGCGGAAATACCCGCTCGTCCTCGTCCGGCAGATCCGCCCTCGCTCGGCGGTGTCATCGTGGCGAAGACATGGGTCTCGTGCCAGGACAATCGCTCGGCCACCGCCAGGGCCTGTGCGACCGGTTCGATGACCCACCAGTTGGCCTGCGGCCTGGAGGAATCCCCCTTCGATTTGCGGGAGCTGATCGCCGGAGACCCGTAGTGCTGGGTGAGCGCGCCGCGCTGGATTTCCTGGATCTCGCTGTCCCGCATCGCACTCAGCGCTGCAACGAAGATGTAGCAGGATGCCCGAAGCATCCGCAGGTCTCTGGCCAGTTGCTTGTCCCAGTAGACGATCCGGCGCTCTCCGACTGCGGCTTGCAGCACCAGATCGCGTCGGCGCCGACCTTGTTTGCTTCCGGTGCCGAAGACATCCACCCGTTCCGAGGTGTCGTAAAGCAGGCCCTCCAGTGCGGACCACACCGGCTCCCCGGGAGCCAGCCGGCTCGTTTCGGCATGGACGGGGATGAGGTTCGCTGGATCGCCGAGCCAATCCTGGAGCATGGCGTCCATAGCCTCGGACGAGCGACGGCGGGTCCCGTAGTCGGCGTAGGCCGACTCGAACTGCTTGGCCTCGGCGGGACGGACAGGCCGGATCCGGCCTGTCTCCTCGATCATCCGCAGGACCTTCTGCCGACGTTCCATGCCTTGCCTGTTGTTCTTGGTCGCGAAGGCCGTGGAGCTGGCCCCTGTTGTCACCGCTCGGCTCAAGGAGCTCCAGATGGGGGTTCCCTTCGGGTTGAACCTGGCGTCGCGGTCGCTGACGGGTACCAGATTGGCCGGGTTGGTCAGCCACAACTCCAGCTGGCGGTTGATGCCTTCAGCGCTGAGGGTGGCTGGTTCCGTCGGCGCTGTTGCGGCCCGCTCTGCTTCGCGATCGCGTTGGTCCAGGATGCTCGCGGAGAATCGGTCGATATAGGACCATGCAGCCCGGAGGAGCGGCCACCAGACTTCCGGCGGGATCGAGGGCGTGGCCAGCTCGTCACGGGTGGCGACCTTGGCGACGTCGCTGTCTGTCTGTCCTGGCCAGGGGTCTTCCAGAGAGTCGGTGCCCGTCAGGATGGAGGAGAAGCGGACCAAGTGGCGGACGGCTCCCACCGCACTCCGTACCGACTCCGGTTTCGTGCTTGATGCGCAGTGGTCGATGTAGCCCTGCCAGTCCTCAACCGACCAGAAGTGCAGGTTGTCCGGCATCCCTTCGTGAAGCGCCCAGGTACCGAGCTGAGACATGCTGAAGCAGACCTTGATGACCGTGGCGGGGGCCCATTTCTTCCTGGGGAGGAAGATGCCCGCGCTCCTCAGGGCCTGGTGGTTGGGGTTGAGCATGCTGAACGCGACTTCTCGTGCGCGCAAGTTCCAGACCGGGTCGAGCGGGAACACGCATTTCCACTGTGCTGGGCTCTTGTTCGCCGGCCGTCTGAGGCAGTCGCAGGGCCACTCGTCGATGCGCCCGAAGACCGGACCGCGGACGTCGGGGAGTTGCCCAGGCATATTGCTGTATACGGGTTCGTCGTCGGCGAAGGTCCGGGATACCGGCCTGTCCGTTGCGGCGAGGACGGTCATCGGTCGTACTCCGTTCGCATGCCCAACGACAGATTCAGACGGATGTCCTGGTCTTCGATGGCCCGGCGCGCGGCGGGAAGGTGCTCAGCGCATTCCTCGAACACTTCGGCCAGCGCCTTGGCCTGGCGTCCCCATACTGCATCCCAGACCCTCGGCGGCTGTGTCAGTCGCATCCGCTCGATGTGGTCGGAGAGCAGCAGCTGCTGCGGCAGTTGTGAGACGAACACCACGGCGTTGGTGCAGATCATGCACATGGCCGGGGCGACATGGCAGAGCTTGCCGGGGGTGCTGTGCGGTGAGTCGTGCGGGTTCTTGCAGTTGGTGACGCCCATGTCGAGCTCACCGGCGCTCAGGGCGGCACCCAGTTCAGGGCTCACCCCCAGGGCCTGGGCGACCTCCGGTTCGCCGAGGCGGGACTGCACATCGGGGTCGACCAGAACCGGCTTGGCGGCGAGTCGGTCGAACACGAGCGTCTGGGCGCGGTTCATCGCCGCTCCGGCCAGGACCCGCGCGGTGGTGCCGTGGGCGTAGTGGCCCTGGAACACCTGGATGCTGTGATCATCCCCCGCCATGTCGGACAAGGTGCCTCCCAGGGCGACGACGCGCGTGGTCTTCGCGGTCTTGCGCAGCCGGGGTGCCGCGTGCGGTTCGGAGATGGCCAGGACAGGCTCTCCGGCCGCGTCGACGTGCGAGGCGATCCAGTGCGTGAAGCGGCGACCCGGATCGACGAAGCGAGCGAACCGAGCATCCATGGTGCTGCGGTTCTTGTCATATTCGACCGCGGTGAACAGCCATGGCTCGCCGCCGAACACCTCGCGCGTCAGCGCGGTGGCCGCCATGAGGCGTCGCAGCAGACCAGGAACGTCCCAAGCGCCTCGGCCCTCGTAGGCGAGCTCCCCAGGTACCTCGCCCTTCTCCAACTGATCGACTACGTGGTAGTCGGCCCGAACGCGATCCGCGCGGTTCTTGGTCTGGACGATACGGACGCCCTGATCGCTGAATTCAAGGTCTGGAACCCGTAGCGCGTGCAGTTCCTCGGTGGTGCAGTCGAGCATGGCCAGCAACAGCAGGACCCGAAACGGGTGCAGATCCAGCTCCTGCGGAAAGAGCAAGGCATGCACTCCCCGTAAGAGGCCGTAGAAGCCGCCAAGCGCACCACTGTCGGTCGGCCGTGCTTCCCGTAGCTCCTGGGGCCAGTGCTTGGCATGTGCAGGGAGGTGAACACGGAGTTCATCCATGGTCAGCAGACGGTGTCGGGCGGCCCAGACCAGATTCGGCAGTTCCCTCCATCCGAACTCGCGCGGATCTCTTCCGGCCTCCAAGAGCTCGTTTCCCCGGGTAAGACGCTTCTCAAGAGTTCTCAGATCGTCCTGGGCAGCGCCTTTGAGCGCGAGACGTTCGGAATTGGAGAACTCGTCCAGCGGTTCCCCGGTGGCCTTGCGCAGGGTCGGCGGCGCCCCCGCGCGCCTACGCAGCTTCTCCGGCACGCGTGCATCGCGCTCAGCCCAGTGGTGAACCAACGCGAGCATCGAGCGTGACAGTTGCCAAGGTTGCGACGAGTTCTCCGGGAACTGCGTGAGGAGGTCGTTCTCCCACGCGTAGATGGCTTCGGCGAGGTCGATGTGGTCGGTGTCGAGGCGTGCGTCCGCGGGGTTCAGGCCCAGAGCGGTCAGATAAGGGCCGAGGAACTTCGCGAACGAGCGAATCGCTCCCAGGTACCTGTCACTGTTCTTCAGCGCTGCTTTGTGGTGGTATTCGATCCACACGTCGGCGAGTTGAGAGACCAACGCCCGGCATGTGTACTCTCCCGGATCGATTCGGCTGGTCGTGGTGCGGCCACGCTTCACCTGAGTCAGCTCCCGCACTCCGACGTGGTCGACGGTGCGTGGAGCGGGCAGGCGCGGCGGTAGTGTCGCGGACCGGGATCGGCGTTCTCCTCGGCGCGGCATCAGACGGCCCACCCTCCGGCCTGGCGAGCGGCCAGGTCTGCGTAGGTGCGGTCCTGATCGTTCCAGTCCTTCACTGCCCGGGCGACGAGCAGGTTCGTCTTTCTCTTGTAGGTCAGGTATCGCATGGTCGATTCGGGACGGCGATGCCCGAGGAGCCGCATGACGGTCAGGAACGGGTTGCGGGACACGTGGTCCGCCGCATAGGCGGGCGCACGGCCGGTGAGGCGTTGCTGCTCCTCGTCCTGGGCGCGGACCAAATCGGTCAACTGCTCCAGCATGTATACGGCGAAAGTATGGCGAAGGTCATGAATCCGGACCTGCCCCGGCATCTCCAACGGCAGGTTGTGCTCGGCCGCGATCCGCACCGCTCTCGCGTGCGCGTCGGCGAAGATCTGCTCCCAGCGCTGGCTGCTGATCATCCGCCCATTGCGCCCGACGAAGAGTGCCATCGACTCCAGCCCCTGGTCGCCCTCAACGACTGTGATCCGCCGCAGCGGCGCCTTCATCGCCTTGATCCTGTAGGTGCGTCGCCGGCCGTCCTTGATGCCGCTGACCTTCATCGTGCGCATGTCGACGTCGTCGACGACGAACAACTCATCGCGCTGCCGGTACAGGTTCTTCGCGGCCTTGCGAAGGGAACCTGCACGCTCGGTCCTTCGGTACCAGTCCAGTTCACACAGCGTGGCGTCCTGGATCTCGGTGGTTCTGGGCAGGCCGAACTTCGCGATCGCCTGCAGTTCGACTTCCTTGGTCGAACCGTCCCGACGAGGGGCGCCGACTTCGATGTCGAGCAACGTGCTGAACTCCCGCAGCCGCAGGCCCGTCGTGATGGAGAGATTCCCGCCGCAGCTGTCCCGCAGAGCATGGCCGGAGCGGAAGGTGGGATCCGCCTTGCCGTCGGGCAGCAGCCCACGCAGGCCGACCCGGTCCAGAAACCACCACTGCTCGAACGTCAGGTGACGTACGTCGAGCTCGCTGGTCGTTCCCCAGTTGAGGATGTCGCGGCCGTTCTTCTTGCGGTAGTACGGGCGCCGGTCCAGAAGCCTCGCCTCATCGACCGCCCAGTCGTAGAACCTGTTGATCGTGGCCCTGCGGCGCTTCCACGTGGCCGGCGCCATCGGCTCGTCGCGGTACTCGATGCAGTGATCGCGGTAGGCGATCAGGTCGTCCTCGGTGGCAGACAGCAGGTCGGTCGGGGGATCGAGGCTTGAGAGGAAGTCGTCCAGGTCGAGGAAGTCGTACGTGTAGTCACGTAGCGACTTGGCCTCAAGGGTCTTGGCGAGCTCGTAGAAGAACGAGCAGTGGGGCTCCAGCGGCCGCATGTCAGAGCCGAGGAAGAAGGGGGTTCCGTCCTTGAGGGCCTTGCTCCGCCTTGTGTACTGCGTCCCGTCCAGGATTACCCCGGAAGGTGCTTCGTAGTGGCGCCGTGCGGTGACGCGTGACGTGAAGAAGTAGTCCATGGCTCCTCTTGAGACAACGAGATGACCATGTGGCTAACGACTCTCCAGCAGAAAGGTAGCTGCCGAGCTGGCGGGCTGAGACATCCGTGGATGCTTTGCCTAACCGCCGGGCAACGCCCAGCCCGCGCGGTAGTTCGGCTCGACGAGCAGCACCCGCCCGCGCTCGTCCCTGAAGAGCGTGGCCGCCCCCACGAGCACCCGGGGGAGTCCTGCGATGTACGTCGCGTAGTCAGCTGTGGTCACGGAGGCAGCGTAAGGGCTGCCCCCGGCCCACCGGCAGGAGCGCGGCACACGGGGCAGGCCTTCGCGGCTCCTCGGGGTGCGGCCCGCCGACGACGGCCCCGTGGGGTGAGGACAGACGGTTTCGGACACCCATGGGCAGATCAGGGGTGCTCCGGATAGGGTCGGGGCGGCGCGACTGCCTGTTCGAAAGCAAAGGGATGCAAGGTGACGGACGGAGCAGTGATGGAGACCCCCCACGTGCTCGTGGCGGCGGACAAGTTCAAGGGCTCGCTCACGGCCGTGCAGGTCGCTGAGCGGGTGACAGCCGGACTCCGGCATGTCGTCCCCGGGCTGCGGGTCGAGACCCTGCCCGTCGCGGACGGCGGCGACGGCACGGTCGCGGCGGCGGTGGCCGCCGGGTTCGAGCGCCGCGAGGCGCGGGTGACGGGTCCCCTCGGGACGCCGGTCACCGCCGCGTACGCGGTGCGTGACACCACCGCGGTGGTGGAGATGGCCGAGGCCTCGGGCCTCCAGCACCTGCCGGCGGGGGAGTTCGCCCCGCTGACGGCCACCACCTACGGCTCCGGAGAGCTGCTGGCCGCGGCGCTCGACGCCGGTGCCAGGACGATCGTGTTCGGCGTGGGCGGCAGCGCCACGACGGACGGCGGCGCGGGCATGCTCGCCGCCCTGGGCGCCCGCTTCCTCGACGGTGACGGCAAGCCCGTCGGCCCGGGCGGCGCGGCACTCGCCGGGCTGGCCGAGGCCGACCTGTCGGGGCTCGACCCCAGGCTCACGGGCATCGACCTGATCCTGGCCAGCGACGTGGACAACCCGCTGACCGGCCCGAAGGGCGCCCCCGAGGTGTACGGCCGGCAGAAGGGCGCCACCGAGGAGGACATCGCGGTCCTGGACGCGGCGCTCGTCCACTACGCGTCGCTCCTCGGACCCGAGACCGCCGAGCTCCCGGGAGCGGGTGCCGCGGGAGGCATCGGCTACGGGGCCCTGGTCGCCCTGGGCGCGCGGTTCCGCCCCGGCATCGAGGTCATGCTCGACGTGCTGGGCTTCGCCCCGGCGCTCGCCCGGGCCACCCTCGTCGTCACCGGCGAGGGCTCGCTCGACGAGCAGACCCTGCACGGCAAGGCCCCGGCAGGGGTCGCCGCGGCGGCACGCGCCGAGGGCGTGGAGGTCGTCGCCGTGTGCGGACGGCTCGCCCTGCCCGCCGAGGCCCTGGGCAAGGCGGGCATCCGCCGGGCCTACGCGCTGACGGACCTGGAGTCCGACCCCGCCGTCTGCATGGCGCAGGCGGGACCCCTGCTGGAACGCACGGCCCAGGCGATCGCCCGCGATTTCCTGTCCTGACACCTCGCCGTGAGGGGCGCGGAACCAGGCCGTGCCCTCGGAGTGCCGTCTGCCGGGCGATGCCTGGTACGCACGCTCGCCGCGTTGCCGGAATCGCCCTCGTGCGCCCAGTACGAGGGCGATCCTCCGCCTCGCGATCGCACGCACCGGACGCCGCCCGGCCCGGCCTCCGGCCGAACGACGCCGCTCCGGAGACGCGGCCCGGCCCCTCACGGCCCCCTCGGCCGCGCCGGACCGGGAGCCCTCCACGGCCGGTTCAGGCCTGCGGCGCCGTCAGTCTGAGCGCGTCCAGGGCCAGCATCATCTCGACCAGTTCGCGCGGCCGGGTGAGCGATCGCGAGGTCAGCCTCTCCAGCCGTCGCAGCCTGTTGAGCACCGTATTGCGGTGGCAGTACAGGCTCCCGGCAGCCCGGCCCGCGGACCCTCCGCACTCCAGCCACGTCTCGAGCGTCCGAACCAGCAGACCGCGGTCGGCCGGATCCAGGGCCAGCAGCGGGCCGAAGACGTCCGCGACCAGCCGGGCCGACAGCTCCGGCTGACTCACCACGAGAGCCGCCGGAAGCCGGTCCTCCAACCGCACGATCTCCGTCGCACCGGGCAGGCAGGTCAGCAGCGCGACCTCGGCCAGCCCGCGCGCCGCCCCCAGCCGGGCCAGCCCGTCGGCGACCGGGCCGACCCCGCCGGGTCCACGGCAGCACCGCGCGAGCAGCGCGCAGAACACCGCGGGATCCCGGTCACCCAGGGTGGCGACGACGACCTCCCGGTCCGCCCGGGCACGGCGGAAGCACCGCAGGCCCTCCGCCTCCATGACGGCGCCGACCTGATCACCCCCGCCCTCCCGCAGGACCGCCACCGCGTAACGCCCCCGCTCCGGCACGCCCAGACAGCCGGCCGCGCGCGCCACGAGATCCGGCTCCGGCCGGTCCTCCAGCAGGGCGTCGAGCAGGGCAGTGCCCCGCTCGTCACGGCGCCGCCGCGTGTGTTCGCTCCGTCCCGGAGCCGAGCCGCTCATGGCTGGTGACAATGCCACCGGCCGCCCCGGCCGCCCCGGCGCCGGCCCCTCCTCTGTGCGCGCGCACAACCGGGCCCTGCGAACACTGGTCACCCGCAGCGAGTGGGCCCCGTGCCGTGGACGCGTCCCGCGCCCCGCTGCTGGTCTGTGGCACCACAACGACCAGTCGGAAGGAGGAGGACGCATGGCAACGCTCGAGATCCGCGAACTGTCCGTGGGCTACGGCCCGGTACGGGCACTGCGCGACGTCTCCGTCGACGTGCCGGCCGGCGCGATCACCGCCGTTCTCGGTGGCAACGGCGCCGGTAAGACCACGCTGCTGCGGGCCGTATCGCGGACCCTCGGCTTCCACCGCGGGACGGGCACGGGCACCATCCGCTTCGACGGCGTCCCCCTGGACGGGCTGCGCCCCGCCCAGGTGGTGGCGGCAGGAGTGATCCAGGTGCCGGAAGGGCGGCAGGTGTTCGCCCGGATGACGGTGGCGGACAATCTGCGGGCGGGGGCCCTCGGGGCTCGCGGCGGGCGCAGGGCAGCGGCCGACGCCCTGCGGCGCGTACACGAACTGTTCCCGGTGCTCGCCCAGCGCGCACACCAGCGGGCCGGACTGCTGTCCGGCGGCGAACAGCAGATGCTGGCCATGGGCCGCGCCCTGATGGCCGGACCGCGGCTGCTGCTGCTGGACGAACCCTCACTCGGGCTCGCCCCGCTGATGGCGGCGAGGATCGCCGAGACGATCCAGGAGATCAACGCGGGCGGCACCTCCGTCATGCTCGTCGAGCAGAACGCGGCCATCGCCCTGCGGCTGGCCTCCACGGCGTACGTCCTCGACGTCGGCGAGGTCGCCCTCGACGGCCCCGCCGACGAACTCGCCGCCTCCGACGAGGTGCGCCGCCGCTACCTCGGCGTCGTCGACGAGACGGCCGCGGCCGACGCCGCGGACGCGGAAGGCGTCACCCGCACCCTGAGCAGGTGGTCCGCGTGACGACGACCACCCCGGCGCCCCTCACCGTACGTGAGGTGACGGTGCGTTTCGCCGGACTCACCGCCCTCGACGCGGTCTCCTTCACCGTCGAACCGGGCAGCGTCCACGCCGTCATCGGCCCGAACGGTGCCGGCAAGTCGACCACGTTCAACGTGCTCTCCGGCGTCTACCGGGCCACGTCGGGCAGCGTCCACCTCGGCTCCACCGAGCTCACCGGTCTCGCCCCGCACCGGATCGCCGACCTGGGGGTGGCCCGCACCTTCCAGAACCTGGCCCTGCCGCCGCACGCGACCGTCGCCGAAAGCCTCATGCTCGGCAGGCACCGGCTCACCCGGGCCGGCTTCGTGGCCGCCGGACTGAGGCTGCCCTCGGCCACCCGTGAAGCACACCGGCACCTCGAACGGGTGCGTGAGATAGCCGAGTTCATCGGGCTCGACAAGGAACTCGACTTCCCCGCGGGCGCGCTGCCGTACGGCAAGCAGAAGCTCGTCGAGCTCGGCCGCGCCCTGTGCATGGAGCCCGAGGTCCTCCTCCTGGACGAGCCCATCGCGGGCATGACCGCCGACGAACGCCGGCGCACCGCCGCGGTCGTCGCCGGCGTACGGGACAGCCTCGGCATCTCGATCGTCATGGTCGAACACGACATGGGGGTGGTGATGCGGCTCGCGGACGCCGTGACCGTACTCGACTTCGGACGCAGGATCGCGGGAGGCACGCCCGCCGAGGTGCAGAACGACCCGGCCGTCGTGCAGGCCTACCTGGGAGCACAGGAATGACCACCTTCATCGAACTCCTCCTCGGCGGCCTGTCCATCGGCTCGGTCTACGCCCTGATCGCCCTGGGCTTCGTCGTCATCTTCAAGGCGACCGAGGTCGTCAACTTCGCCCATGCCTCGCTCCTGCTGGCAGGCGGATACGTCACCGCGGTCCTCCACGACGACATCGGATTCTGGCCCGCCCTCGGCGTCGGCATCGCCGGAGCGGCGGTCGTCGGCTCGGCGGTCGAGTTCTTCGTGATGCGCCGCTACCGGGGCAGCGACCAGAGCGTCCTGGCGATCGTCACCATCGGCGTCGACATCCTCCTCACCACCGAACTCGTCCGCCGCATGGGCACCGACGTGATGTCGCTCGGCGACCCGTGGGGCGACGACGTCGTCACCATCGGGGGCGTCACCCTCGCCGAGACGCGCATCGCCGCGTTCCTCGTCGCCGGGCTGCTCATCACCGCCTTCCTGCTCGCCTTCCGCTTCACCTCGTGGGGCGTCTCCATGCGGGCGGCGGCCGAGAACCCGCAGACGGCCGCCCTGATGGGCATCCGCCTCGGCCGGGTCTCCCTGTCCGCCTGGGCGGTTGCCGGAGCACTCGCCGCCGTCGCGGCGCTGTTCCTCACCGTCTTCCCCACCCCCGGCCTCGAACGGGCCACCTCACTCGCCGCCCTCAAGGCGTTCCCCGCCGCGATCCTCGGCGGCCTCGACTCGACCACGGGGGCCCTCGTCGGAGGCCTCCTCGTCGGCGTCACCGAATCACTCGCCACGGGCTACCAGAGCGACCTCTCCTTCCTCGGACGCGGCATCGGCGACCTCGCCCCGTACCTGGTGATGGTGGTCGTCCTGCTCATCCGGCCGGCGGGGCTCTTCGGTACGAAGGAGCTGTCCCGTGTCTGAAGCCACCAAGGACGCCACCGCGCCCGCCGCCACCACAGCCGTGCCCGCCAGCGGGACACCGTTCGCCGGACGGCTGCGCAGCCCCGCTCCCTACCTCTGGCTCGCCGGCTCCGTGCTGCTGCTCCTCCTCCCGTTCTACCTGGACCGCTTCTGGCTCCAGGCCGGTCTCTTCGCGATGGCGGCCGCGATCGGGGCGATCGGACTCAACCTGCTCACCGGCTCGACCGGCCAGCTCTCCATGGGCCACGCCTTCTTCCTCGCCGTGGGCGCGTACGGCTACTGCGTCCTCGCGGGAGAGAGCAGCACGGAGAACGGGCACGCCATCAGCGGTCTCGGCCTCCCCACCTGGCTCGCGGCCCTGCTGGCCGTGCTCCTCGCGGGCGCCGCCGGCGGCCTCTTCAGTCCCATCGCCGGACGGCTGAGCGGCGCCTATCTCGGGATCGCCACCCTCGCGCTGATCTTCATAGGCCAGCACGTGCTGTTCAACGCGGAATCACTCACGGGCGGTTTCAACGGCCGCCCGGTGCCTCCGCTCTCGCTGTTCGGCTTCACCTTCGACGACACCGAGGTGGTCGTCGCCGCGGTTCCCTTCCAGTCGTCGGAGAAGCTCTGGTACCTCGCGCTGGCAGCCCTCCTGGTCAGCGCCCTGTTCGCCCGGGGGGTGCTGCGGGGCAGGCCGGGCCGCGCCCTCAACGCCATCCGGGACCACCGGATCGCGGCCGGCGTGATGGGCGTACCGGTGGCCAGGTACCGGGCCGGCGTGTTCGTCCTGTCCTCCATGTACGCGGGCCTCGCGGGCGTCCTGCTCGCGCTGGTCTTCCAGCGGACCGTGCCCGAGTACTTCGGCATGATCCTGTCCCTCGAATACCTCGCCATGATCGTCATCGGCGGGCTGGGCAGCGTCGCGGGAGCCGTCATCGGCGCCGCGTTCGTGTCGCTGCTCCCTCAGGTGCTCACCCACTACAGCGACTCCCTTCCCCTGGTGTCCGCCCCCGGTACCGGCGGCATCGCACCCGGGGAGGCGTCCCGCTATCTGTACGGCGCCGCGGTCGTCGCGGTCGTCCTGTTCCTGCCCGGCGGCATTGCGCGTCTGAAGAATCCAGGGGAGAAGAAGAAATGAAGCTACGTGTTGTCGGAGCCGTCGTGGCGGCTCTCACCCTCACCCTCGCGGGATGCAGCGAGAAGGCGAAGTCGTCGGACGACGGCGCCGCCGACCAGAACGGTGTCAAGAGCGGGCAGGGTGTGACCGACTCGAAGATCACCCTCGGCGCCCTCACCGACATGACCGGTGTCTACGCCTCGCTGGGCAAGAGTGTCACCCAGGCTCAGCAACTCTGGGTGAAGGAGACGAACAAGGCAGGCGGAATCTGCGACCGCCAGATCGAACTCACCGTCCGCGACCACGCGTACGACCCGCAGAAGGCCATCGGCGCCTACACCGAACTGGAGCCGGACGTCCTCGGCTTCACCCAGTTCATCGGGTCCCCGTTCGTCTCCGCCGTCGAGTCCCGCATCGACGGCAAGGACAAGGGCATCGTCCTGCCCCAGGCATGGTCGGCGAACCTGCTCGGCTCCAAGTACGTCCGCGTCATCGGCGCCACGTACGACGTCGAGACGATCAACCTGATCGACTTCCTGCTCGACGAGAAGCGCATCGCCAAGGGCGACAAGATCGGTCACGTCTACTTCGAGGGCGACTACGGCGAGAACGCCCTGGCCGGCTCGAAGCACGCCGCCCAGGAAGCCGGCCTCACCGTCGTCGAGCAGAAGATCAAGCCGACCGACAACGACATGACGGCCCAGGTGTCCGCCCTGAAGCAGGCCGGGGTGAAGGCCGTCGTCATCAGCGCCGGTCCGCGTCAGGCCGCCTCGCTGGTCGGTGTCGCCGCGGCCACCGGATTCGACGTCCCGGTCGTCGGCAACAACTCGGCGTACGCGCCGCAACTGCTCGCGACCCAGGCGGGCGCGGCACTTCAGAAGGACTACTACATCGGAGCCTCCACCCTGCCCATCGGCGACGCGGCGGAAGGACCCTCGAAGCTCGCGGCGGCCTACAAGGCCGAGTACCCGAAGGACGCCCTCGACAACGGGGTCATCGCCGGATACAACGCGGCGGCCGTCTTCGGAGAGACACTGAAGAAGGCGTGCGACTCGAAGGACCTCACCCGTGAGGGCGTCGACAAGGCCCTGCTGACCGTCAAGGACTTCGGCGCCGACTTCGGCATCTCGCACGACTTCACCGACCCGGCCGCGCCCTCCACCCGGCAGACCGTGGTGATGAAGCCGGACGCCAAGAGCCCCGGTGGCCTCAAGGTGGTCCGCCCGGCGGAGGTGGCCCCGGCCGCCGAGTCCTTCTCGCTCAAGCCCTGATCGCACCCCGCACAAGGACGGGCCCGGCCGTGAGGCCGGGCCCGTCCTCGTGGGCGTCGGTCAGCTGGTGTAGGCCTCCAGTTCGGACAACTGGCCGGCGGGCCAGCCCGTGTTGGCGGTGAAGGTGAGGCGCAGGTACCGGACGGGAGTCCCGGTGAGTGTCACCGTGGCGGTGTTTCCGCTCGACGGGTTGAAGGTGTAACCCGCCGGTGCCTTCAGGGTGCCGAAGGTGTTGTTGTCGGTGCTCCCGGTGACGCCGATCGTCTGGCTCCGGGTGGCCCAGGCCGCGGACGGGGGCAGCTTCAGGACCAGTCTCTTCACGGCCTTCGCGGCACCGAGGTCAACGGTGACGGACTGCGGGAAGGCGTTGTTGCGGCTCTCCCAGTAGGAGTTGGCGTTGCCGTCGACCGCGTTCCCCGCCCCGTAGACGTCGGCGTGAGAGGTCTCGGTGATCGGGCGGCCCTGCGCGAGGTTGCCTGTCTCCTGCGGCGGATCGGTCGGGTCCGGCGGGTCCGTCGGGTCGGGCGTACCGGTGGAACCGCCGCCCGGAACACCGCCGTTGGTCCACACCGGGTCGGGCCAGACACCTGTGCAGGCCGGCGGGTTCGCGTACCAGCCGGAGTTCCCGGTGCCCTGGGTGATCTGGAAACCGCTGCCGACACAGTTGTGGATCGGGTTGGGCTGGGCGATGTGGGTGGCGACGACCCGGTTGAAGGACGCCGTCCCCGGCGCCTGGATCTGGAGGGCGTACGTCCCCGCGCCGTCGATCTTGATGTTGTCGAAGTGGAGCCCGTTGCTCGCGCCCTCGATCAGATGGATGGCGGCGTAGGAGCTGTCCAGGATCTCGCTGTCGGTGATGTTGATGGTGGCGTTGTTGATGGGCTCGTTGAGTCCGCTGAACCAGATGGCTCCCACGCCGAAGCGCCAGTTGAAGTCGTTGTTCCCGGTCCTGATGAGGGTGTTGCGCGCAGCGGTGTGAGTACCCGAGACGGCTGTGCCCTGGCCGGAGTTGACCCCGGGGTAGCGGTTCGCGATGTGCAGGCCGCCGCCGTTGGTGATGGTGTCCGACATGACGTTGTCGGAGATGGTGATGTCCTTGCCGCCGTACGTGACGATGTTGTTGGCGAGGATCGGCAGGACGACCGTGTTGAAGGTGAACTTGTTCTTCACGTTCGGGACGTTCTCCGCCCACATGGCCAGGCCGTCGTCACCGGTGTTGCGCACGAAGGTGTTGGTGACCGTGGAGTTCGTGACGCCGTAGTGGAAGTTCACACCGTCGGCGGTCTGGTCCAGGATGCGGCTGTTCCTGATGGTGAAGTTGTCCATCGGACCGTCCATCCAGGCACCGCACTTGGTGTGCTGCATCCAGACGTTGTCGACGAGGGAGTTGGACATCGCCCCGCCGATGGCGTTCACCTGGTCGTTGTCCACGCGCTCCCGGATGTCGCCGATGATCGCGAAGTCCTTGAGGGTGACGTTGCTGCTGCCGCCCTGCGCCGCGTACTTCCCGTAGACACCGACCGCCTTGCTCCGGTCGGTGGGATGGCGTCCGGTCAGGACGCTGTACCAGGGTCCCGCGCCGCGCAGGGTCACCTTGTCGACGACGATGTGGTCCTGCACCTTGAAGGTGCCCTGCGGGATGTAGACCTCCTTGCCCTGGCTGCGGCCGGCGTCCACGGCGGCCTGGATCTTCGCCGTGGAGTCCGCGGCGCCGGTCGGGTCGGCACCGAAGTCGCTCACCACGTCCAGTGCCCCGGACGGCCTGCCGACCGGGGCCCCGACCTGCTCGAAGTCCGCCAGGTCGATGGTGAACGAGGGAGATGCTGCCGTGGAGGTCACCTGGAGCCGGACCTTGGTCCCGGCGGCCAGGGTGGACCCGAACATGGTCCGCGTCTCGTCGTAGAAGTGGTGGGGGTTGGTGTCCCCCGGGTTGTTGTTGAAGGGGTAACCCCCGTAGTACCAGCCGTACTTCGAGGTCACCGGGATGCTCTTGAGCGAGGATCCGTTGACCCGCAGGTCGAGAGAGGCGTCCCGGCCCGTCCCGGCCGCGTTGTCCGGCAGCGAGTAGCGGAAGGTCATGGCGTTCGCGGGGGCGGTGAGTGTGAACTCGACGTACTCGCCGGCGGCGTCGAGAGTGACCGCCTGCCGGCCCGAAGCCTCCGAGGGCAGGGTGCCGTAGAGGCGGTTCGGGCCGATCAGCGTGCCGTTGGTCGATGCGTACTCGGCCTCCTGTTCCTTGAACGGGACGGTGGCACCCCGGCCGGATATCCCGACGGGTGACGGCGCGGGGACCGCCGCGGCCTGCGCGGTGGGGGCGCCCGCCAGCACGAACGCGGCGGCGGTGCCCGCGGCGGTCAGCGCGAGGGCGAGGGAGGCGGAGAGGGAGCGTCTGAGGAGGCGTGGTCCAGGCGGTGGTGGGGTCACGTGTGGGTGGTCCTTGCGGCTCGATGGGCTCTGCGGACGCCCCACAGGCTAGGAGCACCCGAGTAAAGAAGTCCACGGTGCTGCGCAAGATTTCGCGCTGATCGCTCAAATAAGTGACTCAACTGCGGGAATAGTGAGCGTGCAGGGCGTGATGGGCTGCACCCTCCGGGGCGGCGGTGGCGCTCGGGCGCGGCTCTGCCGTCGAAGCGCTTGCGAGGGCGGAGCCGGGATGCGCCCGGGAACCCCCTGTGGCCGGCCGTACGCCGTGGGCGGCCGGCGCGGTCGGTGTGCGTTCAGGAAATGAAGCTTGTCATGTCCATTGACAGTGCTTCGGTCTTCCTGGCTTCATGTGGGCATCGGAATGGGAGCGCTCCCATTTGTGCGTCCCGCCTCACCCCCACGAAAGGCGACAACGGATGAAGTCAAGGACGAGAAGACGGCTGGGCAGGGCGGTGGCGGCGGCGGCCACGGCGACCGCCCTGCTGGTGGCGCTCTCGGGTCCCGCCGAGGCGGGGCAGACGGTGTCCTCCGCGGGAACCGGATCCTCCGCCGCGGGCACCGACTGGCTGCACACCGAAGGCAACCGGATCGTCGACGCGCAGGGCAACCGGGTGTGGCTCACGGGTGTCAACTGGTTCGGCTTCAACGCGACCGAGCGTGTCTTCCACGGTCTGTGGTCCGCGAACCTGGACACGCTCACCCGGCAGATGGCGGAGCGCGGCATCAACATCATCCGCGTCCCGATCTCCACCCAGTTGCTGCTGGAGTGGAAGAACGGTCAGGCGGCCCCGTCCAGCGCCGTCAACACCTGGGCGAACCCCGAGCTCCAGGGGAAGACGACACTGGGGGTCTTCGACGCCTTCCTCGGAGTGGCCGAGAAGTACGGCATCAAGGTGATGCTCGACGTCCACAGCGCGGAGGCCGACAACTCCGGCCATGTCTACCCGGTGTGGTGGAAGGGGGCGATCACCCCGGAGCAGTTCTACTCCGCCTGGGAGTGGGTGACCGCCCGCTACAAGACGAACGACACCCTCGTCGCGATGGACGTCAAGAACGAACCCCACGGCAAGCAGTCGGACAGCCCTCGCGCCAAGTGGGACGACTCCACCGACCAGGACAACTTCAAGTACACCTGCCAGACCGCCGGCAGGCGCATCCTCGCCATCAACCCTGACGTCCTCGTCATGTGCGAGGGCATCGAGATCTACCCCAAGGACGGCGCGAACTGGTCCTCCACCTCCGCGTCCGACTACCACGGCATGTGGTGGGGCGGGAACCTGCGAGGGGCGAAGGACCACCCGGTCGACCTCGGAGCACAGCAGGACCAACTGGTCTACTCACCGCACGACTACGGGCCACTGGTCTACCAGCAGCCCTGGTTCCAGGGCGAGTGGGACCGTACGACGCTGGAACGCGACGTCTGGGACCCCAACTGGCTCTACCTCCACAAGGACGGCACAGCGCCGCTGTTCGTCGGCGAATGGGGCGGCCACCTCGACGGCGGCCCGAACGAGAAGTGGATGAAGGCGCTGCGCGATCTGATGGTGGAGAACGGCATCCACCACACCTTCTGGTGCCTCAACCCCAACTCCGGTGACACCGGCGGGCTGCTGGGTTACGACTGGGCCACGTGGGACGAGGCGAAGTACGCGGTGCTGAAGCCGGCGCTCTGGCAGTCGGGCGGGAAGTTCGTCGGCCTCGACCACGAGGTCAGGCTCGGCGGCTCGGCCTCCACCACCGGCATCAGTCTGGGCGACCTCTACGGGGGATGAGCCGCCGCCCGCAGAGCCACGCGTGCGAAGTGCGCAGCCCGCGGAGCCCCGCGCGCAGTGGGCACCCTGGGTGCCCCGGGGCTCTGCGGGGCCGTCGTCAGCGGGTCGGCGGCAGCGCGTTGAGGAGCAGCAGCGCGATGTCGTCGGTGCCGGGGGTGGCCTGCTTCGCGTATCGCACCAGTGCGTCGGCCACCGACTCCATGTCCTGCTCCAGGGCCAGGGCGAAGTGCGCGGCCAGCTCGGCGGTCGCGTCGTCGAAGGCCACCCCCGGTGCTTCCACCAGTCCGTCGGTGAACAGGGCGAGGGCCGAGCCGGGGGGCAGCGGGACGCTCTTGGTGGGATAGCGGGACGCGGGGTCGATGCCGAGCAGGAGGCCGGGCGGGAGGTCCAGGACCTCCGTCTGCCCGTCCGGCTGGCGTAGCAGGGGCGGCGGGTGGCCCGCGGTGGCCATGAGCGCCGTGTGCCCGGTGAGATCGAGGTGGATGTAGAGACAGCTGGTGAACAGGTCGGGGTCGAGATCGGTGAGCAGGCGGTTGGTGCGGGCCAGGACCTCGTCGGGCGGCGCGCCCGCCGAGGCGTGCACGGCGGTGCGGACCTGCCCCATGAGCGCCGCTGCGTTCTCGTTGTGCCCCTGTACGTCGCCGATCGCCGCGGCGGCCGTGCTGTCGTCGAGCCGGATCAGGTCGTAGAAGTCACCGCCTATGCCCATGCCGCGCGTGGACGGAAGGTAGCGGGCCGCCACGTCCAGGCCGGCGATCGAGGGCAGGGTCTGCGGGAGCAGGTGGGCCTGCAGGCTGTGCGCCAGCCGCTCCTTGGTGTCGTACAGCCTGGCACGGTCCAGCGCCTGGGCCAGCAGACCCGCGATCGAGGTCAGCAGTGCGCGTTCCTCGGCCTCGAAGTCGTGCGGCCGGTCGTAGGCCAGGACCAGCGACCCGACCGCGTGCCCGGAGACGACCAGAGGGAGGAAGGCGCAGGCGGACACGGCCTCGCGCAGCCCCATCGAGGGATAGGCGCGCTCCAGGTCCCTGAAGGTGGGGTAGAAGTCGGGGACGCCCGTCGTCAGCACGTGCGCGGCGGGCGTGGCGGACGTCAGGGGTTCGCCGTCGAAGCGGTCCATCAAATGTGGGTGGCTGCCCCTGCGGCCGTCGATCCTGAGCCGCCCCTCGACCGACATCATCACGATCAGCGTGTGGACGCGGAAGGCCGGCATCAGCTGGTCGGCGGCGAGGCCGATCACGTCCTGGGTCCCCACGGCCTCGGTGAGGGTCGCCGCGAGGTGCATCAGGTGATAGAGGGCGGTCGTCCGGCCGGGGACGTCCGAGGCCGGGAGCAGCTGCGGCGGCGGGGCGTCGATGGAGGCGGGCCGTGAGGTGGGCTGTATCCGGACGCTGATGCCTGTGGCGTCGGGGAAGAGGTGGAAGGCCAGCCAGCGGTCATGAGGCCGTTCCACGGTGAAGGACGTCTGCTGGCGGCCGATGACCGCGGCCCGGTAGTGGTCCTCGACCGAGGGGTCGTTCAGCCAGGGGAGCGAGACCCAGGGCAGCGTGCCGAGCACTTCACCGGCTGTCGTCCCCAGCAGGTCGAGAGCCGCGGGACTGATGTAGGTGACGCTTCCGTCGAGGGCGAGCGCGCAACTGCCGCCGGGAAGCCGCTCGACGAACCTGACGGCCTCGGCTGCCTCCGCCGGATCCGGGGGCGGCGGGGCGGGAGGGAACACCACGCGGGGCTGGGGCCCGGGCATGATGCGGAATCCGCTGCCCTCCGCCTGTTGCAGCAGCATGCCTATGCCGTGGCACGCCCCCACCATGGAGGCGCGTTCCCCGGAGGACAGCTCGGTGGAGTGCGAGCCTGGCCACAGGAGGACGAGCCCTCCCAGGTCCGAGCCTCCCGCCCGGATGGGCGCGGCCGCGAGCGCGAACTGGTAGGGGAGGATCAGAGCGGGGCGCGGATAGCGTCGCGCCAGCTCCTCCTGGCTGCCCAGCCATATCAGGCACCGCAGGCGTACGGCGTCGGAGACCGGGATCGGTGCGGTCAGCGGTACCCGGACCCACGGCGCGGCCAGCTGGCCGGGTACGCCGGCGAGGACCGCCAGCTGCAGGACGTCGTCCTCCGGCTTCAGGTACAGCATCGCCGTCGACGCCCCGGTCTCGCGCAGGACGTGGGTCACGGCGCTGTCCAGCAGCTCCGTGCCCGGCCCTGTGGCGGCGACCGAGGCCGCTTGGTCCTGCACGCTCTCCAGCGTCCTCCCTGGCGGGTGGCCGCGCATCCGGGCGCCGTGGTGTGCAGGTCGAAGGGCGGACCGGGCCGTGAGGTACCAGCAGGGCGTGCAGGTGCCCCGGCGGGCCCGCCGGTCAGCCGTTACTGCCGGTACGCGGTGTTCTGCGCGGATCAGGTGGACGGAAGGGCGGCGCAGACGGAGCACAGCCCGGACGGAGAAGCGGCGCGGATGGAGCCCGGACGGGGAATCGGCGCGGACAGAGAGGCGGCCCGGATGCTGGGGAG
>NZ_JBHZCI010000049.1:13407-50371 GCF_042755185.1 Streptomyces sp. NPDC059166 | reverse complement strand
TTTCCCTTTCCGGCGAGTCCGACTCTATCAGATCCTTTCGGGCCTGATTCCCAGTCAGCGGGGTTCGCCATCCGGGCCGTTGGGCCCTTCCGACGCTCAAACTCTAGCGGATTTTCCCGGCGGCTCATAATCGAGCCTTCGAATTGAATTTCGGCATGCCGAAATTCTCCCCGGTGGGAGATCGTGCTGAGTTTTGGTGCCGCGTTCGCGGCGGGATCGGCTGCCGTCGGATCCGTACCGGCTCCGGGACAACTCGAAGAACCTTACGGACCGGAGGGGGTCGTGTCAACCGCCCTCCGCGGGGCCTCCCGCCGCCGGCCCACGGCCCGTCAGTCCAGGTCGGTGAGCCTGCCCCCGGCATCCGGCTGCTCGTGCTCCACCCGGCGCAGGAGCCGGATCAGGATCTCTCCCAGTGCCCCTCGCTCCTCGCCGGAAAGGTCCTGAAGCAGGTCCTCCTCGAAGGCGGTGGCCATCCTCATCGCCTCGAGCCACTTCGTACGCCCCTCGTCGGTCAGTTCGACGATGACGCGCACCCTGTTGTTCTCGTCCCGGTCGCGGGTCACCAGCCCCTCGCCGGCCATGCGGTCGATGCGATGGGTCATGGCCGCCGGGGTCAGGCCGAGGCGCTTGGCCAGCTCACCCGGGCCCAGCCGGTACGGGCTGCCGGACAGGACGAGGGTCTTGAGGACCTCCCATTCGGCGTTGCTGATGCCGAGGGCCGCGACCTGCCTGCCGTAGGCCACGTTCATCCGGCGGTTCAACCGCCCCAGTGCGGAGACGACCTGCTCGACCTGAGGGTCGAGATCCCGGAACTCGCGCTGGTAGGCCGCGATCTGCTCGTCGAGGCTCGGCTCCTGGAGCTCGGGCTGCTCGGTGGTGTCAGACATGGCGGGCAGTATCGCATGCCTTCACATCCTTCGAAGTCCTTCAAGCTGAAGACTTCAGCATCTAACTTTAGTGTTAAAGTCTATGCGTCTGTGTTCTCAGACGTCTCTTCAATGTCCTGAGGTAGGTGAGTGTGACCAGGGAGATGGGTGCCGCGCTGCGGAGGATCCAGCTGGGCAGCGCGCTGAGCGCGTTCGGCCTCGGGTTCACCGTCCCGTATCTGTACGTCTACGTGGCGCAGGTGCGGGATCTCGGTGCCGGTACGGCGGGGGTCGTGCTGGCGGTCTTCGCGATGGCGGCGCTGGCCGTACTGCCGTTCACCGGCCGCGCCCTCGACCGGCGCGGCCCTCTGCCGGTGCTGATCGCCGCCTCCGCCGTCGCGGCGGTGGGCGCCTGCGCCCTCGGCCTCGCAAACGGTGTGCCCTCGGCCGTCCTGTCCGCCGCGGTGCTCGGCGCCGGAACAGCCGTGATGCAGCCGGCGCTCGCGACGATGCTCGTGTGGTGCTCCGGCGCCGGCACGCGTACCCGCGCCTTCGCGATGCAGTTCTTCCTGCAGAACCTCGGGCTCGGCATCGGCGGCCTGGTCGGCGGGCAGCTGGTGGACGTCGACCGCCCGTCGAGCTTCACCGTGCTCTTCCTCATCGAGGCCGCCATGTTCCTCGTCCTCGGGGTGATCACCTCGACCGTACGGATGCCGAAGGGGCCGTCCCTGGGCGCCGGGGTTCCCTCCGGGGGCGTGCAGCCCAAGGCTGGGCTGCGTGCGCTGCTCTCCCACGGGGCCATGGTCCAGCTCTGCGTACTGGGCTTCGTCATCTTCTTCGCCTGCTACGGACAGTTCGAGTCCGGGCTCGCCGCCTACGGCACCGAGGCCGCCGGGATCGATCCGTCCACCCTGGGCGTGGCGCTGGCCGCCAACACCGCGGTCATCGTCGTCGCCCAGTTCGTCGTGCTCCGGCTGGTGGAGCGGCGCCGGCGCAGCCGGGTCATCGCCCTGACGGGTCTCATCTGGGCCTTCGCCTGGATCGTGGCGGGCTACGCGGGGCTCGGGCACGGCAGCCAGACCATGGCAACGGCCGCGATGATCTCGACGTACGCCCTGTTCGGGCTCGGCGAGTCGATGCTGTCCCCCACCGTCGCCCCGCTCGTCGCCGATCTGGCACCGGAGAGCATGGTCGGTCAGTACAACTCGGCTTTCGCGCTGGTGAAACAGCTGGCCCTGGCCGTCGGCCCCGCCGTCGGAGGCCCGATGGGCGCCGCCCTGCACGGTCCGTACATCGTGACCTTCGTGCTGTTCTCGCTGGGCATCAGCGTGCTCGCCCTCAGGCTCGGTCGCGCGCTCGCTCCCGTACAGGACCAGCCGTCGCTCGCGGCCGTGCCGTCCCGGGTGGTCGCCGTCTCGCTGCCGGAGAACGACTCGCCCGCTCCTGCCGGCGGCTCGCTGCCCGTACGGCCCGCGGGGCGCTGAGGCCGGTCAGGCGGGCAGCTGGAACTCGCACCAGACCGTCTTACCGCCCCCGGGGGTGCGTCGGCTGCCCCATGATGTGGCGACCGACGCGACGATGGAGATGCCGCGTCCCGCCTCGTCGGCGGGCTCGGCGCGGCGGCGGCGGGGCAGATGGTCGTCCCCGTCCGTCACTTCGATGATCAGCCGGCGGTCCGTCCGGCGCAGGCCCAGCCGCATCGGCGGGGTGCCGTGCTGGAGCGAGTTCGCCACGAGTTCGCTCGCTGCGAGGACGCCCAGGTCGCACAGCTCCATCGGGAACCGCCAGGAGGCCAGGACTCCGCTCGCGAAGGCGCGGGCCCGGGGCGCGGCCTCGATCCCGCCGAGCAGTTCGAGCGAGGCGTTGTGGAAGAGCTCGGCGCTCGCACCCGTGCGGGCGGGGTGCTGGACCACGAGCACGGCCACGTCGTCGTCGTGCTCGGCGGTGACGCCCAGCGAGCGCATCAACCGGTCGCAGACCACCTGGGGTGCGCCGACGGCCCCGGCGAGTGCCCGCTCCAGGGAGCCGACCCCCTCGTCGATGTCCTCGCTGCGGCGCTCGACCAGACCGTCCGTGTAGAGCACGGCCGTCGAGCCCGGCGGCAGGGCGATCGTGCCGGAGGTGTGCAGCCAGCCTCCCGTGCCGAGCGGCGGTCCGGTCGGGTCCTCCGCCCGGTGGACCACGCCGTGCTCGTCCCGGACGAGGATGGGGAGGTGGCCCGCGGAGGCGTAGACGAGGTGGCCCTCGTTGGGGTCGTGCACCGCGTAGACGCAGGTGGCGATCTGGCTGGCGTCGATCTCGGCCGCGAGTACGTCCAGGAGCTGGAGCACCTCGTGCGGCGGGAGGTCGAGGCGGGCGTAGGCGCGGACCGCGGTGCGCAGCTGGCCCATGACCGCGGCGGCGCGTACGCCGCGGCCCATCACGTCGCCGATGACGAGCGCGGTGCGGCCGGCTCCCAGGGTGATGACGTCGTACCAGTCCCCGCCGACGGCCGCGTCCGTGCCGCCGGGCTGGTAGGTGGCGGCGATACGCAGGTCGTCCGGCTGCTCGAGTTCCTGAGGGAGGAGTGAGCGCTGCAGGGTCACCGCGGTCTCACGGTGCCGGCGCTCGCTGGCCCGGAGGCGCTCCGCGGCCTCGGCATGGTCGGTGACGTCGCTGGCGTAGACGAGGACGCCCGCCTCGCCGCCGGTACCGCCGGTGGTCACGGGGGTGCAGGTCACCGTGTAGGAGCCGCCCGCCTGGACCTTGCGTGACTTGACCGTGCGTGGAGTGCCGCTGCGCAGCACCTGGTCCATCAGGGGCAGCAGGCTGAGCTCGGCGAGCTCGGGCAGTGCCTCGGCGGCCGGGCTTCCGCAGGAGCGCGGGCCGAAGGCGGATGTGTAGGCGTCGTTGACATAGGTGACACGGTGCTCGGGCCCGTGCAGCAGCGCGACGGGGGCCGGGAGCTGTCCCAGGAGCTCACGGGCGGACAGGGTGTCCAGGGCGGCGCTTGCCGTGACCGGGGGCGGAGATGTGCCGTCCGGATGTACGCCGGTGCCCCCGGGCCGTGTCGACTCGGCGCGGGCGGCGGGCACGGAACCCTGGTCGTCCCGCGCGGCGGCTCGACGCTGTGTTCCTGGAAGGCGGGCGCTCCAGCGCGTGAAGTTCACGGAATTTCTGGCCTCGTGTGTCGGTCTGGTCCGCTCGGGCGAGCTTCTTCTGCTGGTCCTGCGGCCGGTCCTCATGCCGGGTCAGGGCGTCGGGCCGGCTGCCGGGGACGCGCGGCGCGGCCGCTTCGGGCTGGTCGTCGGTCCGGCTGCCGGTCACTTCGGGTGACTGCCGTCGGGTGACTCTGTGCAGGTGTGGGCCCACCTATGGTCACACGTCCAGTGTGACCGACCGTACTGACAGTTGCCGTAAGGCGGTCGGTACGGCCGCTGAACGGGATCCGTTCCCGGAGTGCCGCCGGTGGGACGTCCGCGGAGCGGGCGCACCGCGGTCAGCCGGACGTGCCGGGCGGCCCTCCGTCCTCCGGCGGAGTCGCCTCCGGGGGTGTCGGCTGGGCGTGTCCCCGGGCGGCCAGGGCGAATTCGGCGCGCGGGTGTTCCAGCGAGCCGAGTGAGACGATCTCGCGTTTGAAGAGCCCTGCCAGGGTCCATTCGGCGAGGACGCGCGCCTTCCTGTTGAAGGTGGGAACACGGCTGAGGTGGTAGACCCGGTGCATCAGCCAGGCCGGATACCCCTTCAGCTTGCGTCCGTAGACGTGCGCCACCCCCTTGTGCAGGCCGAGTGAGGCGACGGACCCGGCGTAGGAGTGCCGGTACTCCTGGGGCGGGCGTCCGGAGAGGGTGGCCAGGATGTTGTCGGCGAGCACCCTGGCCTGGCGGACCGCGTGCTGCGCGTTCGGCGCGGTCTCCGCACCCTGCTCGGCGGAGGTGAGGTCCGGTACGGCGGCCGCGTCACCCGCGGCCCACGCGTGTTCGGTCCCCTCGACGGAGAGGGCCGCCGTGCAGCGGATCCGGCCGCGCCCGGTCAGGGGGAGGTCCGTCGCGGCGAGTACCGGTGCGGGCTTCACCCCGGCGGTCCACACGAGGGTGCGGGTCGGGAAGCGCGAGCCGTCGCTGAGTACCGCGACGCGGCCCTCGCAGCTGTCGAGCCGGGTCTCCAGCCGTACGTCGATGTTCCGCCCGCGCAGTTCCCTGACCGCGTACGTGCCCATGGCCTCGCCGACCTCGGGGAGGATGCGTCCGGTCGCCTCGACGAGGATCCACCGCAGGTCAGCGGGCTTGATGTTGTGGTAGTACCGCGAGGTGTAGCGCGCCATGTCCTCGAGTTCCGCGAGGGCTTCGACGCCCGCGTACCCTCCCCCGACGAAGACGAAGGTGAGGGCCGCGTCGCGGACGTCGGGGTCCCTCGTGGCCGAGGCGATGTCCATCTGCTCGATCACGTGGTTGCGCAGGCCGATGGCCTCTTCCACGGTCTTGAAGCCGATACCGAAGTCGGCGAGTCCGGGAACGGGCAGGGTCCGCGAGACGGACCCCGGGGCGAGGACCAGTTCGTCGTACCCGATCTCGACGGCTCCGGTGCCGTCCTCGCCGGTGGCGAGCGTCGTGACGGTGGCGGTGCGCTTGGCGTGGTCGATCCGTTCGGCCTCGCCGATGAGGATGGTGCAGTCCTTCAGGACGCGGCGCAGCGGGACGACGACGTGACGCGGTGAGATCGAACCGGCGGCGGCTTCCGGCAGGAAGGGCTGATAGGTCATGTAGGGGTCGGGTGTGACCACCACGATCTCGGCCTCGCCGCTCCTCAGTCTCGGCCTCAGCTTCCGCTGGAGACGGAGCGCGGTGTACATCCCCACGTAGCCGCCGCCGACGACGAGAACACGCACACGTGGCCGGGTGTCGGGGGACGTCCCCCGGGAATCTGGTGCCATCACCATCCCATGACGCAACGGAGTCCTGGGTTTGTCCACAGGCCCGGCAAATTGTGTGACCGGAGCTCGTCGATCGCCGGCCGGGCCCCGGTCGTGGCGGGTTCCGGGAGCCGTGCAGGTCAGGTACGGCGGGAGCCCGGACCCGCGGGGGGCGAATCGGGGTCCAACCGGTCCTTGCTCCGATCGGGGGGCGCTCCGTGCGGAACTACCCCCTTCTGAATTGACCCGGGCTCAACTATGTTCGTACCCCGTCGGGGTGTCGGATTCGGACGAGGACCACACTCCGGCTGACAGGTGGGGAGGTCTCCGGGGGGAGACGTCATAACCGGGGGAAGAGTTATGCATATTCAGGATCTGCATGGGCCGAGCACTGTCACCGCGTCCGCCGAGGACCACGGGCGGCTGAGCGCCGTGGGGGCGATCGGTACGGTCACCGCCGCGTCCGGGACCACGGGCGCGCCCCGCTCCGCGCCGCTCCGCGTGGACGCGCAGCGCAATCTCGAGCATGTCCTGCGCGCCGCGCGCGAGGTGTTCGGTGAGCTCGGGTACGGGGCTCCGATGGAGGACGTGGCCCGCAGGGCACGGGTGGGCGTAGGTACGGTCTACCGCCGTTTCCCGAGCAAGGACGTGCTGGTACGCCGGATAGCCGAGGAGGAGACCGCCCGGCTGACCGATCAGGCTCGCACCGCGCTCGGCCAGGAGGACGAACCGTGGTCGGCGCTCTCCCGCTTCCTGCGGACCTCCGTGGCCTCGGGTGCCGGACGGCTGCTGCCTCCGCAGGTGCTGCGGGTGGGAGCCGAACAGGAGGAGACGGCGGCCGGTGAGGCCGTCACGTCCGAGGACGGCACACGGGTGCCTCATCAGCGCCGGGTCGAGTCGTCGCCCGCACAGCACGGCGAGCAGGCGGGCGCGGAGGAGGACGCGGACAGCGGGCCGGGTGCGTCGGAGTTGCTCGAGGTCGTGGGCATGCTGGTGGACCGGGCGCGCGAGTCGGGTGCGCTGCGGGGTGATGTGACGGTGGCCGACGTCCTGCTGGTCATAGCCACGGCCGCACCGGCGCTCCCTGACCCGGCGCAGCAGGCCGCCGCGTCCGCCCGGCTTCTGGACATCTTGCTGGAGGGGCTGCGTTCCCGTCCCGCGTAGGCGTGGGGGTCGGCGGGGGGCCGCTCCCGTCGGCCGGACACCCGTCGCGGCAGGAGCCGTTCGTTCTGCCCCGTTGCGGGCACTGCACACCTCGCGGATACGCGAAACCGCCCGGACGAGTGGTTGATACCGCTCGGGCCTCGCCGTGGCGCGGTGCTGTGGCAGTGTGACCCCCGTTGTTCGGTCCGAGGGTGCTGACGGGGGCTTCCACGATGAGCGGTGACGCGCGGCAGGGAGAGCCGGCCGACGGTGATCCCGCGACGGCGGACGGCCGCCGGAGTGCGGAGACCGAGGTCCACGACTCCCCCGCAGCTGCGGAGCGGGACGCCGTGCCGAGCCAGGCGACGCCCCGGGACCGGGTGCCGCACGGCAGCCCGGTCACCGAGCCGGATCCTGCCTCCGAGGGCGGCACGGTGTTGCCCGGGCCTTGGCCGGCCCGCGAGGAAGGCATCGGACGGACCCCCGGGAGCACGGGGTACGCCGTCCCCTCGCAGCGCGAAGGGCGGTCGGGATCAGCTGGTGCCGGCCCCTCCGACGCCCAGTTGATCCAGGGCATGCGGGCGGGCGACGACGAGGCGTACGAGGAGCTGTTCCGGCGCCATTCGGGGGCGGTTCGGCGATACGCCCGTACGTGCTGCCGGGACGCGCACACGGCCGACGACCTGACGGCCGAGGTCTTCGCGCGGACGCTGCAGGCGGTGCGTGGCGGCAAGGGGCCCGAGGAAGCCGTGCGGGCGTACCTCATGACGGCGGTGAGGCATGTGGCGGCTACCTGGACCAGGAGCGCCAGGCGCGAGCATTTGGTCGACGACTTCGCGGTGTTCGCGGCGCAGGCCACCCGCTCCTCGGAACTGTCGGAGACCGACACCGTCGAGCTCGGCGCGGATGTGCTGGCCATGCACGAGGCGGACCGGTCGATGGCGATGCAGGCGTTCCGCAGTCTGCCTGAACGCTGGCAGGCAGTGCTGTGGCACACCACGGTGGAGGAGGAGTCGCCGAGCGAGGTCGCCCCGCTCTTCGGGCTGAGCGCCAATGCCACCGCGGTCCTGGCCGTCCGGGCCCGCGAGGGGCTGAAGCAGGCCTTCCTGCAGGCACATGTGAGCCGTTCCCTGACGGTCGGTGGGGACTGCGCGCGGTACGCGGACCGGCTCGGCGCCCATGCCCGGGGCGGGCTGCGGACACGCGCCGAACGCGGGCTGCGCAAGCATCTGGACGAGTGTGCGCGGTGCCGCCTCGCCGCGGGCGAGCTGGACCGCGTCAACGCCGGTATCCCGGCGCTCCTCCCGGTCGCCGTCATCGGCTGGTTCGCCGCCGGCTATTCACTCAAGGCGGCCGGCGTCGTGGCCGGTGGCGCGGCGGGGGCCGCCGGTGCCGGAGCCGCGGCGGCCGCCGGAAGCGCGTCGTCCGGTGGCGGGTCGGCAGGTGGGGCGGCGGCATCGGAGGGCCTGGGCGCCCCGTTGAAGGCCGGGATCGCCGCGGCGGTCGCCGCTGTGGTCGCCGCCGGCCTCGTCTGGGCCCTTGCCGGTGAGGACGGGCCGGCTCCCGAGCAGAAGCCGGTGGTCGCGCCACCGGTCGCGGTGCCCTCGGTTCCCACACCGGCGCCACCGCCGCCGGAGCCTTCCGAACCTACGCAGCCGCCGCGTCCCGAGCCCGCACCGACGCTTCCGGCGGAGCCGCCGCCCGCCGCCCCGGAGGAACCTTCCACCGGCCCCGCCCCCACCCCGGCCCCGGAGTCCTCCCCTCCGGAGCCCCCCGCTCCGGAACCCCCGCCGGTACCGAAACCCCCGGAGCCGACGCCTCCACCCGCACCGGAGCGGCCCGCTCCGGAGGTCTACCAGGTCAACCGGCTGGCGTACTCCGTCACCGGCGACCACACGGGCCCGGAGATCCTGCTCGGCCGGAGCCTGGGAGTGTTCTGGCAGCGCCAGAGCCTGTCGATCGCGTCCACGACGTACGCGCACGGGGTGACGGCACCCTCCCGGTCCTCGGTAACCGTACAGCTGAACCGGCCGTGTACGCGCTACGAGGCGATGGCCGGGGTCGACGACCTGTCGCTGGGGCTCGGCGCCCTGCGGTTCTCCGTGTACGACGGCGGCGGGGCACGGCTGTGGCGGTCACCGGTCGTACGGGGCGGCGACCCGGCGGTGCCGGTGAGCGTGGGCATCGAGGGGAGCCGGATCATCCGGCTGGTGGTGGAACCGGTGGGGGCGTTCGGCGGGGTCGCTCCGGCCGACTGGGCGGAGTCCCGGATCAGTTGCCGCTGAACGCTCCCGCGCGACCGTCGCACCGCATGGGAGCGAGCACCCGGAACGACCGTCGCACCGCACGGCAGCAAGCGCCCGAACGGCCCTCACGCACATGGGAGTAAGCGCCGGGGAGACCGTCACGCCGCACGGGAGTATGCACCCGAAACGCCCGTCACGCCGCACGGCAGCAAGGATCCGAACGACCGTCGCGCCGCGCCGGAATGAAGCCCCGTACGACGTCCGGGGCCTGTGCCCCTTGCCTACGTCACGCCCCCGCGAGTGCGGGGGTGCGCCCGTATCGCCGTCAGCCGTCACACCCCGCGCGAGCGGCGGGCCGGCAGGTACGGCCGTCCCGCCCCGCGTGGGCGGCTGCCCGTACCGCCGTCCCGCCCCAGCGGAAGCGGCGTGCCCGTACGGCCGTCAGGCCTGGAGGGTGCGGCGGGAGGGGACGACGCCCCCGGCGACCGCCCGTTGGCGGGGGGCCGCCGTACCGGTCCAGCAGGTGCCTCTGCGGGTGACCAGCCTGCGGAGCCAGAGTTCGGTGGAGGCGAGCTCGGCCAGGCCGTCGAGCGGAAGGGGTTCGCCCTCGGACGCGGCGCGCAGCGCCTTGCGTACGACACGTGCCTCGATCAGGCCGGCGTCGGCGAGCAGCGGGGCGTCGAACAGGGCGATGAGGTCGGGGAGCGCGGCGCGCAGACCGATCCGGCCGGCCGCGGTGGCGGTGGCCTGCGAGGGCGTGCCCCAGCCCGGTGGCAGGTCGTGGATGCCGGCGCCCGCGAGGACCCTGCGCAGTATCGCGGCGCGGGCGCCGGGCTGGACCCGGAGCGACTCCGGGAGGGCGCGGGCGGCGCGTACGACCTGGTTGTCGAGGAAGGGCGCGTGCAGCCGCTGGCTGCGGATCTCCGCGGCCTGTTCGAGGATCCGCTGGTCGGCCGCGTGCCGGGCCAGTGCCGCGCGTGCCCGCGCCTCGCCGGGCCGCTGGACGGACGTGGGCCGGATCGCCGCCGCCTGCAGGCGCACCGACACCTCGGCGAGCGCCTCCCCGGTGAGCCAGCGCGCGGCCGGGCCGGGGCGCGACCAGGCGAGGGAGGCCAGTGACGCGTCGGCGGGGGTGTCCAGGTCGGGGGCGTCGCGATTGGCGTCGGGCAGCAGGGAGGCGGCCGTCTCCAGCCCGGTGCGGTAGGACGTCCGCGCCAGTCGCCGGGCGGCGCGGTAGACGGTGAGCGGGACGAAGAGCGAGTTCGTGGAGGATCCCTCGGCTCTCGCGAGCGCGGCGACGGGCCGCAGGAGGTGGCGTCTGCGCCGGTCGAGGAGGAGGTCGGCGAGACGGGCCGGGTGCGCGTCCAGCACCTGGCGGGCTCCGGTGCCGACGAAGTGGTCGGCGCTGCCCGCCGACAGCCGGCGGCGGTGCCGTTCGGCGACGACGAGGGAGGGAGCGGGCTCGTCGGTGAGCGGTCCGCTCTCCAGGGACGCGTAGGGCAGGGCCTCCTCGCCCGCGGCGACGACCACATGGTGCAGACGGGGGTTGGCGGCGATGACCCGCGCCCGCTCCAGCTCGTCCTCGCGGCCCTTGGCGGAAAGGTCGTTGAAGGTGACGGCGAGGAGGCGTTCGCCGGCGCCGGTGCCGTGTCCGAGCACCGTGCCCGGCAGGCCTGGAAGGCCGGCGGCCAGCAGGGCGAGGGTCGCGGAGGCGCTGCCGCCGGAGAGGTCCGAGCCGATCCCGGGTACGGGCGCCCCCCGGGCGGCGCGGCGTTCGGCGGGTCCCATGCCGGGGACGGGCCCGGGGTCGGGGGGCAGGGTCTCCGGGGCATGCCGCGGAGCGGTGAGCCGGGCGCGTACGGCGTCGACCAGGGCGTCCCGGACTCCGTCGACCGCGCTCACCGGGTCGGTCTCGGGCGCCGCGACGGCGAGCGAGGACACCGTCTCGTACCCGGTGATCTCGCGTGAGCCCTCGCGGAGGATCAGCGCATGCCCGGGCGGGACCCGCTTGACCCCTGTGTAGGGGGTGCCGTCGCCCAGCGCCTCCGGCGTCTCGGGGCATGCCAGCAGGGCACCGAGATGACCGATGTCCAGCTGCGCCTCGACGAGGTCGGCGAGTGGGAGGGCGGCGGTGGCGTACGCGGTGCCCTTGGCCCACGGTGTGGGGGTGTGGAAGACGGGCCGGGCGCCGGCGAGGTCCGAGGCGATGGTGATGCGGCGGCCGATCTGTACGACTGCCGTGTAGCTGCCGGGCCACGCGGTGAGATGGCGCAGTGCCCCGCCGCGCGCCGCGAGCAGCCCGACCCTGAGCTGTTCGTCGGTGGCTCCGCAGCAGCCGAGCACGGCGAGGCGGTTGGCGGGTGCGCCCTCGGGGGTGGCGACCGTGATGACGCGGATCTCGTCGGGACGCCAGTCGCCCACCGCCCACAGCGGGTCGGGGTCGCCCCACAGGCATTGGGAGCCGACCGGCTGGACGGTGCGCCCCTCGCCGTGGCTTCCCACGGTGCCCACGGTGCCGAAGCTCGCGGAGGCAGTGTTCCACCCCACCAACCAACGCATCGCCGCCTCCACAGGCTGTGGACGAACCGGCGCACCTGGACACGGGGAACGCCGTTGCGGGACATGCTGCCACGACAACGGCGCCCTGGAGGGGGTACGGGCGGCGCACAGCAGATGCGCATGCGCCCCTGGCAAGGGCCTGGCCACGGCATCGACGGTACCCGCGCAACGGAATCGGATCTTCCGGGAGTTGCCGTGACCGGCACCGCGAGAGGCCCCGCCTCGGGCGTCTCGGGAACAGACGGGAACCAGCCACGGCCGAAGCACCCCGACTCACCCCGCCCGACCGTCGCGATTCGGCCAAATCTCCGGTCGGGACCGGACCGCGCGTTTCGCCCCGGGGCGAAGTCCCGGGACGCCTCCGGCGGCTCGGGCGACGCCCCCGGCGGGGCCTCCGGAGCCCCGCGGAACCGTGACGGCGTGCGGGTCGGCGCGTCCCCCCGGCGCACCGGTCCGCACGCCCGCTTCTCACGGACCCCGGCCCTCGTGGCGCACAGTCCGGGAGGTGTCATCACCTCCCGGACCGGTTCGCCGCCCGCGGGGATTGGGGCGGCGGTCTCCCCCAGCCCGCCGTGTCCAGTGCGGCGGGCCGACCCACGCAGAGCCCATCGAAGCGCTTGCGCACCGGGCGGTGAAGAGCGCACGGCCGGGCGCACGGCCACACGGCGGGGGCACGCCGCCGGGCACGGGCAACATTCCCGCCATACGGAGTTCTGCCCCTTAACGGTGGGGATGCGGCGAACTACGCTGGGTGTACCGATGTTCTCAGCAGGGCGGCATATTCCACGGGGCTCGGCCAAATGCGTGTGCGGCCGGAGTGCCCGGGACCGTAGCTGGGGAGAACACGGTACGAATGCCGCGCGCCCGATGGCGACGCGGCGGCCGTCTGTGTGTCGAGGGGTGGCGCATGTCCAGGGAGCAACGCGGGCCGAACGAGAGGCTCGGCACGGTTCTCGCCCTCGCGGGAATCAGCAACGCCGGCCTCGCCCGGCGGGTCAACGACCTCGGAGCACAGCGCGGTCTGACACTTCGTTACGACAAGACGTCGGTGGCCCGTTGGGTCGCCAAGGGGATGGTGCCGCAGGGCGCCGCCCCCCATCTCATCGCGGCGGCGATAGGCGCCAAACTCGGCCGTCCCGTCCCGCTGCACGAGATCGGGCTGGCCGACGCCGATCCGGCGCCGGAGGTCGGCCTGGCCTTCCCCCGGGACGTGGGTGAGGCGGTCCGGTCCGCGACCGACCTGTACCGGCTGGAGCTCGCGGGACGCAGGGGCGGCGGCATCTGGCAGTCCCTGGCCGGATCCTTCGCGGTGAGCGCGTACGCGACCCCCGCCTCCCGCTGGCTCATATCCCCCGCCGATCCCTCGGTCGCGCGGGACACCACCGCCGCCCGGGCCTCCCTCCTCGCCCCGGAGGGCACGTCCGGGGCACGGGGCGCACCGCCGGTGGCACAGCCGGTACCGGAGCAGCCGGGCATGGTGGAGAGTCCCCTGCTGCGCGTCGGGCACAACGACGTCACCAAGCTGCGCGAGGCGGCCCAGGACGCCCGACGCTGGGACTCCAAGTACGGCGGCGGGGACTGGCGTTCCTCCATGGTCCCGGAGTGCTTACGCGTCGACGCCGCACCGCTCCTGCTGGGCTCCTACAGCGACGAGGTGGGCCGGGCGCTCTTCGGGGCGTCGGCCGAGCTGACGAGACTCGCCGGCTGGATGGCCTTCGACACCGGCCAGCAGGAGGCCGCCCAGCGCTACTACATCCAGGCGCTGCGCCTGGCCCGGGCCGCCGCCGACGTGCCGCTGGGCGGATACGTCCTGGCGTCGATGTCCCTGCAGGCGACGTACCGGGGGTTCGCCGACGAGGGCGTGGACCTCGCCCAGGCGGCCGCCGAACGCAACCGCGGGCTCGCCACAGCCCGGACCATGAGCTTCTTCCGGCTGGTGGAGGCACGGGCCCACGCGAAGGCCGGGGACGCGCCCGCGGCCGGGGCCGCGCTGCGGGCCGCCGAGAGCTGGCTGGAGCGCTCCAGGACCGGCGACTCGGACCCGGCCTGGCTCGGCTTCTACTCCTACGACAGGTTCGCCGCGGACGCCGCCGAGTGCTACCGCGACCTCAAGGCGCCCCGTCAGGTCCGGCGCTTCACCGAACAGGCCCTCTCCAGGCCCACCGACGAGTTCGTCCGCTCCCACGGACTGATGCTCGTGGTGTCCGCCGTCGCCGAACTGGAGTCGGGCAACCTCGACGCGGCCTGCGCGGCGGGGACCCGCGCGGTGGAGGTGGCCGGGCGCATCTCGTCGGCGCGCACCACCGAGTACGTGCGCGACCTGCTGCACCGCCTGGAGCCGTACGGGGACGAGCCCCGCGTGGCCGAACTGCGCGAGCGGGCCCGCCCCCTGCTCGTCGCACCCGTGTAGACGCGGCACGGCGGCTGGTCCCGCGCACCGTCGGGATGCCCCGGTCCTCCCGGACCGGGGCACACATCGCGCCACGCAGGCGCCACCCGTGGTTTGAGCCCGTTGTCAGTGGGTCAGTGCACTATCGGGGTGGGAGGTGGCGTGATGATGACGCACGCGGCGTACGACTGCGACGTACTGGTGATCGGTGGCGGAATCGTCGGTCTGTCGACCGCCTACGCCCTCACGCGCACCGCGCCGGGCACCCGGGTCACGGTGCTGGAGAAGGAGTCCGGCCCCGCCAGGCACCAGACCGGGCGCAACAGCGGGGTGATCCACAGCGGTGTCTATTACCCGCCCGGCTCGCTCAAGGCGCGCTACGCCCTCCGGGGCTCCGCCGAGATGACCGCCTTCTGCGCCGAGCACGGCATCGCCCACGAGGTGACCGGCAAGCTGATCGTGGCGACCGGGAGCGAGGAGCTGCCCCGGCTGCACGCCCTGGTGCAGCGCGGCCGGGCGCACGGGCTGCCGGTCCGGGAGCTCGGTCCCGCGCAGATCGCGGAGTACGAGCCGCATGTGAGCGGGGTCGCCGCGATCCGGGTGGGGACAACGGGGGTGTGCGACTTCACGGCGGTCGCCGCCCGTCTCGCCTCCGAGGTCGGCGAGGCGGAGGGCCGCATCCGCTACGGCGCGGAGGTCGTCGCCGTCGACCGCAGGCCCTGGGGCGTCGCCGTGCGCACGGCGGACGGCGAGGTCGTCAGGGCCCGGGTGCTGGTCAACTGCGCGGGGCTGCACAGCGACCGGGTGGCCCTGCTCGCGGGCGACGACCCGGGGGCACGCATCGTGCCGTTCCGGGGGGAGTACTACGAGCTGGCCAGGCCCGAGCTGGTGCGCGGGCTCGTCTACCCGGTGCCCGATCCCGCGTTCCCCTTCCTCGGCGTGCATCTCACCCGGGGCGTCGACGGCACCGTGCACGTCGGGCCGAACGCGGTGCCGGCGCTGGCCCGCGAGGGGTACCACCGTACGGACGTCCACCCGCGTGAGCTCGCCGCCACCCTGGCGTGGCCCGGTTCCTGGCACATCGCCCGGCGGCACTGGAGGTACGGCGCGGGCGAGGTGCGCAGATCCCTCTCCAAGTCCGCTTTCACCCGGGCCGTCCAGCGGCTGCTGCCCGAGGTGACCGAGGCGGATCTCCGGCCGTCACCGGCCGGGGTGCGGGCGCAGGCGGTCCTCCGCGACGGCACGCTGGTCGACGACTTCCTGATCCGGGACGCCCCGCACACCGTGCACGTCCTGAACGCCCCGTCGCCCGCGGCGACCGCGTCGCTTCCCATCGGGAGGGAGGTGGCACGCCGGGCCCTGCTGCGGGCACGGGCGACGGGATGGACACCGCCCGCCGTAGAATCGGGGCATTGTGTCTGAGCCTGCGAACCCCACCCCCGAGACGCCCGGCCCCGCCCCGGAGGCGTCCCCCGCGATGCCGGAGACGACCCCCGTGGCCCCGGAGACCGCATCCGGCACCACGCCGCTCACAGACGCGGAGGCGGACGCCGACGCGGCGGAGCGGCGTGCCGCGTCGTTCGAGCGCCAGCGCCGGCTGCGCCAGGAGCCCCGGTTCCCCGGCGGCCCGGCCGCCGACCCGGCGGGCTCGCACCACGAGCGCCGGATCCGCAGCTTCCAGCCGCGCCGCAGCAGGGTCACGGCCGGCCAGGAGGACGCGCTCCAGCGGCTGTGGCCGAAGTGGGGCCTCGACATCGACGGACGCGGCGTCCTCGACCTGCCGACGCTCTTCGACGGGCTCCCGGTGGTCCTGGAGATCGGCTTCGGCATGGGCGAGGCGACCGCCCAGATGGCGGCGGACGACCCGGACACCGGCATCCTCGCCGTCGATGTGCACACGCCGGGCCAGGGAAACCTGCTGGGCCTCGCGGACCGTGCGGGTCTGTCCAACGTCCGTGTCGCCAACGGTGACGCGATCATCCTGCTCCGCGAGATGCTGGAGCCCGAGGCGCTGGAAGGCCTCCGCGTCTACTTCCCCGACCCGTGGCCGAAGAAGCGCCACCACAAGCGACGGCTGATCCAGCCGGAGTTCCTCGACCTGGTCGCGGGGCGGATGAAGCCCGGAGCCGTCCTCCACTGCGCGACCGACTGGGAGCCGTACGCCGAGCAGATGCTCGAAGTCCTCACGGCTCACCCCAGGTTCGAGAACACCCGGACCGACGGCGGCTACGCGCCCCGGCCCGCGTTCCGGCCGCTGACCCGTTTCGAGGGCCAGGGGCTGGACAAGGGACACGTCGTGCACGACGTGCTGTTCACCCGCCGCTGACCGGCCTCCGCCGACCGCGAGCAGGGCGGGATCCGGTCGGACGGGGTGCCCCCGGCCGGTGCACCGTGGCGGGTTGTCGGTGATCCTCGTTAGGGTCGTCAGGTGTCCGAGGGGTCCGTGCAGCATGAGCAGCCGGCCGTCCCGGTTCTCGAGGAGCAGCAGCTCGACGAGTTCCTGGGGGCCGTCCCGGAGCGAGGCCAGTGGCGATACCGGCCCCGCCGGGTCGGCATGGTCTGGCGCAGCAAGGCGTTCCGCGCCGGCGCGCTGATCACGGTGCTCGCGTTGTGCGGTCTCGTGATCCTGGCCCTGGTCCGTCAGCAGACGGGGACCGAGGGGTTCCTGGTGGGGCTGGGACTGGCCGTGCTGCCCGTACCGCTGCTGATGTCGGCGTTCCGCTGGCTCGACCGGGTCGAACCGGGTCCCTGGCGGAACCTGCTGTTCGCCTTCGCCTGGGGTGCGTGCGCCGCGGCGCTCGTGGCGATCATCGCCAACTCCTTCGCGACCCGCTGGATAGCGACGGCCACGGCCGACCCCGCGAGCGCCGACACCCTGGGGGCCACGGTCGTCGCCCCCGTCGTCGAGGAGAGCGCCAAAGCCGTCGCGATCCTGCTGATCTTCCTCTTCCGGAGACGGCAGTTCGCCGGCATCGTCGACGGGGTGGTGATCGCCGGCTTCACCGCGACCGGCTTCGCCTTCACCGAGAACATCCTCTACCTGGGCAATGCCTTCGGGGAGGACCAGCAGCTCGGGACCACCGGCTTCGCCTCGCTGACGGTGGGGACGTTCTTCGTCCGCGTGGTGATGTCGCCCTTCGCGCACCCCTTGTTCACGGTGCTCTCCGGCATCGGCTTCGGGATCGCCGCACCGGGCGGGCCCCGGCACCGGGTGCGCCGGATCGTCCTGCCGGTCCTCGGGCTCGCCTGCGCGATCGGCATGCACGCCCTGTGGAACGGCTCCTCGTCCTTCGGCCGGTACGGCTTCTACGTGGTGTACGGCGTGTTCATGGTGCCGTGCTTCGCCCTGGTGACCTGGCTGGCTGTCTGGTCGCGCCAGCGGGAGCTGCGCGTCCTCTCCACCGAGTTGCCCGTCTACGCCGCGGCGGGCTGGCTGACCCCCGCCGAGCCCCTCGCGCTGGCCTCGATGCGCGCCCGGGGCATGGCCAGGGACATGGCCCGGCACTGGAACGGCCACCCCGACCGCGCCCGGGGCAAGGCGGCGGCGCGTACCGTCGCGGAGTACGAATCCTTCGCCACCTCGCTGGCCATGCTGCGGCGCAGGGCCCGCCACGACGGTGCGGGCCCCGACTTCGCCCTCCGTGAGCAGGAGTTGCTGCACCACCTCTGGCATCGCCGGGACGTCGCCGGCCCCGCCCTGACCTACGCCGCACGAGCGACCGGGCGGCTGCGAGGGGCCCCACCCGCTCCGCCGCTTCCCCGGCAGTTCACCCCGGAAGGCGCGCATCCGCGGCCGCTCCCCGCCCCTCACCGGCACTACGGGGGCTACAACCCGTACCTGGACGACGGCGGCCGGCGGACACCACCCGCCTGAGACCCCGGTGACCGGATGACGGCTCAGATCTCCCGGGGGGCCTCAGGTGCCCGGAGGCCTGAGGTGCACGGAGGCCTGATGCACACGGAGGCCTGAGGTGCCCGGAGGGCTCCGGGGCGGCGGGACCTCACGTGGCCTGCGGACCTCGGGTGCCCGGCCGGGTCAGGCCGATGCCGCGTCCAGTTCGGCACGTTCGGCCTCGGTCAGCCGGAGCCCGGCCACGGCCGTCAGGGCGGGCAGCTGGCCGACGGTCCGCGCGGAGGCGATCGGTGCGGCGACGGTGGGCCTGGACGCCAGCCAGGCCAGGGCGACCGTCGCGATCTCCGCGCCGTGCTCCTGGGCGACCTTGTCGAGGACCGCCAGCACCTTGCGGCCGCGCTCGGTCTCCAGGTGCTTGCCGGCGCCCTCGGCACGGGCGCTGTCGACCTGGGTACCCGGGCGGTACTTGCCGGTGAGGAACCCTGAGGCGAGTGCGAAGTACGGGACCGCGGCGAGCCCCGCGCCCGCAGCCACATCCTGGAGAGCGCCTTCGTAGGTGTCGCGCGAGACGAGGTTGTAGTGCGGCTGCAGCGCCACGTAGCGTGCCAGGCCCTCCCGCTCGGAGAAGTCCAGGGAGGCACGCAGCCGCTCGGGGCTGATGTTGGAGGCGGCGATCTCCCGGACCGTCCCGGCCTTCACCAACTGGTCGAGCGCGGTGATGATCTCCTCGACGGGGACCGTCTCGTCGTCGAAGTGCGTGTAGTAGAGGTCGATGTGGTCCGTGCCCAGCCGGCGCAGCGAGGACTCGGCCGCCGCCTTGATGGTGGCGGGCGAGAGGCCCTTGTACGCGGGGTGTGCGCCGACCTTGGTGGCGATGACGACATCGTCGCGACGGGAGCGGGCCGCGAGCCACTTGCCGATCAGGGTCTCCGACTCACCGCCCTCGTTGCCGGGGACCCAGGCGGAGTAGGAATCCGCTGTGTCGATGAAGTTGCCGCCGGCCGACACGTACTCGTCGAGCACCGCGAACGACGTCCGCTCGTCGGCCGTCCAGCCGAACACGTTGCCGCCGAGGGCGAGGGGGAAGACCTTGAGGTCGGATGATCCGAGCGTGCGAAGAGAAGTCATGGAAGGCGACAACAGATCAGGGGAGCCTCGTATTCCACTTCACCGGCGTCCGTGCCGGTGTCCTTGCCGCCACAGTCCCGGCCGGCGCCGTCTTCCCCGACTGCCGCGCGCCCCCGCCCGGGAAGCCGTAAGCCCGGAGCCGAAAGCCCGGACTCGTGAGCCCGAAGAGCCCGAAGCCGGGAAGCCCGACGGGCCCGCCCACCGACCGCCCGCGCCCGCACCGCCCCGGACAGACCGACGGCCCTGACGTCGGGGGGTTGTGCGTCAGGACCGCCGGGGTTTCGAAGCGCCGGATACCGGCGTCTGGATCAGATCGAGAGACCCTTGCTCTGCAGCCAGCCCATCGGGTCGATGCCCGTGCCGTCCGGCGTGTGGATCTCCAGGTGGAGGTGGGGCCCCGTCACGTTGCCCGTGGCTCCGACCCGGCCGATGGTCTCGCCGGTGGTGACCTTCTGTCCGGCGGTGACGTCCATCGACGACTGGTGGCAGTACCAGACCTCCGTGCCGTCCTCGAGCTCCAGGACCGTGCGGTAACCGTACGAGCCGGACCAGCCGGCCGACTTGACCGTCCCGCTGTGCACGGCCTTGACCGGCGTGCCCGTGGGGGCCGCGAAGTCCAGCCCGGTGTGATGGCCCGAGGACCACATCGAACCGGCCTGGCCGAAGGTCGAGGTGATCGTGTACGACGAGGTCGGAATGGCGTAGCTCGCGGCGAGCTTGGCAAGGCGCTCGGCCTCCGCCTTCTTCTTCGCCGCTTCCTCGGCCGCCTTCTTCTTGGCGGCGGCCTCCTTCTCCGCAGCGCTCTGCTGCTTCGCCGCCTGTGCCGCGGCCGCTTCGGCGGCGGCCTGCTCCTCCGCGGCCTTGGCCTCGGCATCGGCGCCGGCCTGCTGCTGCTCGGCCTGCTGGAGGATGCGGGCGCGCAGCGCCTCGCCCGCGTCGGTGGCACCCTGCTCGGCCTCGGCCTCGGTGATTCCCGCGGTCGTGAGCGGAGATCCCAGGGCGGCCGTCTGCTGGTCCGCGCCGGAGCCGTCACCCATGAACGCGCCTACGCCGGGCAGGGACTTGACGTCAGGAAGGTTGTCGGCGATGGAATCGGGAAGAGAGATGGAGACCGGCGGCTTGCTCTGCGCGGTGGCCATGCCCCCCGCGCCGACAGCCGCGATGACACCGACCCCGAGGACGGTGGAGCTACGGGCGAGACCGCGCTGCTTGGCCACGCGATGACGGCCGCGTACGGGACGGATGGACTCCTCGGTGGGGTTCCATTCCTCTCCCGGCCTGTCCGGTTCACCGAAGCCGAAGGTTGACGGAGCCTCGGGGGCAGGCTGATTCGACGCCACGTGGGCGCTCTCCTTTCCTTCCTTCTCGCCTACCGGGTTAGCTGACGGGTTCGGAGCAGGAAGGTCTCCTACGGACCCCTTCGCCTCTCTCGAGACACAGGTGTCCGATTCACCCCATGTAGGTGGTTCCCCGGTTCCCTTGCGGAATTCGGCGCTGCGCACGGTGCCGCCTCTTGCGACGGCAGGTACAACCGCGCTGCGTTATCGAACGTTAATAGACACCAGGCTTTGATTCCAAGCCGTTCCGGCAGATCTCTGAAGGCTTCGGCCTGGACTTCAACGGATCAATCAGGCGCAACCGGGCGAGTTGAGCGCCCCTGATCCGGCCACCGGTTTCTGACGGTTCGTCAAATGTTATGCGGAGCGGGGTCCTGCGACTACCGAACGTCGCGACCGCTCATTCACCGCCCCGCCCCACGATCTTCACCGTCGTCCGCCGGGCCGACTGCCCGCGGGAAGGGCGTCCGACCGCGAGGAGCGCGAGGTCGTCCGTCGACCGTCCTCCGGTGTGCAGCCGTACGTCGTCGGTGAGCGCCGACAGCATCTCGTCCGGCCCCGGGAAGAGCCGGCCACGCAGCCGGGCCGCCGGATCGTAGAAGACCCCGTTCGCGTCCCGCGCCTCCGACAGCCCGTCGGTGAACGCCAGGAACGTCGCCCCGGCCGGGAGCGTCCACTCGTCCGAGCGGTCGGGTCCCGTGTCCAGGCCCATCCCGAGCGGCAGGGCGGGCACGGTCGGCGCGAGCACGTCGAGTGCCCCGTCCGCGTGCAGCACGATCGGCTCCGGATGCCCCCGGTTGACGACCCGCAGGATGTCCGAACCGGCCGGCACCTCCGCGAGGACGGCGGTGACGAACCCTTCCATGGAGTCGAGGCCGCCACGCCGCGACCCCTCCCTGGCCAGCGCCCGCTCCAGCCTCTGGACGACACCCTCCAGCGACAGCTCCTGCTCGGCTGCCTCCCGGAAGGCGCCGATGACGACGGCCACCGCCGCCACGGAGTCCAGCCCCTTCCCCCGGACGTCACCGACCACCAGACGCACCCCGTACGGGGTGTCCGCCACGGCGAAGAGGTCGCCGCCGACGAACTCGTCGGCCTGGGCGGCCTCGTAACGGGCCGCCACCAGCAGCCCGCCGATCCGGTCGTCCGGCACCGGGAGCACCGCCCTCATCGCGGTCTCGGCGATCACCCTGGCCGAGGCCAGCTGCTCGTTGCCGCGGCGTACCACCCGGTTGATGAGGAGCGAGAGCACGGACACCGTGAACACCGTGAGCAGATCGGTGATCGGCACCACCTCGGCGATACGGCCGTCCGAGAGGCGGATGGCGAGCACCACCAGGAACGCGGCCACGCCGGTCCGGACGGTCGAGGCCATCGAGAAGAACGGTGCCGCGATCAGCGGGGCGGCGGCGAAGAGGGGGACGGCCGACACCCTGGTGGGCGTCACCAGGTCGAAGACCACCCCCACACAGATCATCAGCGCCGGGAGATAGCGCACGAACATCCGCGAACGCGTGCCCCCGCCGGATCCGCCGCGGCGCAGCTCCTGCTTCCCCACCTGTGTACTCCTGCCCGGTCCGCCCACGGCTGCGGACGGTACCGCGCCCCACCCGGTCCCGCCGGAGCCTCGCCGTGCGGCGTGGCCCTGTGGGCCGAAGGGAGGAGCGTGCCGCCCCGCGCCCCGGGGGTCAGCCGGAGAGCCGGTGCTGCGCGTGGATCGTCAGTGCATCCCGTACGAAGACGGCAGTTCCGTCTCCGTGGCGATCGTAGTTCCTCGCGAAACGCGGATCGGAGACATACATCTCCGCGAGACCGGTCACGTACGAAGGTGTGACATCCGTGGTCACCGAAAGCCACGCGCAGTGCCGCCGGGCGATCTCCTGCACCTCGTCGCTTCCCGGCCCGAGTCCGGCCGCCCTCGCCTCACCGTAGTCCCGGGCGATCGCGTCGTGCTCGCCCACGAAGCGGGCGCGCTCCTCCTGGCCCAGCCCGCGCCACCAGCGGTCACCGCGCTCGTACGCCTCGCGGCCCCAGCGCTCGGTGACCTCCTGCTCGTACCTGCTGTGCTCGAAGCCGTCGAACACGTCCTCGGCCATGAGTTCCTCCCCTTCCTCGATCCGCCGGAGAGTGGTCCGCACCGAGACGATCTGCCGCCCGACGCGCTCCCGCTCCTGCTCCAGCAGGCGCAGATGGGTGCGCAACGCCGCAGCGGGGTCCCGCTGCCCCTCCAGCACGTCCTTGATCGCGGGCAGTGAGAGACCCAGCTCCCGCAGCAGCAGGACCCGCTGGAGCCGGACCAGGGCGTCCTGGTCGTAGTAGCGGTAGCCGTTGGCGGCGGTGCGGCTCGGCGCCAGGAGACCGATGTCCCCGTAGTGCCGGAGCGTCCGGCTGGTGGTGCCGGCACGCCTGGCGATTTCCTGGATGGACCACTCCATGCCCGGAACGCTAGATCTTCACGTAGCGTCAAGGTCAAGCACGCTCACCGCGGGCAGCAGCACAGAGGCCGTACCGCCGTACGACAAGGGCCCGGATCCTTGAAGGATCCGGGCCCTTGTCTTCAGTAGCGGGGACAGGATTTGAACCTGCGACCTCTGGGTTATGAGCCCAGCGAGCTACCGAGCTGCTCCACCCCGCGTCGTTGTGAGTACAACTCTACGTCATCCGGAAGGGTGCTCCGACCACTTTCGCCGCCGGCGCCCCTCCCCCGGGCTCCAGGAGGGAGCTCTCGACATGGACACGAACCACCAACACCTGCTGCGAAACGTGACGTTGGCGGGCAGAGTGGCGTCGCCGGGGCTGCCGTCGCACGCCTCGATTCCGTGTTCCGCCTGTCTGGAGGGCTTTAGACCATGTCCGCACCGCACAGACCCGCCCCGATCTCCCCGGCCACGCCGTCGCCCCTTCGGGTGTCCCTCGTCAGTGGACTGATCGGGGCCGTCTTCGGCTCGGTGATCAGCGCCGGTGTGAACTACCTGGTGATCGGCGTACCCGACGGAGCCGCGGCCAACGCTCTGAACCACGGGATATCGGGCCTGTTCAGCGGATTCGCCGCCGGATTCATCGGGCTCATGGTGCACCTGCGCGGCAAGGGCACGGAAGCGGCCCCCGCGGCAGCGCCCCCCGCGGAAGCCGCCGAGGAGACCGCTCCGCCCGCACGGCAGAGCTGAGCACACCCCCTCGGTACGCACCGGCGGGCGCGGGCGCGACCCCCACCGGGCCAGGGGCGCTCCGCGATTGCGTGGTGTCCGGACCGGCGGGACGCTTGAGGGACAGGCCCTTCCGGTACCCGGTCCCGTCGGCACCGCATCCGCGCCGTCGGCACCGGGCACGGCGGCCCGCCCGGCGGACCGGGACGGGACCGCCCCGGTCCGCCGTCCGGCCCCCACGTGCGCGGAACACCGGAGCACGCCGGGAGCCCGCGCGCCGGGGACGGACACCGCCCGGAAACCGGGGACGGACATCGACCGGGAAGTGGAACGAGGGGGCGTCGTCCGCCCGGGAGAACGGCTCCGGGCCGCCACGGCGGCAGGGCCCACCGAGGTACACGACCTGGGAGAGATCATGGACGCCACCCTGCTCGAGACCATGAGAACCGCGCTGCGGGGCCCGGTCATCGGTCCGGGCGATCCGGGATACGGGCAGGCGCGCACGGTCTACAACGCCATGATCGACAAGAAGCCCGCAGCCGTGGTCGAGTGCCGCGACACCGCGGACGTCATGGCCGCCGTCGACTTCGTCCGCGAGCACGGCCTGGACGTCGCGGTCCGCGGAGGCGGGCACAGCGGGCCCGGCCTCTGCCTGGCGGACGACGCCGTGACGATCGACCTCTCCCCCATGCGGGGCGTCCGGGTCGATCCCGCGATCCAGACAGCACAGGCGGACGGCGGCGCGACTCTCGGGGACCTCGACCACGCCACCCACGCCTTCGGCCTCGCCACCCCGGCGGGCATCATGTCCACGACGGGCATCGGAGGCCTCACCCTCGGCGGCGGTCACGGCTACCTCACCCGCAAGTACGGCCTCACGGTGGACAATCTGGTCTCCGCCGACGTGGTGCTCGCCGACGGGAGCTTCGTCGCCGCCAACCCGAGCGAGAACCCGGACCTGTTCTGGGCCCTGCGGGGCGGCGGCGGCAACTTCGGCGTCGTCACGTCCTTCGACCTCGAACTGCATCCGGTGGACACGGTGGGCGCCGGCGCCACCGTCTGGCCGCTGGAGCTCTTCCCGGACGTACTGCGCTGGTACCGGGACTTCCTGCCGCAGGCACCCGACGATCTGTACGGCTTCTTCGCCTCGCTGTGCGTACCGCCCGCGCCGCCCTTCCCCGAGGAGATCCACGGACAGAAGATGTGCGGCGTCGTGTGGTCCTCTACCTCGGCCCCGGAGGCGCTGGAGGAGACGCTCGCCGTGGTGCACGAACCGGGCCCGCCCGCCTTCCACTTCACCGCCCCGATGCCCTACCCGGCGCTCCAGGCGATGTTCGACGGACTCATCCCGGCCGGACTCCAGTGGTACTGGCGCGGGGACTTCTTCGACCGGATCACCGACGACGCGGTCGACGTGCACGCGGAGTTCGCGGAGAAGCTCCCCACCGGCCTGTCGACCATGCACCTGTACCCGGTCGACGGGGTCGCGGGCCGTGTGGGCCCCGACGACACCGCCTGGGCCTACCGCGACGCCGTCTGGTCCGGGGTGATCGGCGGCATCGACCCCGACCCCGCGAACGCCGGGGCGATACGTGACTGGGCGGTCGGCTACTGGGAGGCTCTGCACCCGCACTCGATGGGCGGCGCCTACGTCAACTTCCTGGGCGCGGGCGAGCGCCAGGACAGGGTCCGGGCCACCTACCGCGGCCACTACGACCGCCTCGCGGAGGTCAAGCGGACCTACGACCCGCACAACCTCTTCCACGCAAACCAGAACATCGAGCCCGCCGCGGCACACTGACGATCGATCCGGGCCGCCAATTCCGGGGGAAAGCCGTGCCGCGAGGGTTACAGTCTGCATGCACCGCACGATGATCCGGACGCCCCCGGAGCGGAGCGGCACCGGCAGCGGCACCTCGTCGCGCTGCCGGTCGGGACCGGTCCGGTGATCATGTGACGGCACGGTCCAGGGGCTCTCACCACACACCGACGTACAGGACACCCGAGATGACCGACCTGCCCGCACGCACGACCCGGCGCTCCGCCGACACCGCGCCCGCGGTCGCCGACCGTGCCGTCGCCACCCCTCTGCCGGCACCGCAGTACGCGGGTCTGTTCATCGAGCCCGACCTCCCCCCGGCCGCCGACGAGCCCGAGTGACGGGCGCCCCGGGGCGTACGGGGTGACCGTGCGCCCCGGGGCGTACGAGTGACCGCCCCGGGTGCGTGCTCGTTGGAAGGCCATGCGAATCCGTATCGGCGTGATCGTCCTCGCGGTTGGCCTGCTGATCGCCGCCTATCTCGTGAACCTCCCGTCCGAGGCCGAGACCGAGGCGGCCTGCCGGCGGGCGCTCGACAACACCTCGACGATGACCGAGCGCCCGGACGTCTGCCAGGAGGTCCCCGCGGACACCTACCGCGCCTTCCTCCTCATGTACGAACTGCGCGAAGAGGGCCTGGACTGACCAGCCGCACAGGCCCCCCCAGTCCCGGGACCACCACCCGGGACGGGAGTCCCGCCGCCGTCAGCCCTGCTGTTCCTTCCACTCCGCCTGGGCCTCGTCGAGCTTCTCGGCGAACGAGTCCAGGAAGTCCTTGGCGCTCGTCTTGCCCAGCAGGACCTTCTGGAAGCCCGCTTCGCTGTCGGCCTTCGACAGGGTGTTCCAGTCCGGCAGGTAGTACGGCAGCTGGACGATCTCGGTGTTCCCGGAGAACAGCGCCTCGGCCCCGAGCTTGGTTGTCTCCGCCTTGTCGAGCCAGGGGTCCTCGGCGGCCTCCTTGTTGGCCGGGATCAGTCCCGCGGACTCGCTGAACTTGGAGTTCGAGGCGTGCGAGGCGGCGAACTCGATGAACTTCCAGGCCGCCGCCTTGTTCTCGGACGATTTCAGCAACCCCAGCCCGGAGACCGGGTTGGAGACCATCACCCTTTTCCCGTTGGCCAGTTCGGGCTGGGGGATACCCCGGAACTTGTCGACGCCGAGCGAGCTCACGTGGTCCTGGTACGAACCGAGGTTGTGGTTGAGCATGGCGATGCCACCGGAGTCGAACTGGGCGACCATCTTGGTGAAGTCGTTGTTGAGGTCGGCCTCCGGGGTGACCTTCTTGTACAGGCCCGCGTACTTCTCCAGGGCTGCGACGTTCTTCGGGTCGTTGACCGTGGTGTGCGTCTCGGACTCGTCCCAGAACGAGTCGATGCCCGACTGCCCGTACATCGCGTCCAGCGCCTGGGCGATGGAACCCGGGCCGCCTCGGATGGTGTAGCCGAAGGAGTTCTTGCGCTTGTCCGTCAGCTTGGCCGCCGCCTCGTAGAACTCGTCCCAGGTGTCCGGCTCGTCGAGTCCGGCCTTCTCGAACAGGTCCGTGCGGTAGTAGAGGACGCCGTTGGTGGCGGAGATCGGCACCGTGTACGTCTCGTCCCGGCCGGCGGCGTTCTTCACGTTCTCCAGCATCGCCTCGTTGAGCTTGCCCTTGAGGGAACTGCCGGCGATCCGGTCGTCCAGCGGCTCCAGGGCGTCCTGGGCGGTGATGCCGGCGACCATCGCGGCTCCCACTCCGCCGACGTCGGGGAGACCGCCGCCCTGGATGGCCGTGTCGTACTTGGACTGGGCCTCGGTGGAGGCGATGCCGACGTACTGCACGTCGATGTCCGGGTTCGCCTTCTCGAAGTCGGCGATGATCTCCTTCCAGATCGCCGTGCGCACACCACCGTTCTCGTCCCAGAACACGATCTTCCCGGTACCCGGCCCCTCGGCGCCCTGAGCCCCGGTCATGCCGCTGCCGTCGTCACCGCACGCGGTCGCGGTCAGGGCCAGTGCGGAGACCAGGGATATGGCGGCGGCCAGTCGGCTGCGTCGGGCTGTGGTCATGGTCGGCTCTTTTCTCCGAGTGCTCGTGGGGGACGCTGACGCCGGACACCTGCCGACGCGGCGCGAAACCGTGCGGAGCGGATGGGGTTCTGGGGCTTCGTGGGCGACTGGGGCTTCGTGGGCGACTGGGGATAGAAAGCGCTTGCAGGAGGCCATGGGTACCCCTGGAAGCGGAAACGGGCGGCGGGCGGCGGGTGGAGCGGCGGGGTCGGAGGCGGCGAGGCGGTTCGCGCCCTCCTCAGGGGCGGCGTTCGCGCCCTCCTCAGGGGCGGCGTCCGCGCCCCCCTCAGGGGCGGCGGAGCGGTCAGCGTCTCCCGCGGCGCAGAGCGCCGCGCGGCGGGGGACTCATGGCTGGCTGCATACGGCGCTCGGCTCTCATATCGCGTCTCATATATGACATACGAAGGGCAACGCCAAGAACGTAAGTCGGCCTACGGCCGGGGTCAATGCCCTTGCAGCGACGAGTTCACGGACCCGGGCACGCGCGAGCGCCCCGCCCGGTGGACCGGACGGGGCGCTCCTGGAGCAGGTATCAGGCCTCTACGGAGACCTTGTCGGCGACTCCGGGGCCGGTCTTCCCGGCGTCACCGGCGGACCGGGCCGGGCCGGGGATGAACGCGGCGACAGCGGCGGCGACCAGGGCGACTCCGCAGCCGATCGTCAGGCCGACCCGGAAACCTCCCTCGGAGGCGATCGAGAAGCCGCCGATGCTGATGGTCATCTGCGCCAGCACCACGCCGATGACGGCGGACCCGATCGTCGTACCCAGCGAGCGCATCAGGGTGTTGAAGCCGTTGGCCGCGGCGGTCTCGGAGAGCGGGACCGAGCTCATGATCAGGGCGGGCATCGCGCCGTAGGCCAGACCGACACCGCTGTTGATGACGATTCCGACGATCATCAGCCCCCAGGCGGAACCCATGAGGAACAGGGAGAGGCCGTACCCGGCGGAGATCACGAGCGCCCCGAGGACCAGGGCGACCTTCGGGCCGCGTGCGTTGATCAGCTTCCCGCCGAGCGGGGAGACGATCATCATCATCACGCCGCCGGGAGCGATCCACAGGCCCGCGGCCAGCATCGACTGCCCGAGGCCGTATCCCGTGGCTTCGGGGAACTGGAGCAGCTGCGGGGCGATGAGCATGAAGGAGTACATGCCGACGCCGACCAGGATCGACGCGACGTTCGTCAGCAGCACCCTCGGCCGGGCCGTCGTACGCAGGTCGACGAGCGGGTCACGGGTGCGCAGTTCGTAGAACCCCCACGAGGCGAGTGCAATGACCGCCACGGCGAACAGGCCGAGCGTCGTACCCGATCCCCAGCCCCAGTCGGCGCCCTTGGAGATGGCCAGCAGGAGGGAGACGAGCCCGATGGCGAGCCCGACGGCGCCGGGCGCGTCGAAGCGCTGCCCCTTGGCGCCGGCGGGGACGTCAGGGACGAAGACCCAGATGAGCACGGCGATCATCAGTGCGAGGACCGCGGAGCCCCAGAACAGCACGCGCCAGCTGGTGTACTCGGCGACGGCCGCGGAGATCGGCAGGCCGAGCGCGCCACCGATGCCCATGGAGGCGCTGACCAGGGCGATCGAACCGCTGAGCTTCTCGGCGGGCACCACGTCACGGAGCAGCGCGATACCCAGCGGGACCATGCCCATGCCCATGCCCTGGAGCCCTCGGCCGATGATCATCGGCACCACCGAGGAGGCCAGCGCGCACACGACGGACCCGGCGATCAGCGGGATCGAACAGGCCAGCAGCATCCGGCGCTTGCCGACCAGGTCCCCGAGCCGCCCGGTGACAGGTACGCACACACCGGCGACCAGGAGGGTCACGGTGATCACCCAGGCCGCGTTCGACGACGAGGTGTCGAGGATCCGGGGCAGTTCCGCGATGAGCGGGGTCACGAGCGTCTGCATGATCGCCGCGACGGTGCCGGCGAGCGCCAGCGTCGTGATCACACCGCCTGCTCTGGCTGTGGGCTGGGTGGCGTCCATGTCTGGGTGTCCTCGGCTATCTCTCGACCGGCAGTTCTGGCATCGTACACTTTAATTGCATCATGCACATCGTGTGGCCTATGCACATCCGTGTAAACATACGATGAAGTCCGTACGCACGACGACACCCGGCCTCGCCCGGCAGGAAGCAGGAGGTGCCCGAGGATGACCAGGGCAACGCACGAGGTCGAGTACGAGCAGATGCTGCTCAGCCGACACGGCCTGCTCACCCACAGAAAGGGCAGGCGCCAGGACGGCGTCCTGGAGCGCAGCGCGTACATCCTGCTCAGCCGCATCCGCATCCAGGGCCCGATGTCGGTCGGCGAGCTCAGCGAGGCCTTCGATCTCGACGCGTCCACCCTCAACCGGCAGACCGCCGCCGTCATGCGGGCGGGCCTCGTGGAACGCATCCCCGACCCCGACGGGGGCATGGCCCGCAAGTTCAGGATCACCGACGCGGGTGCCGAGGCGCTCGACGCGGAACGCGAGGGCATGGTCACCTCGCTGGAGCGGGTCATGACCGACTGGTCCGACGAGGACATCTCCGCCTTCGCCGGCTATCTGCGCCGCTTCAACATGGACATCGAGCGCCTCGGCGGCCGGCCCTGGCCCCGCCCCTGAGTCCGTACGCACGGAGGCGGGAACGTACCTCGCGGGACCGCGCCGTACGCACGAACCCGGGAACGTACCGCGCGGGACCGCGCCGTACGCACGGAGGCGGGGCGTCCCCGGCCGGGAACGCCCCGCCTCCTCACCCGGTCCGCCCGGTCCGCCGAAGCGGTCCGGCGGCGGTCACGCGGTGGTCCGGACCGGCTCCCGCCCCTCGGGGTCCTCGGGGTCCGCGGGGATCTCCTCCCCGGCGTCGCGCGCCCGGACGTAGGCGAGGAAGCGGTCGAGTTCCCGCTTGACGACGGGGGCCAGGAGGTAGAGGCCGATGATGTTGATGACGGCGAGGGTGAACAGCACCGCATCGGCCATGTCGATAAGGGTCTGCAGGGTCAGGAGCGAACCGGCGACCGCGAACAGGGTGTAGAGGGCCTTGTAGACGGTCTCGCCGGCGCTGCTGCGGCCGAAGAGGTGCGTCCAGGCCTTCAGACCGTAATAGCCCCAGGTGAGCACGGTCGAGACGGCGAACAGCATGACGGCGAGCGTGAGGATGTAGGGGAACCAGGGCAGCACCGTCTCGAAGGCGTCCGAGGTGATGGTGACACCGCCGACGGACTCACCGGCGCGGGCCTCACCCCAGCTGGCCGGGTCGGCGATGACGATGGTCAGCGCCGTCATGGTGCAGATGACCACGGTGTCGATGAACGGCTCCAGCAGCGCCACCAGGCCCTCGCTGGCGGGGTGCTTCGTCCTGACCGCGGAGTGGGCGATCGGGGCGGACCCGAGGCCCGCCTCGTTGGAGAAGGCGGCACGCTTGAAGCCGATGATCAGCGCACCGAGGACACCGCCGGCGACGCCCTCCGGATCGAAGGCACCCTCGATGATCTCGGAGACGGCCGCGGGGACGTGGGCGATGTTCACCAGGATGACGACCAGGCAGGCGACGACATAGATGATCGCCATGGCCGGCACCAGTCGGCTGGTCACCGAGGCGATGGAGCGGATGCCGCCGAGCAGCACGACACCGACCAGGGCCGCGACGAGGATGCCGAAGAGGAGCGCACCGGCGGAGGAGCCGACGGCGCCGTTCTCGCCGCCGGTGACGGAGACGAGCTGGGCGTAGGACTGGTTGACCTGGAACAGGTTGCCGCCGAAGAGGCCGAAGAAGAGGATCATGATCGAGGCCAGGACGGCGAGGACCTTGCCCAGACGGCCGCCCTTCGCGCCGAAGCGGTCCGCCAGCCCCTTGGGCAGGTAGTGCATCGGCCCGCCGGAGACCGTCCCGTCGTCGTGCACCTCGCGGTACTTCACGCCGAGGGTGACCTCGACGAACTTGGTCGCCATGCCGAGCAGCCCGCACAGGACCATCCAGAACGTGGCGCCGGGGCCTCCGATCGAGACGGCGACGGCGACACCCGCGATGTTGCCGAGACCCACGGTCCCGGACACCGCCGCGGTCAGCGCCTGGAAGTGGTTGACCTCGCCGGCGGAGTCCTTGTCGTCGTACTTCCCGCGCACGACGGACACGGCGAGCCGGAACTTCCGGAACTGCACGAGGCCGAACCAGGCGGAGAAGACGAGGCCCGCCACGACGAGCCAGGCGACGATCAGCGGCAGATCCGTGCCGCCGACAGGGACGGCGTAGAAGACGACTTCGCCGAGCCACTTGGCGATGGGTTCGAAGAACCCGCTGACCCCGTCGTCGATGGATTCGGTCATGGACTCGAGTGACACGATTTCCTACCTCGATGGCGCAGGACCGGCACGTGGGGACACCGCCGGTCGATGGTCGGGTGTGGGCGACGCCGTTGTCCTTCGGTGACCGGGCCGCGCGGCTCCGCCGCGGACCTGTCCCACCGGCACCCTGGTCCGGCTACCGGCCGGGGCCGGTCACTCCCTGCCACGGCCGAGCGGGGCCGTGTGCGGAGTTGGGCATGTCTACCACGCTCTTTACCGAATCTTTAGTGACGCAGATCACGTGACGAAAAGTAATACCGGAATTCACTGGTCCGGTAATCCGATCGTTATACGCGCCGCGATATCCGTGTATCGGACACCTGATGTGAGGTCATGGACGCGGCGCCGACGGCGAATCCGGCAGCAGGAGGACTTCCCGAGGGCCGGACACGAGGCGGCCCCGCTCCCCTCGGCACGACGGCGGGCGTGGACAGACTCTTCACCTGATGGGGTGAAGAGCCCGTCCGCTCGCCCGTCGGACCCATCCGCCGGGGCCACGGCTCCGAAGAACAGGCGGAAGGGGGCGCATGACGGTGCCCTGTTCCCACCGCTTCGGGCCGGACCGGCAGCCTGACAGGTCCGGCCCGGAGCCGGCTGACGCGGAACGCTCCTCGCTCACCGCCCCCGGGTCCGGTCCCTCACGACGTCCGGCCGGAACGGCTGAGGGGCGCGCCCACGCGGACGGCCCCGGGCGCCGCGGCCCCGCCTGCGGACCCGGGGCCCGCCGGTGCCGGTCCGCAGGTCTGCAGGCGGCCGCATCCGGCCGTCCGCGGGGTGACGGGGCCGGGAGACACGCGCTCACTCCCCGGCGCCCCGAATCGTCCGTGTTCAGGTGGTTCACCACCAGATCGGCACAGGCTAGGGGAGCGATGAACGAGGAAGACGGCCGGAACCGGGATTCCGCCACCCCCGGAGACCGGCCCCCCGACCGGCCCGCCCGTCGGACCGGCTCCACCCTGCGGGCCCCCGGCCGCCCCCGGCCGGGGGTGGCCGGCCTGCTGCGCGAGGGCCCTCCGGCCGGCCCGACCCGCCCGGGTTTCTGGCGCAGCCCGCTGCGGGGCCCGTGGCTCACCTCGGTGTTCGGCGCCGTCCTGCTCGTCGGGATCCCACTGATGTTCGTCACGGGCCTGCTCTCGTACGCCGCGTACAACCCGGACCTCGGGGGCAACGACAAGACACCCGACCGGGGCTGGCTCGGCTTCTACCTCTTCCCCTGGCCGACCGACCCGCACTGGCTGTACCGCCTCAACCAGGGCGTCCACGTCACGCTCGGCATCGTGCTCATCCCCGTGCTGCTGGCGAAGCTCTGGTCGGTCGTCCCCCGGCTCTTCACCTGGCCGCCGGTCAGGTCGGCCGCCCACGCCCTCGAACGCCTCTCCGTGCTGCTGCTCGTCGGCGGCGTGCTCTTCGAGTTCGCGACCGGCCTGCTCAACATCCAGCTCGACTACCTCTTCCCCGGCTCCTTCTACACCCTGCACTTCTACGGCGCGTGGGTGTTCATCGGCGCGTTCACCGTCCACGTGCTCCTGCGCATCCCGTTCATGCTCCGCACGCTCCGCTCCGGCGAACTCCGCACCCGGCCGCGGGCGGGACACGGCGAGAAGCCGGCCGACGGACCCGCGGCACCCACACCCGGCACGACCGGCGGGTCCACCGCGACCGCGTCCGACCCGACCGGTCTCGCCGCCCCGGAGCCCGACGCGCCCACCCTCTCCCGGCGAGGGGCGCTCACCATGGTCGGCGCGGGTTCGCTGCTGCTGTTCGCCGTGACCGCCGGCCAGAGCATCGGCGGGGCCTGGCGGGCCACCGCACTCCTCGCCCCGCGCGGCCAGGACCCCGGCCCCGGGCCGAACGGCTTCCAGGTCAACAAGACCGCGGCCGGCGTGGGCATCCGGGCCCGTGACGTCGGCCCGGCCTGGCGCCTGGTCGTACGCGGACCGGACCGGGAGCGGGTCCTCACCCGCGCGCAGGTGCTGGCGCTGCCCCAGCACGAAGCCGCGCTCCCCATCGCCTGCGTCGAGGGATGGTCCACCGAGGACCAGCAGTGGAGCGGTGTGCGGCTCCGGGACCTCGCCGCCCTCGTCGGCTACGAGGACCGCGCCCCGGGGGTATTCGTGCAATCGGCGCAGCGCAGCGGCTCGTTCCGCTCCACCACCCTGCGCGACAACCAGGTCCGCGACGCACGCTCGCTGCTCGCCCTGAGGGTGAACGGCGCCGACCTCTCCCCCGACCACGGCTATCCCGCTCGGGTGATCGTCCCCGCCAACCCGGGTGTGCACAACACGAAGTGGGTCACCACACTGACGTTCGGAGCCGGAGCATGAAGCGGTTCACGGCGCGCTACGGCGCCTCGCCCCTGCACCTGCTCCTGGTGCTCGCCTCGTTCGCCCTGACCGGTTACGCCGGCATCCGGCTCCTGAGCGGCCAGGAACCGTGGAAGGTCGTCCTCTGGTTCGTCGGGGCGGCCCTCCTCCACGACCTGGTCCTGCTGCCCCTGTACTCCGTGACCGACCGGGCCGCCCGGACCCTGATCGACGGCCGCCGCCCCCGCGCCGCGTCCGGGGGGACGCCCCGCACGACAGGCCCTCTGATCAACTACGTCCGCGTCCCCGTCTTCCTCTCCGGGCTCCTGTTCCTGACGTACTTCCCGCTCATCCTCAGGCAGGGCAACCGTTTCACCGCCTACACGACACTCCCCGACGACGTCTTCCTCGGGCGCTGGCTGCTGATCTCCGCCGTGCTCTTCGCGCTCTCCGCCCTCGCGCTCGTGGTCCGGACGCTCCGGTCCCGCCCCGCGCGGCCGGCGGCCGGGGCGGAGTGAGCGCCGGGCCGAGGTGACGGACGGCGGACGCCACGGATGTCCGGTCGCGGGCGGAAAGCGGGACGCCCCGCCCGGCCGAAGCCGAACGGGGCGCCGCGTCGCAGGTCGGAGGGGTGCCCTTCCGACCGCACCAGGTAGGCCGTGTGGGACTCGAACCCACAACCAACGGATTAAAAGTCCGCTGCTCTGACCAATTGAGCTAACGGCCCCTGATGGATCACCCACGAGCATAGCCCCACCGGGCCCGGCAGCCGATCGGGTATCGGGTGCCGGGCCCGGTCGCGCCCGGGTGGGCCGGCTCAGTCCGCCGGTTTCCCGTCGGCCGGGGCCTTCTGCGCGGGGAGGGCCGGTTTGAGGAACCAGTGCCGTGCGGACACCAGCCACCAGACGGCGGCGAAGCCCAGGACCACCAGGACGGCGAGCGGGGCGTAGTTGAAGCTCTCCCAGGTGACCGGGGACACCTGGGGCAGCATGAAGAGCACCGTGATCACCCCCACCCAGACCACGGCGACCACACCGATCGGCCGCGACCACCGGCCCAGGTGCCACGGCCCGCGCACGAAGTCGTCACCGCGCACCAGCCTGAGCAGGGTCGGGATGACGTAGGCGATGTAGAGGCCGATGACCGCGATGGACGTCACCGCCGCGTACGCGGTGACGTTGATCAGATACGGAAGGCCGAGGGCCAGCGCGCCGAGCGCCGCGAGCCAGACGGCCGCCACGGGGGTACGGGTGCGGGGGCTGACCGTGTGCCAGAGGCGGGAGAAGGGCAGTGCCCCGTCGCGCGAGAAGGCGTAGATCATGCGGCTGTTCGCGGTCACCGAGGCCATTCCGCAGAAGAGCTGGGCCCCGATCACGACGAGCAGCAGGAGCTTGCCCGTGGTGGCACCGAGCGCGTCGAGGAGGATCTGGGCGGGCGGTGCCCCGGTCGGTGAGTTCAGCGCGCCGTCGTAGGACTGGATGGCGAAGGTGAAGCCGAGCAGCAGCACGAACCCCGCGATCCACGAGGTCCAGATGGAACGCACGATGCCGCGCGGACCGGCCACGGCCGCGTCGTGGGTCTCCTCGGTCATGTGGGCGGAGGCGTCGTAGCCGGTGAAGGTGTACTGCGCCATCAGCAGACCGATCAGCACGACGTAGAAGCCGCTCCCCCAACCGGTGTTGTTGACGAACTCGGTGAAGACGTACGACGCCGACTGGTGGGAGTCCGGCACGAAGGTGAGCGCGCCCACGATGAGGGCGACCCCGGCGACGTGCCACCAGACGCTGACGTTGTTGAGGAAGGCGACGATGCCGACCCCGAAGGTGTTCAGCAGACCGTGCAGCACCAGGATCGCCGCGAAGAGCAGGATCGTCCGGCCCGGGGTGACCTCGAATCCGAACTGCAGGTTCAGGTACGCCCCGAGGAAGGACGCCGCGCCGAAGTCGATGCCCGCGGTCACCGCGACCTGGCCGAGCACGTTGAACCACCCGGCGAACCAGGCCCACGCCGCGGCCGAGCGCGGCGGGGCGAGGCGGTGGGCCCAGAAGTAGAGGCCCGCGGAGGTCGGGTACGCCGAACAGATCTCGGCCATCGCCAGGCCCACGAACAGCGTCATCAGCCCGACGCCGACCCAGCCCCAGGTGATGACCGCGGGACCGCCGGTGTTCATGCCGAACAGGTACAGGGTCAGGCAGCCGGAGAGCACCGAGATGATCGTGAACGAGACGGCGTAGTTGGAGAAGGCCGACATCCGGCGGGCGAGGACCTGGGTGTAGCCGAGTTCGGCCAGCCGTTCCTCGTCCGCCGTGGGCACGGGCCCGCCCGCGGAGGCGTCCGGTGGGGGTGCCGCGACTGCGGCATCGTCATTTGTCATGCCCCCAGCGATGCCCTCGCCGGGGCCGCGCCATGCGCCCTCACCCACTCGGGGTCCGGCCGCGTACGCGGCAGGGCCCGCACAGCACCGAAGTGCCGTACGGGCCCTGCCGTTCAGTCGGTCAGCGACGATCAGCCGTTGCGCTTCCAGCGCGGCTTGTCGTCACGGCGGCCGAAGGTGCCGGTGCCGGTGCCGGAGCCACCGCGGTGGTCGTCACGGCGGCCGTGCGGGCGGTCGCCGCCACCGGAGCGGAAGCCGCCGGAGGGACGGTCGTCACGACGGTCGCGGTTGAACGGGCGGTCGCTGCCACCGGAGCGGAAGCCGCCGGAGGGGCGGTCGTCACGGCGGTCGCGGTTGAACGACGGACGGTCGTCACGACGCTCGAAGGAACGCCCACCACGGTCGTCCCGACGGTCACCACCGGAACGGAAACCACCCGAGGGGCGGTCGTCACGGCGGTCGCGGTTGAACGACGGACGGTCGTCACGACGCTCGAAGGAACGCCCACCACGGTCGTCCCGACGGTCACCACCG
>NZ_JBHZCI010000049.1:0-13308 GCF_042755185.1 Streptomyces sp. NPDC059166 | reverse complement strand
GGAACGGAAACCACCGCGGTCGTTGTTGCCGCGGTAGCCGCCGCGGTCGTCACGGCGCTGGAAGTTGCCGCGGTCGTCGCGGCGGTCGTCGCGCGCGTCCGGCTGCTCGGGGACGGACACGGCGGCCACGAGGGCGGCCTCGGCCTCGGCGGCCACCTCGGCCACCGCGGCCTCCGGGTCGTCGCCCCGCTCGCGGGCGGCACGGGCGACGAGGCGGTCGGCCTCCTCGCGCAGCTCCACCGCGCGGCGCTGGACGCGCTCCAGCTGCTTGGTGAGGTCGGCGGCCTCGCGCTCGGCCTGCTTGGCCGCGTTGTTCGCGGAGTCGGCCTGCACCTCGGTCAGCGAACGGGCGCCGGTGATCTCGGCGACCTCGGGCTCGAAGACACCCGCGCCCTGCACGATGTGGCGCGAGGCGTCGACGCCCGCGTCCTCCATCAGACGGAAGATCTGGCGGCGCTGGTGCGGGAGCGCCAGCGACACGACGACACCGGAGCGGCCGGCACGGGCGGTACGGCCCGAACGGTGCAGGTAGTCCTTGTGGTCGCCGGCCGGGTCCACGTTGAGCACCAGGTCGATGCCGTCGACGTGGATGCCGCGGGCGGCGACGTCGGTGGCGACCAGGGCGTTGACGTAGCCCTTCTTGAAGTCCTCGAGGACACGGGTGCGCGCACCCTGCGTCATGCCGCCGTGCAGCGCGTCGGCCTTCACGCCGGACTCGATGAGCTGCTCGGCGATGCGGTCGGCGCCCAGCTGGGTGCGGACGAAGATGATCGTGCGGCCCTTGCGGGCGGCGATCGCGGCCGTGACGGGCGCCTTGTCCTTCGGCTTCACGACGAGGACGTGGTGCGACATGGTCGTCACGTTGCCCTGGGCGCTGTCGACCTCGTGGGTGACCGGGTTGCTCAGGTAGCGCTTGACGAGGGTGCCGATCTCGTTCTCCATGGTCGCGGAGAAGAGCATGCGCTGACCGCCGCCGGGGATCTGGTCGAGCAGCTCGGTGACCTCGGGCAGGAAGCCCAGGTCCGACATCTGGTCGGCCTCGTCGAGGACCGCGACCTGGACGTTCTCCAGGGAGCAGGCGCCGCGGTTGATGATGTCGCGCAGTCGGCCCGGGGTGGCGACGAGGACGTCGACACCGCGCTCCAGCGCGTAGATCTGGTTGCCCATCGACGTACCGCCGCAGACGACCTTCATCTTCAGGCCGAGCACGTCGCCGTAGGGCTGCAGCGCGTCCGCGACCTGCATCGCGAGCTCACGGGTCGGGGTGAGGATGACCGCGCGGGGCTTCTTCTTCTCGGTGTGACCGCCGGCCAGCGCGGCCAGGGTCGGCAGACCGAAGGAGAGCGTCTTGCCGGAGCCGGTGCGGCCACGGCCCAGGATGTCCTTGCCGGCCAGGGCGTCCGGGATGGTCGCGGCCTGGATCGGGAAGGGGGTGGTCACACCGTTCTGCGCGAGCTTGCGGACGATGCCCTCGGGCAGGCCCAGGTCGCCGAAGGTGATGGTCGGCTCGGAGGACTCGGCCTCGGCCACCTCGGCCTCGGCGGCCTCCACGACCTCGATGAGCTCGACGTCGTTCTCGGCGTTCTCAGGCATGACGGTGTGGTCAGAACTGGAAATTGACATGCGAAATGCGAAACCTTCCGGAGTCTCGGCACGCGCCCGTAACTCCGTGATTTCGCAATGTCGACCGCCTCAATGCGGTCCAGCCACGGCAAGGGAGAGTACGCGCCACACGGCGCTCTTCTGTGTCGGCGCCGGGCAATGGGATCAAACGATCTACTACCATACGCACCCTCCCCCGCTTCGCGCAAACCGGATCCACCGCGACCTGGCTCACACCGGCGCGACCTGCGGTGACACCCGGGGGGTCGGCCACACCTCCACCCGCCCAGGCGCCCTCATCGCGTCGTTCCGGAACTGCGCCGCGGGCGAGGCGGAGGGCGGTTCCGGCGGCTGGGACGGCTCCGGCTCCGAGGAGGGCGCGGGCGGCTCCTCGGTCACCGCCGGGGGCGGCGGCTCGCCGGGGCCGGGCGCACTGGGCTCCGGAGCGGGAGGCGGACCGCCCAGGGTCGGCTGCGGGGTGCCGGGACCGGCGGGCACCGGACGGGCGTCCTCGGAACCGGCCGACGGGGAGCGGCCCGAGGCCTTCGCCTCGGGCTTGCGGGACCGCTCCCGGTCGGACTGCGCCTCCGCCCGGCCACCGCCGGGGCCGGACCGGCCGTCCCCCGTCACCGTCACCCCGTCGGACCGGGCCGGCGCGCCCTTCTCGCCCGCCGACCGGGCGGGCGAGGGCCTCTCCGTGTCGTCACCGACACTCACACAGCCTGTGGCGGCCGCGATCGTGACCGCGGTGACGGCGGCCCAGCGGACGCGGGCGGGCAACTGGCGCACGGGGTGGCACCTCCGGGGAGGGGGACGGGAGAGCGATGTGTCCAACTCCCCCGGACCCGCCGGGGACACGCCCCGGCACGACACCCGCACACCCGTCCGTCCCCGCGGATCACCCCGCGGCGCCCCCGAAGCCGCCCGTCAGCTCCACGCCCAGGAACACCGCACCCAGCCCCACCAGCAAGGACACCAGCACATTGGCCCCCGCCAGGAACGCACGGCCGGTCTCGGCCAGCCGCAGGGTCTCGTACGAGAACGTCGAATACGTGGTGAGCGCACCGCACAGGCCGGTGCCCAGCAGGGCGTGCAGCGGCCCGGACAGCGAGGCGCCCGTCAGCACCCCGAGCAGCAGACTGCCCGCCGCGTTGGCGGTGAGGGTCCCCCACGGGAACACGTACGGCGCCCCGGAGGCACCGAGCCGGGCCCGCACCGCACGGTCCGTCAGGTAGCGCAGCATGGCCCCCACGGCTCCCCCGCCGGCCACCAGCAGCCAGTTCACGCGGCACGCTCCCGCCGGTCCAGCAGCGCCCGGGTGAGGGCGGCCGCCGCCCACACCGCGCCGAGCGCCGCGACGGTGGTGGCCGCCACGTACGCCAGAGCGGTCGCCGCCTCCTGACGGTCCAGCAGCTGGGCCACCCCGGCCGCGTAGGTCGAGAACGTGGTGAACCCGCCCAGGACCCCGACCCCGAGGAACGGGCGCAGCAGCGGGTGGGTGAGCCTGCCCCGCTCGGCGGTCAGCACCATCAGCACGCCGATCAGGGCGCAGCCCGCGACGTTCACGGCGAGGACCTGCCAGGGGAAGCCCCGGCCGGCGGGGCCGGCGGGCGTCACCGCGTGGCGGGCCAGGGCGCCCACGGCGCCGCCCGCGGCCACCGCGGCCGGCTCACGCCAGGTGCCGCTCACCCGTAGCCGAGTTCGTGCAGGCGCTCGTCGTCGATGCCGAAGTGGTGGGCGATCTCGTGGACCACGGTGATCTCGGTCTCCGCGACGACGTCCTCGCGGGTCTCGCACATCCGCAGGGTCGGCCCCCGGTAGATGGTGATCCGGTCCGGCAGCACGCCCGCGTACCACTCACCGCGCTCGGTGAGGGGCGTCCCCTCGTAGAGACCGAGCAGCTCCCGGTCCTCCGGGTCCTCGGGTTCCTCCTCGACGAACACCGCGACGTTGTCCATCAGCCGCATGAGCTCGGGCGGGACCCGGTCCAGAGCCAGGCTCACCAGCTCTTCGAACTCCTCGCGCGTCATCTCCAGCACCCGGCCATTGTCACGTACGCGCGCCGGGTGCGGGCAGGGCGCACCCGGTGCGGCGGCCACCCGCCCGGCCCACAGCTCGCTCACGGCCCGCATGGCGGGCTCCTGATCGGGGCATACGGGCCCAATGGCACGCCCGTTCCACGCCGCAGCCGCCCGTGTCCGCCGACTCCGCCGCTCATCCGCCGCAGAAGCCTCCGGCGGCATCGTCCCGGTCACCCGTCCCTGGAAGCGGGCGCTCGGCCTGCTGGCCGTGGTCGTGCTGGGCGCCTGGCTCGGGCTGCTGGTCGTCGGCAACGTGCGTGTCCCCGTCGGCCCGATGGACACGACGATGACCCTGCGGCCGTCGGTGAGCGGCGGGACGAAGATCAACGTGTCGCCGCTGGGCGCCCTGGAACTCGACTCGCACCACGCGCCGCTCCGCCTCGACGTGGACGTGGACCAGCTGGACCCCGAGCGGTCGCAGGCCCTGGTCAAGCACCCCGAGCGCCTCGCCGGCCTGCAGGACGAGGTCACCGGCGACGTCGCCACCGGCACCCGCGAGCTGGCCGTACGCGCCTGTGTGGCCGTGGTCTCCGGTGCCACCGCCCTGGGGCTCGTCGTCTACCGGCGCCCGCGCCGCGCGCTGGCCGCGGGGGGCCTGGCACTCCTCCTGCTCGGTGCCACAGGGGTGAGCGCGTACGCCACCTGGAATCCCAAGTCGGTCCTGGAGCCGAGGTTCTCGGGGCTGCTGTCCAGCGCCCCCTCCGTGGTCGGCGACGCCCGCTCCATCGTCACCGACTTCGACGTCTACCAGCGGGAGCTGGCCCGGCTGGTCACCAACGTGACCAAGCTGTACGACGCCACGTCGACGCTCCCGGTGTACCAGCCGGACCCTGCGACCATCCGCGTGCTGCAGGTCTCCGACATCCACCTCAACCCCGCGTCCTGGCACATCATCGGCTCGCTCGTCGAGCAGTACGGGATCGACGTGATCATCGACTCCGGGGACACCATGGACCACGGGACGGCCGCGGAGAACGGCTTCCTCGACCCCATCCGCGATCTGGGCGCCCCCTATGTGTGGGTGCGCGGCAACCACGACTCCCAGGAGACCCAGGCCTACCTGGAGAAGATGAAGAACGTGCACGTCCTGGACGAGGGCAGGGCGGTCTCGGTGGCCGGTCTGCGGATCGCGGGCACCGGCGACCCGCAGTTCACCCCGGACCGCACCCGCCCCCTCGGCGGCAAGGCCGCCGAACAGCTCGCCGGTACGCGCCTCGCCTCGGCGGTGCGCGACCAGAAGCGCGCGGGCACCCCGGTGGACATCGCGGTGGCCCACGACCCGATCGCGGCACGGGAGACCGACGGGACGGTCCCGCTGGTGCTGGCCGGCCATGTGCACCACCGGGTGAACGAACTGCTGCCGCTCGGCACGCGTCTCAAGGTGGAGGGCTCGGCGGGCGGCGGCGGGCTGCGCGCCGTGCAGAACGACAAGCCGGAGAAGGTGCGCGCCTCGGTGCTCTACATGGACCGCCCCACCCGGCGTCTGCAGGCGTGGGACGAGATCACCCTGGGCGGCCTCGGACTGACGACGGCCGAGGTCAGCCGCCATCTTCCGGAGGAGAAGCTGAAGGAGCCCTCGCCCTCTCCGAGCGTCCCGACGCCCTCCCCGTAAACCGTTTTGGCGATACCTCCTCCCATCCCATATGCTTCTCACGTCCCCGACGCGCCGGAAGGCGCGCAGGTGGGCCCTTAGCCCTCATCGTCTAGTGGCCCAGGACGCCGCCCTTTCAAGGCGGTAGCACGGGTTCGAATCCCGTTGGGGGCACGCTTTACCGTGTGCGAGACTTGTCTCGCACATTGCTTGGTCCTGTGGAGCAGTTTGGAGTGCTCGCCACCCTGTCAAGGTGGAGGCCGCGGGTTCAAATCCCGTCAGGACCGCTTGCAGATCACTTCGGTGAACTGCGTGGCTGGGTAGCTCAGTTGGTACGAGCGATCGCCTGAAAAGCGATAGGTCGCCGGTTCGATCCCGGCCCCAGCCACCATACGAAGGCCCCGTCCGAGGACGGGGCCTTCGGCGTGCTCAGGCGGCCCCCTCCTCCTTGTGCCCGGCGCGCCGCCGCCACAGGTGGACCGCGACGGCCGAGAGGGCCGCCGCCGCGACGATCCCGAGCGCCACCCCGTCCGGCACCCGCCCGCCCGCGCTCCGCGCCCACTGCTCGACGGCGAACGACTGGTCCGCGTCGAGGAGCCCGGGCAGGGCGGTCGTCCCGTCGTACGCGAGGAACAGCGCACCGAGCCCGACGAAGAGAAGGCCGGAGAGCAGCGAGGTGCTGTGGAGCTCGAATCGTCCGGCGCGCAGCGGACGGCCTCGCAGCCAGACCCTGCGTCCCAGGTCGTAGCGCTCCCAGAGCAGGGCGAGCACGAACAGCGGCGCGGCCATGCCCAGCGCGTACACCGCGAGCAGGAGCCCTCCGTAGAGCGGGCCGGCGCTGACCGCGGACACGGTGAGGACGCTGCCGAGGATCGGGCCCGCGCAGAATCCCGCCAGCCCTTGGACCGCCCCCAGCGCGTAGACCGAGACGGCCGTCGTCGGCCGGATCCGGCCGCTGAGCGAGGCGATCCGCCGGGAGGCGAAGCCCCGGCCGGCGATCTGGGCCAGCCCGAGCCCGATGATCAGCCAGCCCGCGCCGAGTACGAGCGCGTCGCGGTGACCGTGGAAGATCCGCCCGGCGTAGGATCCCGCCGCACCGAGCGGCACGAGCGTGGTGGCGAGGCCGGCGTAGAAGATGCCGGTGCGTGCCAGCAGCCGTGCGGCGGAGTCGACGGAGTACGCGAAGAACGCCGGGAGCAGCAGCGCGCTGCACGGGCTGACCAGGGCCAGCAGCCCACCGAGGAAGGCGGCGAGGTAGCCGATGTCCGCGATCACCGCGCGGGGTCCCCGGCGTTGCCCACGTTCGCTTCCTCCGCCGCCGCGGCCTCGATGGCCTGGGCGAAGACGGCCGTGGGCTGAGCGCCGGCGAGGGGGCGTCCGTTGATCAGGAAGGAGGGGGTGGACGTGGCGCCGATCCCGTAGGCCTGCTCCTGGTCATCGGCGACCGATCTGGCCGCCTCCGGGCTGCCGGTGTCCCGTACGAAGCGGTCGAGGTCCTTGACCCCGGCCTGCCGGGCGAGCTCCCTGAGCCGGTCCGCTCCGAAGCCCTTCTCCTTGGCGTCCTCCGCGTAGGCCGCGCGGTGGAAGGCCCAGAAGTGGTCCTGCTGCCCGGCCGCCCAGGAGGCGCGGGCGGCCGCCTCGGACTCCTTGCCGAAGATCGGGAAGTTGCGCCACTCGATCCGCAGTGTGCCGCTGTCGACGTATCTCTTGATCAGTTCGGGTTCGGTGTCCCGGGCGAACTTCCCGCAGTAGCCGCACCGGAAGTCGGCGTACTCCACGAGGACGACCGGTGCGTCGACGCGGCCCCGCGCCAGCTTGTCGCCCGCCTCTCGCCGGGCGAGTTCCGCCAGCTCCCGGTAGAGGTCGGGGTCCTGACCGGCTGTCGCCGCCGTGGCCGGGGTGTCGGAGGCGGGGGCGCCGGGCACGGTCGCCCGGTAGGAGACGAGGCCGAGCAGACCGGCGGCGAGTGCGGTGGCCAGGCCGAAGAGGACGGGCTTCCTCGCGGGGTGGGCTTTCCGGGCGGAGGGACGGCGGGCGGGCGTGGGCATGCGGCGCTCCGTGCGGGTACGTGGACGGGATCGGGGTTCCGGGGATCCGCGCGGGGTCGGCGCGGCGCGCGGATCCCCGGAGGCCACCGGCGCCGAGCGGGCCGGCTCCCGGTGTCCGCCGGTGCCGGATCGCGTCGGGGACGGGTCATCAGCTGTCCGGAATGGTACGTCGTGTGATCGTTCGATCGCTCACTGTGACGCAGCTCGGCCGTGACGGAACAGCCGCGACGGACCGGACGAAATGGGTTCGCCACTCCTCCCGCCCGGGTGAGATCCTGGGATCCGTATGTCTACTTCCTTCGCCGATCTCCAGTCCCAGCTCGGGCAGCTCTCGCTCCGCGACGCGCACCGGCTCGGCCGGCGTCTCGAGGGTGCCCGCCGCATCCGCAAGCCCGAGGCCCGCCAGTCCGTGCTGGACGAGATCGCGGCCGAGGCCGGGAAGTCCGCCGAGCGGCTCGCGGGCCGTGCCGCTCGTGTGCCCGCGGTGTCGTACCCGGAGCAGCTGCCGGTCAGCCAGAAGAAGGACGAGATCCTGGAGGCGATACGCGACCACCAGGTCGTGATCGTCGCGGGTGAGACCGGCTCCGGGAAGACCACCCAGATCCCCAAGATCTGCATGGAGCTCGGGCGCGGTGTCCGGGGCATGATCGGGCACACCCAGCCCCGCCGCATCGCGGCACGCACGGTCGCCGAGCGTGTCGCCGAGGAGCTGAAGACCCCGTTGGGCGAGGCGGTCGGCTGGAAGGTCCGCTTCACCGACCAGGTGAATCCGGACGCGACGTTCGTGAAGCTGATGACGGACGGCATCCTGCTCGCCGAGATCCAGACGGACCGCGAGCTCCTCGCCTACGACACGATCATCATCGACGAGGCGCACGAGCGGTCGCTGAACATCGACTTCCTGCTGGGGTACCTGGCCCGTCTGCTGCCCAAGCGCCCCGACCTCAAAGTCGTCATCACCTCCGCGACGATCGACCCGGAGCGCTTCGCCAAGCACTTCGGCGAGGCCCCGATCGTGGAGGTCAGCGGGCGGACGTATCCCGTGGAGGTCCGCTACCGTCCGCTCCTCGAAGAGGACAGCGAGGACTCCGACCGCGACCAGATCACCGCGATCTGCGACGCGGTGGACGAGCTGGACCACGAGGGCCCGGGCGACGTCCTGGTCTTCCTCTCCGGCGAGCGGGAGATCCGCGACACCGCGGACGCCCTGAACAAGCGCAACCTCAGACACACCGAGGTGCTCCCCCTCTACGCGCGCCTGTCCCACGCCGAGCAGCACCGGGTCTTCCAGCGCCACACGGGCCGCAGGATCGTCCTGGCGACGAACGTCGCGGAGACCTCGCTGACCGTCCCCGGCATCAAGTACGTGATCGACCCGGGCAACGCCCGGATCTCCCGCTACAGCCACCGCACCAAGGTGCAGCGCCTGCCGATCGAGCGGATCTCGCAGGCCAGCGCCAACCAGCGCAAGGGCCGCTGCGGCCGTACGTCGGACGGCATCTGCATCCGGCTGTACTCCGAGGACGACTTCGTGACCCGCCCGGAGTTCACCGATCCGGAGATCCTGCGGACCAATCTCGCCTCCGTCATCCTGCAGATGACCGCTGCGGGCCTCGGCGACATCGAGAAGTTCCCCTTCATCGACCCGCCGGACCACCGCAACATCCGCGACGGCGTCCAGCTCCTCCAGGAGCTGGGGGCTCTCGATCCCGCCGAGAAGGACCCGAAGAAGCGCCTCACCCCGCTGGGCCGCAAGCTCTCCCAGCTGCCCGTCGACCCGCGGCTGGCCCGCATGGTCATCGAGGCGGACAGGAACGGCTGCGCCCGCGAGGTCATGGTCATCGCGGCGGCGCTCTCCATCCAGGACCCGCGCGAGCGCCCCTCGGACAAGCAGACCCAGGCGGACCAGAACCACGCGCGGTTCAAGGACGAGACGTCGGACTTCCTGGCGTTCCTGAACCTGTGGCGCTACGTCCGGGAGCAGCAGAAGGAACGCGGCTCGTCCAGCTTCCGCCGGATGTGCAAGCAGGAGTACCTCAACTTCCTGCGGATCCGCGAGTGGCAGGACATCTACACCCAGCTGCGCACGGTCGCCAAGCAGATGGGCATCGCCGTCGAGGAGCCCAAGGGCGACGAGTCGATCCCGGAACAGGCGGTGCACACCTCGCTGCTGGCCGGCCTGCTGTCCCACATCGGGCTGAAGGACACCGAGAAGAACGAGTACCTGGGCGCCCGCAGCGCCAAGTTCGCGATCTTCCCCGGCTCCGCGCTGTTCAAGAAGCAGCCGCGCTTCGTGATGTCGGCCGAGCTGGTCGAGACGTCCCGGCTGTGGGCCCGGGTCAACGCGAAGGTCGAGCCCGAGTGGATCGAGCCACTGGCCCAGCACCTCCTCAAGCGCACCTACAGCGAACCGCACTGGGAGAAGGACCAGGCCGCGGTGATGGCCTACGAGCGGGTAACCCTCTACGGTGTCCCGATCGTCGCCCAGCGCAAGATCAATTTCGGCCGTATCGACCAGGAGGCCTCGCGCGATCTCTTCATCCGCAACGCCCTGGTCGAGGGCGACTGGCGCACCCACCACCAGTTCTTCCACGACAACCGCAAGCTGCTCGGCGAGGTCGAGGAGCTGGAGCACCGCGCCCGGCGGCGCGACATCCTCGTGGACGACGAGACGCTGTTCGACTTCTACGACCGGCGGATCCCCGAACACGTCGTCTCCGGCGCGCACTTCGACTCCTGGTGGAAGCACAAGCGCCGGGAGGAACCCGACGCGCTCGACTTCGAGCGCTCGATGCTCATCAACGAGAAGGCCGGGGCCGTCACCAAGGACGACTACCCGGACTCCTGGCGCCAGGGGAAGCTCAAGTTCCGGGTGACCTACCAGTTCGAGCCGGGTGCGGACGCCGACGGAGTCACCGTCCACATCCCGCTCCAGGTGCTCAACCAGGTCACGTCGGAAGGCTTCGACTGGCAGATCCCTGGCCTGCGCGAGGAGGTGGTCACCGAGCTCATCCGCTCGCTGCCCAAACCGATCCGCCGGCACTACGTGCCCGCCCCGAACTTCGCGACGAGGTTCCTGGACCGCGCGGTGCCCCTCCAGGAGCCCCTGCCGTCGACGCTCGCCCGCGAGCTCCAGCGGATGGTCGGCGTGCCGGTCACCGCGGACGACTTCGACCTGTCCCGTATCCCGGACCACCTCAAGATCACCTTCCGGATCACCGACGAACGGCGCCGGAAGGTGGCCGAGGACAAGGACCTGGAGGCACTGAGGCTCCAGCTGCGCCCCAAGGCCCGTCAGGCCCTCTCCAAGGCCGCAGCGGCCACCGCGGGGCCCTCGGGGGAGTCCGTGGAGCGTTCCGGACTCACCGACTGGACCATCGGCACCCTGGACCGCGTCTTCGAGACGAGGCGGGCCGGCCAGCCGGTGAAGGCGTACCCGGCCCTCGTCGACCAGGGCGCGACCGTCGCCGTACGGCTCTTCGACACGGAGGCCGAGCAGCAGCAGGCGATGTGGCGCGGGACGCGGAAGCTGATCCTGCTGAACGTCCCGGTGAACCCGTCGAAGTTCGCCTCGGACAAGCTCACCAACCAGCAGAAGCTCGCCCTGTCCCGTAACCCCCACGGGTCCGTCCAGGCGCTCTTCGACGACTGCGCCACCGCGGCCGCGGACAGGCTGATCGCCGCACACGGCGGTCCGGCCTGGGACGAGGCGTCCTTCCGGAAGCTGTACGACAAGGTGCGCGCCGACCTCGTGGACCTCACCGTCCGCACCATCGGCCAGGTGCAGCAGATCCTGGCGGCCTGGCAGGCCTGCGAGCGCCGGCTGAAGTCCACGAACAGCCTGGTCCTGATCAACAACGTCACCGACGTACGCGACCACCTGGCCCGCCTGATGCCCGCCGGGTTCGTCACGGCGACCGGGCTGAAGCGGCTGCCCGACCTGATGCGCTATCTCGTCGCCGAGGACCGCCGGCTCCAGCAGATGCCGACCAACGTCCAGCGCGACACCACGCGCATGGAGAAGGTCCACGAGATGCAGGACGAGTACGCCTGGCTGCTGGAGCAGCTGCCGAAGGGACGGCCCGTGCCCCAGGAGGTCCTGGACATCCGCTGGATGATCGAGGAGCTCCGGGTGAGCTACTTCGCGCACGCGCTCGGGACGGCGCAGCCCGTGTCCGACAAGCGGATCGTGAAGGCGATCGACGCCGCCGCACCCTGAACCGCCCCGCCCCGAGGCTGTAACGGGACCGGCACAGCGGGTGAGTTCGACCTGGCCGGTGCGGGTCCTGTACAGTCTTGCTTCGCAGCAGGCCGCAAGGCAGGCAGCGAAAACCTGGTCCTGTGGAGCAGTTTGGAGTGCTCGCCACCCTGTCAAGGTGGAGGCCGCGGGTTCAAATCCCGTCAGGACCGCATGTGACGTAAGCCCGGATCCCCTGGATCCGGGCTTACGTGCTTCTTGACGCCGGCCCCCGCCGCCGGTAACCCCTAAGGACGGAGTCCGCTCCAGTTCCCTCAGACGCGGGGCGGCCGGTCCACCGGGAGGCCGCACGCATGCCTGCGCCCGCGGAACGACACGAGACCCGCGCACTGCTGCGCGCCCACCTGGCGGCCGCGTCCGGTTACCGCCACCTCACTCGGCACTGCCCGATCTGCCACCGCCTGCTACGCCTCGCCCTGGAGCCCCTGGCGGACCCGCAGCCGCCGGACGAGGCCACGGGACCCCGCGACCCCGCCGGGGCGCCGCACGCCCCCCAGGAGGCCGCCGAGGGTGCCGCGCGGCACCCCGGGGAGAAGCAGCCCCCGCACGAACCCCCCACCTCCCTCCGCCTCGCCGCCGACGGCCCGGAGAGGCGGGAATCCGGGGACGAAAGTCCCCCCGCGACGTGACCATCTCCCGCAGCCGGGCACCCGGGAGAAGTGGCAGGCTCGGAGGTGGCAGGACAACAGGGGTGTGACGGGAGTCACTTAAACTGTTTTTGGACAGGGTGACTTTACGCGCTGCCTACAACTGGCCAATTTAATATGTGCAATTGCACTGCCCTCGGCGTACATCCCCGGCCGTTTCCACCCGAGCCGCCCAGTGCACCCGGGACCGGGCGAACAGGTCCGAACAGACCCGCACCCGACCGCCCCCGGAACCCGACCCGTCGTCCGGTTCCGCCGGCGGGCGGACACCCCTCCCCCGCTCCGGACGGGGTCCGGCAGAGGCCGGGAACGCGAGCAGCCGGCGGCTCACGGGGCGCGGCCGGCGGGACAGGGCGCGAAAAAAGAAGATCGCGCTGGACCCGGCGGAGTCCAGCGCGATCTGACGACGTACCCAGTGGTGACAGGCATGGCACCCGTTGGGGCGGGCACCCGTCGTATGGAGCTGTGGTGTGGGCCACCGAGGGTTGGGGGACCTCCGGAGCCCGGTTACGGCTGCGGCGACAGGGGTGTGTCAGGCCTCGCTGCGCTGCTGCGGGATACCCGCAAGCAGTGCGCGGACCTCTGCCTCGCGGTACCGGCGATGTCCACCGAGCGTGCGGATGGACGTGAGCTTGCCAGCCTTGGCCCAACGGGTGACCGTCTTCGGGTCCACGCGGAACATCGTGGCGACCTCAGCCGGGGTCAGCAGCGGCTCGGCATCAGGGGTGCGAGCGGTCATGAGCGGCCTCCTCGGGAGAACCGAACCTTCTCGGTTCTTTCCTCTAAATTCTGCACCTTGACCCGCGTTGCCCGAAATGGCGGACGCGGGCCGAGTCGGTTATAGGACGAACGGCTTGTCCTCGGCACTACAACTACACCATCCGTCCAGCCACGTCGGCCAAACCGATGGAATTGCCCTCCCAGGTGTTCATCAGCGACGGAAGCCGATGGACCATGCCATAGCGGACAGTCACGCCCCAGTAACGATCAGTCACAGGGCAACCAGGAGTCCTCAGAAGCCATCAGACCCCCCATAGCGTGCAATGCTGAGCGATCCACCCATAGTTGGGCGGACAGAGTC